>JBDUAJ010000211.1:0-4112 GCA_040004695.1 Nitrospirales bacterium | reverse complement strand
CGATCCTCTCGCCCGGCGCGGCTTTTCTCGTTCGGTCTCCTCGACGGACCGCAAGTCCGCCTGTGTCGCCCTCACTTGCGAGAAGCCTCGGCGGGGCTTCGGTCTCAGCCGCTTCGCGACGGCATTCATGAATAATACGGGCTAGTACCTATACAATCAACATGGCTGACAGTAGGAACACGCCTGACACAGTACACCTCGGACAATCAGCGAAAGTGCGATAAAAATTAGCACATAGGCGATCCAGTCGCGGAACACTTCGCGCAGCGTAACGGGCTTCGTGATGTGATGCCACGGCTTATTCCACCAATTGTCCCGAGCAAAAACGAGCAAGAGCGTGACAAGCATGATCAGGCTCACAACGACCATCATGATGACGTAATCCGAATCCATAAGCCGTCGCGTCCGATGGTGCTCCTATGTAGGGAGACGCTTTGGAGCTGGCATCGTGGTCATTCGAAAGCCATCGCATGATCGGTCTGACTTCCTCACAGAGCAGACGGAAGACGGATTGGCCACTACGTCAGCCGTACCTCACGGCCAACAGCAACGCGTGGAGACTACAGCCGCGATGGCGTTATCGGCATCATGCCCTTCATTGGAGAACCGAATGCAAGACAAGGGTTTTCCTTTCCGTTGACCACGCTCTCGCGGGGTGGCGCGGCGCGCTACATCTGCCGGACGATGCGTTGTGACGCAAGACGGCTCGGGTCGGGGGCCAACGACTCGCCCGGTGTCCAGGGAAACCACCGCTGCGTTCGATTGCAAAGGGCACACACGGACAGCATGACCGGGACTTCGACGAGGACGCCGACGACTGTCGCGAGCGCGGCTCCAGATTCGGGACCAAAGAGGGCGATGGCGGTGGCTACGGCCAGTTCGAAGAAGTTACTCGCCCCAATTAAGGCACCCGGAGCCGCGATGGAGTACGGGACTTTGAACCGGTACATGAGGCCATACGCGAGTCCCGCATTGACATACACCTGGAGCAAGATGGGAATGGCAATCAACAGGACATGCCAGCTTTTGCCGAGGAGGTTCTCGACTTGGAACGCGAAGATGAAGAGCAGGGTCAGCAGCAGCGCGATGATACTGACGGGTGCAAATTTGGGGAGGACCGTCGTCTCGAAGGCCTTGCGTCCGACCTGGCGTATCAGCCAGAAGCGCAGGAGGGTTCCCAAGGCTAAGGGAATGACGATAAAGGCCAGGACCGAGTACAACAATACATCGTATGGAATGGTCAACGAAGAGGCGCCGCTGAGCAGCAGGCCCACGATCGGCGCGAACAGGATCAGCATAATGAGGTCGTTTACCGACACTTGCACCAACGTGTAGGCAGGATCGCCATCCGTCAAATAACTCCAGACGAAGACCATGGCCGTACAGGGCGCTGCGGCGAGAATAATGCAGCCGGCGATGTATTGATCGGCTTCCATGGCAGTCATCCACGCGGCAAACACGATGCGAAAGAAGACCCACGCGAAGACCGCCATCGAAAACGGTTTGACGATCCAATTCACAAACAGTGTGACCAGGAGTCCTGTGGGACGTGTCGCGACGTTCCGAATGGCGCCGAAGTCCACCTTCATCATCATCGGAATGATCATGACCCAGATGAGGACGGCAATCGGAAAATTGATATGGCTGCCTTGTCCGAATTCCATGCTGCGGAGTGTCTGGACCAACCGGGGAGCCATCTGACCGAGCAGCACACCGAGGACCATGCAGAGCACGACCCAGACCGTGAGGTACCGCTCAAAGAGGTTCAGACGTTTGGGGAGCCTATGCGTGGACGTATCGGCGAGGGCCTGTTTCATGCCGTCTTCCTTTCGTTGTCGCGCGGGGGTGAACATGCGGATGCCGCATTGAGGGGCTTGCGGGCTCGAACGAACGCGCTCATGAACTTTCCATCGACCAGGGTTACAACGGTCTCCATGTGCAAGCCGGCGCCGGCCAGAAATTCGCGGGCGTCTTCCGCGCGGTAGATACGCGTGGGCTCGACGTCGATGGCTTCAAATCCAGCCTTCGCCAACTTGACCTTGTAGTCGGTTTCTTCGAGAGCCCCGGCCACGCAACCGCACCACAATTCAAGGCTCAGCCGAATCTCGCCCGGGATCGGGCCTCGCGTCACGATATCGGAGATCGCGAAGCGTCCCCCCGGTTTAAGCACGCGATACGCCTCGCCCAACGCTCGATCCTTATCCGGAGAGAGATTCATGACGCAATTTGAAATAATGACATCCACTGAGTCGTCGGGAAGGGGGATCTCCTCCATCTCGCCTTTGAGAAATTCGACGTTCTCAATGCCTGCCTTCTGTTGATTGTCCCGTGCGAGGTCCAGCATCTCATCCGTCATATCCAAACCGAACGCTTTTCCGTTCGGGCCGACGCGCTTGGCCGATAACAGCACGTCTATCCCGCCGCGCGAAGCGGCCAAGGCAGCGTCCGGCATTCCAGCCGCTTGTTCCTGGTTATACAAATTCGAGGTGATCGGGTCGACGTTGAGGCTGGATATGGGTCCGCAACAGGAACTGCCATCGCGCTTCGCTTGCAAGGCCGCTTGGCCGTATTCTCCCTTGATCAGGCTTTGAGCTGTTGTTCGTCCATAACGTCTCCTTTGAAGCCATCAATAAATATTGATGGATGAGTGCAAAAAAACTCACTCGCAGGAGCGAGCCGTCTTTCGTGTCCTATCGGTCCTTTTCAAGTCTGCGATCACATCCTGAAGCTCTTCGATCGTGTGGGCATTGAGGGAATAATACATCCATCGGCCCTCACGCCGGTCATTCAGCAGGCCCGCATCCTTGAGTGTCTTCAAATGAAAGGAGAGGCGAGACTGTGCCGTATCGAGCGTGATCATGAGATCGCACACACACTGTTCACCATCGTCCAGACATTCGATGATTCGCAACCTGGTTTCGTCCGAGAGGGCATGAAACCACCGCGCGACCTGTTCAAGAGTTTTGGGTTTGGCAACCGGCATTGGAATAATATATCAATATTACTTGATGGAATCAAGGGGCATTCACGATGAGAGGCAACATGCTGAGTGTGGGGGTTTTACTCCGTGTAAAAGAACAAGAACCCACGCATATCCTCACCCCATCGTAATGGGGTGAGGGGATTTCTCAACTTAGCGTGCGAGAATTTCCAAGATCTCATCCAACGGCCGGATGGTGCCTAAGAGCAGGGGATTCCCGAACCGCTGGTTGTGGCGGTTCTCTTTGACCTTCAATAACCCCGTCACGAGATTGTTGAAGTCGTCCAGTTTGGCCGTTTCGAAATAGGTGATGAAGTCCAGATCATCCAAGCCGCTGGAGTGATAAAGTTTGCGCTTGACGGTCTTCAGATAGGCGACCGTCGCATCAGTATGCTCCTTCATCATGGCAGTTTGGGCGTCTTGCGACATCAGCCACCAGTCGGCATCTTTGCGGATCGGGACCACCACCACGTACGGAGTGCCCTGAGGTGGCGACGTCTTCAGCTCTCCCTTTAGGTCTTCCGGGAAGCTGGGCACATAATTCAACGCCTTTGTAATTCCATTGAACGTGTCGGTGTTCTTGAGATCTTTCCCAAGCGTCGTGCTCATCAAGTCCAAGAGGAAATTCTGGTTATGGAGTATTTCTTTCGAGTGGACTCTGACGAAAAAGTCGGCTTTTTCGGACAAGCCCCGCAGCAAGTGCGTATCCACGGTGACCTTGTCTGCATGTTTCTGAAAGACCTTTTTCACGTCCGCCACGGCGCCTGCCCGGGCATCATGGTCCATTTGCCACCAGTGATCTCCGACCTTAAAGACGGCAAATGTTCCATACACTCCCGGTTCTTTTAATGCCTTTTCCCGATCCACTTCAGCGCCTGCAGTCTGTGCGATAGCTAGGACAGCAAGGACTATAACGGCCAAGACCGATCGGTTTCGCATGTACTTCTCCTTGTGAGTGGTGTGAGGGCATCATTTCATTAAACGTCCCTCGTTTTCCGACGCACCTCGAATTCTGGCAGATTGCTCGTCACAAAAGCATCACGGTGGTAGTGACATTATAGAAAGAATCCTCCCTATCTAGTCTTGGATGAGACGCGCGTTCTGGGCAGCGTATCAAGTTCAAGACTCCATT
>JBDUAJ010000210.1:0-4118 GCA_040004695.1 Nitrospirales bacterium | reverse complement strand
TCACCTCCGTGTTAATAAAGTCCGCGCGAATCCTGCTGTTCCCTATAGAACGCTGGTCGACGCTTAAACACCCTTTTTCGCTGAGGCCGGACAGCCGAATGTCCAGTAATACAATCCCCACATCGGCACCCAGCAGATAGCGCAAGGCCTCTTCGCCCGACTGCACCATAACCAGATGACGATCCGGTCCGGACAAGACTTCCTTTAACGCCATAAGGCAGTTGACGTTGTCATCGACCAGAAGGATGTTGATCTTTTCAGAAAGATTCGACCCGTCAAAAGAATCGATCCTCGCGCCATCAAAGGTGAGATCCATTCCAGTGGCATGCTCCATCCCTCAAGCGAATAGTAAATATATTCAGATCCTGCCTGTAGGCGTGAAACCTGCCACGGGATCAACCGCAGACAGGCACTTGCGCGCCCCTGTGCGAACAGAAACAGGCTCCCATCATCCTTGTTTCGCTGATCGTGGCCCTGAGCCCTGCCTAAGCCATCGAGGTCGCACCTTTTTATCGATCGAACACTCGAAAAGACCTTTCTTTTTTCTCGTGCTCTCGATATCTTTCAAACGGTCGATTCTTCGACACGGAGGCGATGGATGAGGAAGGCCAAAAAAGCCACACCCAAACCGGCGAGTCATAAGACAAGGACAGGGTGATTACGAGTCACCTCAAACCGTCCGCCGGGTACCCCTACATCGTGCGCCTCTCGTGAGTCGGAAGCCTGGATCGTCGGCAACAGACAAGACGATCCATCGCCGATCTGACGGCCGACAAGGATCGCGCACAGTCTCCGAAAAAGAACGTCAGCTTCAAGCCATCCTGAATCACAGTCCCAATTTAGTCTTTGTCAAAGACCCGGCTGGTCGGTACCTCTTTGTCAATCGCCGATTCGAAGACGTGTTCCATCTGACCCGTGAATACATTACCAATAAGAGCGATGATGAGCTGTTTGCGCCGTTGCAGGCTGCCGCCTTTCGAACCAATGACCGTATGGTTCTGGACGCCGGGGGGCCGCTCGAATTCGAAGAAGTGGCGCTGCATGACGATGGGCTTCATACGAGCATTGTGGTCAAATTCCCGTTGCGCGACGAAGACGGACGACCGTACGCCATCGGAGGGATTACCACCGACATTACGGACGGTACGCGAATAGAGCAGACCTTACGCGAGAGCCAAGCCCGGCTGGCCCTGGCACTTGAAGAACGGCAACGGCTTGATGCCGATTTGCACGACAATATATTCAGATGGCCTATGCGGTCGGTATGGAGATCGAGCAGAGTCGGATCTTACTCAACCAGGACGTGAAGGTGGCTGACGACACCTTAAAGGCCGCCCTTGCACATCTCAACCAAGTCATCGCTGACGTCCGGAGCTATATCCAAAGGCAGGAACCGCTGAGGCTTCGGGGCGATCGACTCATCGCCACCCTGGCCACTTTTATACAGTCCTTGCAGGGCGTCCAAGGATTGAATTTACGCTTGGGATGGATCCCGGCGCGGCGCAGCAACTCACGGATGAACAATCTGTGCATCTGTACTATATGGCACATGAGGCCATCAGCAATTGTTTTCGCCACGCCAACGCGCGGAGCGGCAGACTCTCACTCCACAGGCGCGGCCGATCCATCCGTCTGAAAGTGGAGGACGACGGCATCGGCTTTGACAGTCAGGATGCAATGGGGCATGGCCATGGGTTGCAGAATATCTGTATGCGCGTCCGGAAATTAGATGGACACGTGCAAATTAACTCGGCGCCCGGTCGCGGAACCAAGATTGTCGCCGACATCCCGCTCCACGATGAGACCCGCACGCGAAAGAACACCCCGCACGCGAAAGAACACCCCATTCACGAGTTAAAACACTCGAATAACATACTTCCGTCATCTCCGGCGCCATCGTGGTTTCTCTCCCGGACGACATTACCCGCACTTGAGTTAAGACAATACCCTCGTTAGACTGCTTCAGTCTCGTCAGATGAAGGGAGTGCCATGAAGAAATTTTTGATCGCTGTCGGCCTCATCGTCGTGCTGCTGATTGTCGCCGTCCTGCTGCTTCCGTTTCTCGTCGATTTGAATACGTACAAAGATCAGTACCAGCCGATGATCGAAGAGGCCTTGAATCGCAAGATCACGCTCAATGACTTGCGGCTGACCATTTTGCCTCGAATCGGCGTGCGCATCGCAGGATTCACCGTGATGGATGATCCAACATTCAGCCGTACCCCGTTCGCCTCACTCGATTCACTCGACATCGGTGTGAAACTTCTCCCGCTGCTGACCGGTCACGTCGAGGTTGAAGAGATTACGCTGAAAGAGCCGGTCGTTTCCGTGATCAAGAATCAACACGGCGTCCTCAATGTCTCGACGATCGGCAAGCAAAGCCCGCCTCCGTCACCTGAGTCACGCCAAGAAGCACCGCCCGCGCCGACCGTAGAAGGAGGTCCCTTGCGCGCGCTGGCCATGTTGGCGGTGGATCGGGTCGCGTTGGAGCATGGCCGGATCATCTATCGTGATCAATCGACGCCTAAACCCGGCGAGTACACTGTGCAGGATTTGAATGTGCTGCTCCAGTCCGTTCGGCTTGGCCACATGCCCCGTCTCCATGTCGACGCCGTCGTGCAGCCGTACAATATTCCGCTCACGATTGAAGGCGTAGTCGGACCGTTGGTGGAGACGCTTGATCTGAAGACGATCGACCTGGCAATTGCGCTCGGCAAGACGACGGCAACGATCACGGGCAGTGCCGTTGGTGGACATGCCGCACTCACCGTCGCGTCACCCATCATCAACACCGCGCATCTGCCCGTCGCGCTCCCGCTGGCGAAACCCGTTGAAATTCGAGATCTTCACGTGGAGGCCGAGGCCGACTATCCGGCCAAACCCAATACGCCTCCATTAGACGCCGCGACCGTCAAAGTGCTGCGATTCGCCGTGATCCTCGGCAATTCTACTATCAATGTGAACGGCAATATCCTCGAAGGCGAAGCCAGACTCATGGCGACCTCTACGACAATCAATACCGTCGACCTTCCCATGATTCTGCCGCTGCGCAAGCCCGTTGAGGTAAAAGATGTGAAGCTCTCGGCGGGCATGAAAGGGCAACACGCCAAGGTGGATAACCTCTCGTTGAATGTCTTCGGGGGGCAACTCCTCTCGCAGGCCGGCCTGACATTGGGATCTTCGAGCCCCTTGTTTGACGGGAAGGTCAATCTGCAAGGGGTACAGCTCGGGCCTGTCGTTGAAGCGCTGATGGAGACACTGACCGTCAGCGGAACGGCGAACGCCCAGATGACCCTACAGGGAAGGGGGTTCTCCAAAATGGAATTGATGTCCGGCCTGGAAGGGAATGGCTCTTTCACCGTCAAAGACGGCACGATCGAAGGCGTGAATCTCATACAGGAAGCCGTGAGGCTGTTAAACGTCGCCGGCATCACGCTCGACGCCACCAAAGCCACCGTCTTTTCCACAATCGAAGGACGGTTCGGAATCAAGCACGGCACGATCAACGTCGAACGGTTCCTCATGGACAGCCATGACTTCCAAGCGACGGGAGGCGGCGCCATCGAATTGGATCAAACCCTCAATCTCAAAACCAAGCTGAGCCTAGCGGAGGCGCTCAGCAAGCAGATTGTCACCGCCGCCCCGGCGCTTCGAATGACGATGACGGGAAACCGAATGACCGTGCCGATGCTCATTACAGGCACCGCCAAGGCGCCCGTCTATGCACTCGACGCCAAAGCGTTTGCAGGAAAAATTCAGGAGCAAGTCAGGGAGCAGGTCCGAGGTGTCGCAGATGATCTGTTGAAAGGCAAGAAGCCCGATCTTGAGAAGGGCAAAGAGGCGCTGAAAAACCTGTTCGGACGATAGTCATGACTGACGGGGGAGGACTCCCATGCCGATAAAAGAAGTAAGTACGGATCTCATCCTGCGCTATGGCCTGCAGGCCGTGAGTGCCATCGTCATTCTTATCGTGGGCATCCTCTTTGCCAAATGGCTCGGAAATGTGGCCCATCAGCGGCTCAGCCGCGTGGAGATGGAACCACCCGTGCGCATGCTCTTGGTACGAATCATGAAGATCCTCGTCCTCGCCCTCACCGTCATGATCGTACTGGATCAAG
>JBDUAJ010000052.1:0-13967 GCA_040004695.1 Nitrospirales bacterium | reverse complement strand
AGGGCGTGCGACTACTTAGGAAACCGCTGCTCTATCCGACTGAGCTACGGGGGCACGAGGGTCCGATATCGAATGGGGAAAAGGAAGTCTAGAGCCAAACCGGGCTGATCCGCGTTCAGTACTGAGCGCGGATCAGCTTACGGAATAAAGGTTCTTATGAATTGAGCAAATGAAAAGGAATCTGTTTCCGCTAAAAACCCTTCCGTACCTCTTCATCGCGTTGGCAGCCTTGCTCGGCGATCATGCGTTGTCCGACGGTGGCATCCTTCGGAATACGCGTGACACAACCCTGGAGCGTATCGCCCTGTGTGCCCGATGCGACTGCCCGGGAATCGCCTGTTCCGAAATCACGCTGGCAGGTTTGCTCGGCCATAGACCGTTGACCGGTCGATGCGCCTTTCGCAGTCGCCTCGAGACACGCTTGGAGCGGATCGCTTTGCACTGCCTTACGGGAATCCGCTGAGCTGGACGTTCCCCTCATTGGCGAGGGAGCAGCGGATTCTTTAGGAGCGGGAGCAGCGGGTTCTTTCGCCATGGGGGGGGGAGGTGTTTCTTGGGTTTTTGCGGAAGGAATCTCCTTCATCGAAGGGCCGCTAGCCGGTCGGGTTTCTTCAGTACTTGCGCAGCCACTAACTATTAATGCTGTAGCAACAATCGACATCATGACACTCATACGAATATCCATGCCTACCTCCTTATAGATAGCGGAAAGACTATAGAGAACCTCATGAAAGACCACAAGCAGTACTTAACTTACGTACCTTCTCGTATCTTTTCAAGACCATGTTTCGACGGAATTTGGGTCAGTAAGTCTGATCGTGCCTGGAAGACGCCGGGAAGTCCACGACCCATGGCATAGACCAGGCCGCCGGTGCGCGTGCCCAATACGAGACGGCCAGTCGCTTTGCCGTCCTTGCCGGTTGCTGTAAATTCTGCGGTCGCGGAGGTCAGGCCGTACGGCGCCAGCGGACCGGCTTGCTTGACGATACGAATCTCTGCCGGAAGATCCACGACTCGACTGACAAAGAGTGCGATTTTTACCTGGTCCAGCCCTGCTTGGGGCGCGTCTTCCAAGACCCACGTATTGTTTTGACGAATGAGTGTGTAGTGATCTTCACGTGTCTTGACTTCCAACTTGGCGACTTCGTCACCGTCCATGCCGAGCAGCCGCTTATCTTGCAAGGTGAATAGATCTTTGGTGAGGTCCTTCAAGATCACGGGATTGATGCGATAGATCGGCGCCTCCGGGGTCGTGACGGCAAAGGCCTCCCCGGTCGATGGATCCGGTTGATAGAGTTTGACGGTGTGTTCAACGCCGCCGGCATACACCATAATTTTGATGTCCGGCTTGGCGAGCTTCTTCAATTGTTCATCACGATGTGATCCTGGATCAATAAAGGCCAGTGCCTTCAGGTCATCCAGCTTCATCAGGAGGGTTCGGACTTCGGGTTGATCGGCCCGCGCTTCAATGGGATATCGGATCGACCATTTCTTCTTATTATCTTTGTCGTCCGTCCGATAGAGAACAATTTCCGTTTTCGGATAGGTGAGACGCATGCGTTCTGCTTGATTGGAATCCACGGGAAGGACTTCTTTTTTTCGAAAACTCAGCAGGGTTTTGTTGAGGAAGTCCTTTGTGGACAGGTCGGTGAGCAGGATTTTCTTATCGGAAGCCCGTATAGCATAGAGCGTCGATGAGATGGGTCCGCTCTCGCCGATCGACACCGTTTCCTGCTGCGAATTGCCTGTGAGGGTGAGCGTCATTGATGGCTTGTCTAATCCGAACGGAGCCAGTGCAGTCGCTTGCTCCTCCACCACGCGGGTGATCTTCCCCAGGACCAATGACCGAAGCATCGACTGCACCGCTCGCGTATCCGCTTCTGTCTGAAGGGGGGCCGTGATCCGCCAGGCGCCGTCCTTTGAGACCAGGACAATGTCCCCTGATTCGGAATGGACGGTTACTCCGGTGATCTCCCGCTCGGTAAAGGGAAGGAGTTTTTTCTCTGTGGCTTCTGTTTCCGTTTTCGTGCGCTCAGTGGGCAGCTCCACCCAATAGACATAGCCGCCCAGTCCCGCAAGCAGCACCGCCATCACGATTGTGAGCGAATAGCGTTTCATGTCTTAAAAAAATCAGTGGCCGTTACGTGGAATACGCCGGATGCTCAAAAAGGGCTAACATCACACCCTCCCGCACCAGGTGCGCCAAGACGCACCCCTTCCCGTGCAAGCCGGCAGGGAGGAAAACAGGAGGTGTACCACCATTTCACCCGCACACCCTTTGGCTGGTCGAGATCGGCTCTTTCCCTACGGTGAGCTGCGGATTTTTCTGAGCCAAGAACGAAGCTCGGGAAGAGACGCATTCTTCGGGTAAAGCGCCTGTCCTCGCAGGCGGGGGCTGGGAGGGTGAGATGACGCTCGGGGTTGGGTGGGTGTAGTAGTGCCTTTTTCAGCATTCCGATCAGAGACGGCGCCGCCTTTTCCAAATCGTCATCCCCAGCAGAAACGTCAAGGAAGGAAGGAGCAGCACTTGAATGTACAGGAGCGCGCGTTCCTGAGCCGGGTTGGGAATGAATGGGCGGAACGCAGGCTCTTTCGGGGTGATGGAGATCAGATCGCGTTCTTCCGCCAACCATCCGATCGTGTGAAGAAGAAAATCCGTGTTGCCCGGGAAATTGACATAGCCATTGCTGGCGAAGGAGGAATTGCCAATGACGACGACAGCCGCACGCGATTTGCCTGGCTCTGCCGCCTTTTTCGGTGTCATGGCAAAGGCGAGGGGCAGAGGACCTTGCACGTCCTCCTGCGCGTTGAAGCTGACCACACGGCCTTTTAAATCCGTCTCCGCCCAACTTCGGGGGGACGTTCGGGCCAGCGGGACGTAGTCCCACTCTTTGGCTTGGTCTTCATGGAAGACCAAATGGCGGGCCGCAGGGAACAGGACGGCGGCGGTCAAATCTTGTGTAATTTCGTGTTCCGTAAACGTGCGCACGAGCAGGGCGGTCAAATCGCCTTGAGCAATCCGGTCTTGTAGATCAACCAGTACGCCCTTCCCCGGCTCAACACCCCATGTGGCCAGCAACGGCTCCAGGCCTGTTTGCACATCGGGATCGAGCATGATCAGCACATGTCCGCCTGTTGCGACATAGTGAGCGATCCGTGCTTGTTCATCGGGCGTCACGGATCGGCGAGGACCACCCAAGACGAGCACGGCGGTGTTATCCGGGACGGCGCTTTCTTGGAGCAAAGATAATGGCGCCGAGTCATACCCCTGTTTGGTCAGCGCCTCTTTCAAGACGGCAAAGCCTCCACGTTCCGTGTCCGTAAGGCCCCGCTCGCCATGGCCTTCTAAAAACAACACACGTTTCTTGGTGGTCTTTGAGAGCCGAATGACGGCCCCCGTCAGTTCGGTCTCCGAGGCCGCGGTAATACGCGTTGATTGTTCCCCGCTTTCAACCACAGCCGTGTCCATGCGCGTGATGCCATATTGACGAGCGATGCCTGGTTTGCGCTCCGGATCGACAAACTCGACTTTGATTTTGTCGTTCGCCTGCTTATAGCTGTCGAGCAGATCGCGATAAGTCGCATATAACGGACTGCGATCTTGACTGAAGATTGTGAACTTAACGTCTTGCTTCAGACCTCGCAGCACCTGAAACGTTTGAGGAGCCAATGTGAAATGTCCCGTCTCGGAAAAATCCCAACGGGTCGAATGGCGCGCCACGAGAAAATTCGCGATGGCCAGAATGCCGATAAAAAACACCACCATCACGATGCTGTTGAAGCCCAACCGCGTCGAGCGGCGTGACGAGAACGCTTTGACCGTTTCATAATGCGTCACAAAGAACACGATCAAGCAGACCAGTGCCAGGCCTTCCAGCAGTGTGACCAACCGGAGCATCCCAGGATCCAGGCTATACACTACCAGCCCGCCAATCCCAAAGATCGCGCCAATCACACCAAGTCCAGGTATCAATCGCTTCATCATCCCTCTTGTTATCTCTAACCCAAAGGGTGTGGGTAGGTCGGATTCAATTGCGCGCGTTCATCGAGCACCTTCTGAGTGTGCGCGATGCGCGAGCACGGAGTCCGGCCTAGCCACGCCCATCTCTCTACTTCCACCTCTGCGACTCCACCACGCGATGCGCCAGAAACAGCATGAGCACGACACCGGATGCGTAATACATCAGGTCCTTGGCCTCCACCAACCCGCGAACCAGCCGGTCATAGTGCTCAATGAACGACAGATAGGAAATCGTATTCCCCAAAGGCGTATCGCCAATGACCCCGCCGAACGCGCCCAGTAGCCAGACGATGATCAACAAGCCGAAGCTGAGGAATGCCGCGATGATTTGATTTTCCGTCATGGCCGAGGCGAGAAGGCCGGTGGAGAGAAAGAGCGCACCCAATAGAGCCAGGGCAAGGTAGCCGGTGAACACCGGGTTCCAATCAAAGCTGCTGAAGACCGACAGGATCAAGGGCACCAGACCGGTGCAGGCCAAGAGACCCAGATAGATCACGTAGACGCTCAGGAATTTGGCGATAACGATTTCGTTCACGCCGATCGGGGACGTCATGAGTAATTCAAAGGTCCGCAACTTTCGCTCTTCAGCAAACAAGCGCATGGTGAGAATGGGAACGACCAGCAAGACCACCAGGGCCATGCTGTAAAAGGTCGGACGGAATACGAGATCGTTGAGATTGAGCTGGGCCGCCGCGCCTTGCAGTTGCATGAGACGCACCGCCTGCGCGCCGGCATTGACGACCGCCAAATAAGAGAGCACGCCAAAAATCAAGAGAAAGACGGCTCCGACCACATACACCACCGGCGAGACGAAGTAGGAGCGGAGCTCCTTGGCGATCAGCGCATGGACGGACGTCATGCTGTCGTCCCCTCGACGGCTGTGGCCGCCTCGGCCATGCCATCTTCGTGTTGCGTCAGGCGGAGGAACACGTCCTCCAACGTCATCGATATGGTTTTTAATTCCAGTAAGCCCCAGCCTTGCCCGACGATGAAGCGTGCAATCTCATCCCGATGATCGCGGCCCAGTTCACACTCCAAGAGATAGGTGCTCGCATCACTCTGCTCGAACACGCCGACGATGCCGGGCAGGGAGCGCAGTTGTTGCACCATGTCAGGCGGCGGCATTTTGACCGTCACGCTGACTTTCTCCGAGCGACGCAGTCGGGCTGAGAGCCTATCCGGCGTGTCCTCGGCGACGATCCGGCCACCATTGATGATGACGACGCGCTGACACACCGCCGTCGCTTCCGGAAGGATGTGCGTGCTCAGAATCACCGTATGCGAGCCTGCCAAACTCTTGATGAGGTCCCGGATTTCGATGATCTGTTTCGGATCGAGCCCGACGGTCGGCTCGTCCAGGATGAGCACGGGTGGATCATGGAGAAGCGCCTGGCCCAGTCCCACGCGTTGTTTATAGCCTCGGGAAAGATTGCCGATAAGGCGATGTCGGACATCGCCGAGCGAGAGACGTTCGATGACTCGGTCCAATCCGGTGCGAAGATCGTTGGCGGTCATGCCTTTGAGACGACCGGTAAACGTCAGATATTCCGTCACGGTCAGCTCTTGGTAGAGGGGCGGCGTTTCAGGAAGGTATCCCACGCGTCGCTTGACTTCTTGAGACTGCTCAAAACAATCGAACCCGGCTACGCGTGCGATTCCAGAAGTGGCCGGCATGAAGCAGGTCAGAATGCGCATCGTCGTCGTTTTGCCGGCGCCATTGGGTCCGAGAAAGGCGAGGACTTCGCCTTTCTCAACTGTAAAGCTGACCCGATCGATGGCGGTCAAATCGCCGTAGCGCTTGGTAACGTGTGAGACTTCAATCATAGAAAGATCGCTGGGTGATGCTTTGGTAAGCCGCGCTCATAACAGGACCCGCGGTCCACCTCACGCGGACTGCGGGTCCGGGGGGATCTTAACCACTGGACGCAGGAGCAGTCAAGTGCGTGTACGGGGTTGATCCCTTCCGAGATGAACGGGAGACATGGCAACCCGTCGATTTGCCTCCCCAAATGAATCTGTTATAGTACCTCTCCTTAAGCCCGACCGTGCTCGTGCATGGTGGAAGCGCGCATAGGGCGCGTGCGAACGTCTTGGCAGGATTTTCCATAAGGAGGCGGCTGTGAGAAGAGGAATACTCAATGTGATTGGCTTCGTAGGGATATTGGCATTGGCCGGTTGCGGGGCCAAAGGCGAGGTCGTTCCGATCAATCTCGTTCCCGTTGTCCAAACCAGTACGCAAAAACCGGATGCGCTCGTGGTCATCGTGCCCTTTGAAGATGCACGGCCCGAGCCGACTCATCTGGGAACACGTTCGCACATTATGGGTGGTCAATCCTATTTTGAAATTCCGGGTGGCAAGCATGGGGATGCGGTGTCGAAGGCTGTCGCAGACTATCTGAAAGGCAAGGGATGGAATGTCATGCTGGTGAAATCCGCGGATTCAATCGCGCCGGAAAAGCCCGATGTGATCCTCACCGGGAAAATTTTGGCGCTGTCGATGGATGCGCAGAGTAGATTTTTAAGGACCACCGAAATGGCTGCCAAGTCCAAGATCGCTGTCCAGGCTCAAAATACGGCAGATGACAGCAATGTCCGCATGACTCTAAACGGAGCCGGCTCACAAAACGTGTTTTGGTTTGACGCTGAAGATGCGGAAAAGCTCCTGAACGATGTGCTGGCGGAAAGTATGGAAAAGCTCACGACCGATACGAAGTTTGAACGTAAAATGCTGCGATTGAAGTGAGGCGAATCCGGAGGAATGATCAGCCCAACGGGACTTCGATGAGGGCCGATCATTCCTCAGCCACTGCTGTGCGACAATAAATTCCCCACCGTGCTCTCAACGCCATCCGTCGTCATCGATTTGCGTCAATCGCTTGTGGCCAACCCACGGTCGACTGACTGCGCTTTTTGGCTGTCCACGGTATCGCGCCCTCTCTTCTTAAATTGTCTCCCGATGGCCCCCAAGTGCGGGCGGTAAAGTATTGGCTTGTGACAGCCGATACATATAGCGGTTGCGAAACGTTCCGTCACCTAAGCGGAAGAGAGGTATGATGTCCTCTAAACCTACCAGTCAGGCGCACTACGATCCGCAAAGCCTCCTGAATTCGCAGCCTGTTATTGTGACCGTCATTGACCCGAGTACATACCACGTCGAGTTTCAAAATCAAACCGGCTTGGGGAAATTTGGTGATATCGGAGGCCAGCGATGCCATGCCGCCATCGGTGGCAGCGCGGCGCCCTGCCAATTTTGCCGTATGGGAGAGACCCTTCGGACAGGCGAGTTGACGTCAAACGAAGTGCCGCTTCCGAATGGCCAGACGATCCTTGTCCATTGGGCGAAGACGGTCACGGATGCCGGCGAGACACATGTCATCGAGACGATCACCGACATTACTGAACGCAAACGGATTGAGGAACAACTACGCCAAGCGCAAAAGATGGAAGCCGTGGGACGCATGGCGAGCGGGATCGCGCACGACTTTAATAATCTACTCATGGTCATTAATGGGTTCACCGCCCGTCTGGTCGCCAAGCATGGAAGCGACCGTCGTCTCTCACACCTTCAAGTCATAGGTGACGCCGGAGCGAGGGCGGCATCCCTGACCAAAAAACTCCTTTCATTCAGCCGCCAACAGCCGGTTGCACTCGCGGTTGTGGACTTGAATCAAGTCATTGAGGATCTGCATACCCTCATAACGAAGAGCCTGGGAGAACACATTCAATTGACGCTGGTCCTCGATCCACAGCTCGGAAAAATTTCGATCGATCCGGTTCAGCTGGAGCAAGTCGTTTTAAATTTAGTCATCAACGCTCGGGACGCCATGACACAGGGTGGGGAACTGCTGCTTCAGACCAGTAACGCAGAAATGGACGAAAGCTTTGTCGCGCAGCATCCCGGGTCGCGCCCAGGCCGCTATGTGTCATTCTCGGTCAAAGACTCCGGCTGTGGAATGGATAATGACACCCAAGAGCATATCTTTGATCCGTTTTTTACGACCAAAGGCATGGGCGACGGAACCGGACTGGGATTAACGACGGTCTACGGGATCGTCAAACAGCAGCACGGATATATCACGGTCAGCAGTGCCATTGGGCATGGCGCTCGATTCCAGCTGTATTTCCCTCGACTCACGGACCAGACAGCGAATACGCAGGAGATCAGCAATGGCACATCCGCCTGATGGCGTCCTGATCGTCGTGGAGGATGAGGAGACCGTCCGACTGCTGGTGACCGAAACGCTTAAGGATGGTTCCTATATCGTCGCGGAGGCCGCTAATGGCGTCGAAGGGCTTGCATTGATTACACACTATGGCGACGCGTGCCGCTTGGTGATTAGTGACGTCATCATGCCGGGCCTCAGTGGACCCGCCATGGTGCAGCGTCTCCGATCGACCATGCCCGACGTCAAGGTCCTCTTTCTATCCGGCTATGCCGGGGATTTTCTTCGCGAGAATGGAATGACCGGAGACGTAGAATTTCTTCAAAAGCCCGTGGCGCCAGACGTCTTGCTCAAGAAGGTGGATGAGTTGTTGCAAATGGCGTCCCCGCGGACAGGCCATCCTTTCACACAGTAAACCGGAATGGGGCACGGCATTAAGCGCGCCGGTCCAGTATCCGCCGGAGACCGTTGAGCGGAATATCCAGCCAGTCGGGACGGTTGTTCAATTCATAGCCGATTTCGTAGATCGTTTTATCCAGTTCAAATACACGGAGTACTGTTTGAGCACCGGCGTGCGTCCCGGGCATGAACGACACCTGACCCGGTCGCGCCATTGCGGTGTAGCCGCTCCAAAAGGCATCCGAGACCAATCGTTCCCACAGCGTCGTGATCCTCTCATCATCTTGTGCGTCCCCCTTTCCTTCTCGCCGCGCCGCGCACGCCGCATAGTTAAAGGAACGTAGCATGCCGGCGACATCTTTGAGGGCACACTGTTTTGCTCTCCGCTCTTCAAGCCGCCGCGCCGGTTCTCCCTCAAAATCCAAAATGATGAATTCCTCGCCCTTCTTGAGCACTTGCCCCAGGTGGTAATCTCCGTGCACCCGGATTTTGGTCACCGGATCATCGAGTAACGTGCGTAGACCATCGAGTCTCTTTTCACAGCTGAACTCTAACGATGCCATGTCTTCTTCAGTGAGCTGCAAGTGAGCCTGCCTGCTTCGATCCAAAGCCCTGAGTTGGCCGAAGACCGTGCCAATTTGGGAAGCCATGCCTGAGCACCAGGCCGAGATATCCTCTTCAGAAATCCGTTCCGGACGAAACGCTGGATCCGTCGCATCTGAGGACAGCGCGACATGAAGTTCGGCCGTGATGGCGCCGAGCCGCCGCATGGCCGTGACATCGGTCTGGCAGGACTGCTGAACAAGCTCGTCCGTCCGCCGGTTCGTGATCGGTGTTCGTGTGTCATGGAGGAGCGTCTTGACATGCTCAATCGCGGCCCTCCAGCCATCGCCGTCGTTGGGTATGAATGTTTGCAGGAGACCGACGGTCGCCGACCATTCAGACGAATCTTCGTCGAAGGACGCTTGATAGTCAATCGACCCGATCAATGGCGGAACAGACTGATAGCGAGTACGGGTGTTCAGAAACTCCAGGATCTCTCGATCCGGATTGACGCCGGGGTCGAATTTACGGATGAGTTTAAGGATAACCCGTTGATCGAGCACGATGGAGGTATTGCTCTGCTCACCGGACAGTCGCTTCGCGTGCCGCAGGGGTACGGTCAGTGCGGAATCGGCCGTGATTGTCGGTAGGCACCGAAACGTGCCCCGGCGTCCCTGCCACTGAAGGCTGTCACGAATCCCGTCAACAAGTTTCAGACACACGTCCGCATCCGCAGTCGCATCCGTCACCCACATCCGGCCAGCAGAGTCAGGCAGATTAAACAGCCGATCTGGAGGAGAGGCCTGATTGGGCTCGAGGTGAGGCGTCATGACGAGGAGCAGCACATATCGCTCAACCTGACCGTCATGGAACTCAACGGCCACAATAGCCAGGAGCGTCGGCCGTGGCGCACCGGGAAGAACGGCATGGTCGTGGAGGTGAACACTGACGATGCGCTTGCCCTTTGCGCCGAACCAACGTTGGCGCGGCAGATAGTCTGCCAAGGCCTCGCGTCCTTCGCTTTCCATGTATTCGATGAGACGATCCGGCCAGGAGCCCACTTACTATCTCCTTGACCCTCGGGTAGGCACAAGCTGAAACCAAAAATAGCCGTAGGGCGTCAAGCTGAGTTGATAGGGATGTTCAGCGACGCGAGGGAATTTAGTCTCTCCCAACAGCTCAATGATATCGGCGCCGATGAATCGCCGAAGATCCAGTTCGACCGGTTGGGCGGTGCTGGCCAAATTGTTGACGATCAGCAATATTTCGCCTTCGAACTTCCGCACGTAGGCCAGAATCGCGCGATTGGACGGGTTGAGAAATTCCAGCGTGCCGCGTCCAAAGGTTTTGTGCTTTTTGCGAACGGCCAGAATCCGCTTCGTCCATTTCAGCAGGGAATTCGGCACGCGAAGCTGTGCTTCGACATTGAGGGCTTGATAGCCGTAGACCGGATCGACGTTCAAGGGAAGGTAGAGCTGCGCTGTTTCAGCCCTGGAGAAGCCGGCGTTCCGATCGCCCGTCCATTGCATCGGCGTGCGGACGCCATTGCGGTCGCCGAGGTAAATATTGTCCCCCATGCCCAGCTCATCGCCGTAGTAGAGGATCGGTGTGCCGGGCATGGTAAAGAGCAGGCTGTTCAGCAACTCGATTTTCCGGCGGTCGTTGTCCATCAAGGACGCCAAGCGTCGCCGGATGCCGATGTTGATCTTCATCCGTGGATCGGTGCAGTACTCCCGGTAGAGATAATCCCGTTCATCGGCGGTGACCATTTCCAAAGTCAGCTCGTCATGATTGCGGAGAAAGAGCGCCCACTGACAATTCGGTGGGATCGGGGGTGTTTGCCTGAGAATGTCCGTGATCGGATGGCGGTCTTCTTTTTTGATCGCCATGAAAATTCGCGGCATCAGCGGAAAATGAAAGGCCATGTGAAATTCGTCGCCGTTGGCAAAGTACGGACGCACGTCGGCCGGCCACTGGTTGGCTTCGGCCAGTAGCATGCGGTCCTGATAGCCGGCATCGACGGCCCGGCGAATCTCTTGTAACACCTCATGGGTCTCGGGCAGATTCTCGCAAGAGGTGCCTTCGCGCTCCACGAGATACGGCACGGCGTCGACACGTAAGCCGTCCACCCCTTTATCGAGCCAGAACCTCATCACGTTGATCACTTCTTCCCGCACACGAGGATTATCGAAGTTGAGATCCGGTTGATGGCTGAAGAAGCGGTGCCAGTAGTAGGCCTTGGCATCAGGATCCCAGGCCCAATTGGACCGCTCGGTGTCGGTAAAGATAATGCGCGCGCCGCTGTACGTTTTATCGCTGTCGCTCCACACGTAATAGTCATGGTATGGCGACGAAGGGTTGAGACGGGCTGCCTGAAACCATGGATGTTGATCGGAGGTGTGGTTAATCACCAACTCAGTAATCACCCGTAGATCGCGACGATGTGCTTCGTCAAGGAATGTCTGAAAGTCCTTCAGCGTTCCGTAGTGTTTATGAACATCGAGATAATCTGAAATGTCATACCCATCATCCTTGAACGGTGAGGGATACATAGGCAGCAACCACAGGGCGGTCACGCCAAGATCCTGTAGATAGTCCAGCTTGTCGGTGAGCCCGCGAAAGTCCCCGATGCCGTCGGCATTGGAATCCAGAAACGCCTTGACGTGGAGTTGGTAGATGACGGCGTCTTTATACCACAGGGAGTCAGACATAGCAGGCTGCTGAAAAAGGCCTCCCGCTGCGTTCTCGGTCGTGCGCGCCCCTCAACGTATTTGTCCAGTACGCTTCGGGACTCGCGCTCCCTGCGGCCTTGCTGGAGACCTTTTTGAGCAGCTTGTGGGAGTTGGTGATGTCAAGAATATGTGTGTTCAACAACAATTTGGCCTTTGAGCGATTCGTCACATGAAATAATCGAAGTCCTGCTCCCGGCGCGTCCATCGGCGGATGGCAAAGATCGCAGCCGGTTCAACGTGGGGGTCCAGTCGAATGGAATAGCTGTCGCCGATCACGAGATCTCGATGATCGGTGAGTAGGTCATGCACTTGATAGGTCTCGTCCGGTTTGATGCCGAGGTCGGCAAGAGGAATGGTCAACCGGGCGGTTTGGGCTTGAAACGGATTCAGGTTCACGGCCATCAGCACCGCATTGCACCCATCAGCTGTCATTTTGCCGTAAAAGATCACTTGATCATTGTCGGCTGGATAGAAGCGGAGATTTTCGTATTCGTGCAACGCCGGATTGTCCCGTCGGACGCGGTTGACAGCCGCGATATACGTCGTAATCCCTCCGGGACGGTCCCAATCCCACACCTTGTATTCATATTTCTCGGACTGCAGATAGTCTTCCGTGCCTGGAATAGCCCGGTTCTCACACAACTCATAGCCGCTATAGATGCCGTATGACGGCGAGAGAGTCGCCGCCATCACCAGGCGGAACTTAAAGGCAGCACGACCGCCGTGTTGGAGAATTTCAGGGAGAATATCCGGAGTGGTGGTGAAGAAATTGGCCCGAAAATATTCCTTCATGTCACTCTGCGTCAATTCAGTCAGGTAGTCCGTCAGCTCCTGCTTCGTATTGCGCCAGGTGAAATAGGTATAGGATTGGGTGAATCCGGCTTTGGCCAGGGCGCGCATCATTTTGGGGCGCGTGAATGCTTCGGACAAAAAGATCACATCGGGATGGCTGGTTTGAATCTCGTGGATCACCCATTGCCAAAAGGCGACGGGCTTCGTATGAGGATTGTCCACACGGAAAATCCTGACGCCGTGACCGACCCAGAATAGCAGGACTCGTTTCATTTCGTGCCAGAGGGATCGCCAGTCAGCGCAATAAAAATCGAGCGGATAAATGTCTTGATATTTCTTGGGGGGATTCTCGGCGTATTTAATGGTTCCGTCCGGTCGATGATAGAACCAGTCAGGGTGTTGCGTGACATAGGGATGATCCGGTGAACAATTGATGGCGAAATCCAAGGCGATCTCCATGTCGTGGTCATGCGCGGCTTTCACGAAGCGATCGAAATCCGCCAGCGTCCCGAGTCCCGGTTCGATCGCATCATGTCCGCCTTCTTCATTCCCGATCGCATAGGGGCTGCCGGGATCGTGAGGGCCTGCCTCGAGGCTGTTGTTGGGTCCCTTCCGATTCGTTCGGCCGATGGGATGGACGGGTGGCAGATACAGGACATCAAAGCCCATTGCCTGGACGGCAGGAAGTCGCCGTTCAGCGTCCTTAAAGGTAGCGCTTCGACCGGCCTCCGTGCCTTGGGAGCGCGGAAACATTTCATACCACGCACCATATCGAGCCCGGATGCGATCCGCGACGACTTCGAGCTCTCGGTCGTAAACCGTCAACGCCACGCGTTCTTCGTAGCGGAGAACCAAATCGGCCAGCGTGTCGGACAGTGCCAGTCGAATGAGAGTGTCCTGCGAATCCGACGCCTCCCAACGCATCAGATGATCATGAAGATGGGCTCGGTCGGCTGATTCAGCTCGTCGCGCCGCTGCGTCCACCAGTGCGTGCCCTTCCGACAGTTCACCGTGCAAATCCCTCTGCGTCTCTCGTTTCTTTGAGACCTCTTGGCGCCACGATTCAAAGGCTGACACCCAGGCGGCAATCGTATAGTAGTAGCGGGTATTGTGGGTCAAATCGAACCAGCCGGCCCAGCGATCGTTTTCCAAGGGCCTCATGGGGTTTTCGCGCCAGTCTGATTCACCAGCAGAGCGATAGCGAAGGGCCGCCATAAGCACCTCGTGCCCCTCTTTAAAAATGTCCGCGGTCACCTCCAGGCGATCTCCGATCTCGCGCTTCACGGGATACCGGCCGCCGTCCAATTCAGGGGAGAC
>JBDUAJ010000051.1:0-14089 GCA_040004695.1 Nitrospirales bacterium | reverse complement strand
AAATCCAGCCGAGCGTATCGGCGACACTGGGGTCGTTCGGTTGTTGCTCACGAGCTGTCTGCGCATAAGACAGGGCTTGATCGAGATTGGTCCCTTCTTCACCAAGAATATAGGCGAGATTATTCGCTGCCGGGCCGAACTTTGGATTTAATTTGAGGACCTCCTCGTATTTGGCCTTGGCTTTGTCTACTTCTTTCTTCCGTTCGTGGATCATGCCTAAGATCATATGGGCGCCCACGAGCTTTGGATTCTTCGCCAATGCAGCCTCATACTCTTTGACCGCTTGGTCTTGCTTTCCCGTCGCAAGATACAGCTCGCCCAGATTGGTATAGGAAAGAGGAAAATCGGGTGTAATCTCAATCGCCTTTTTATAGGCGGCTTCCGCTTGAGTGGTCTCTTTGGTCTGCAACCAGATTTTACCAAGCAGATTATAGAAGAGAGGATTCTTGGGAGAGACCTCGATCTGTTTTAACACGCGTTCTCTGGCTTCTTTGGCCTTGCCTTGGGCGAGTTTGATTGTGGCGATCTGATCCAGCGGTTCAATGGCGTGTGGATTGATGGCCAAGGACTCTTCAAAATGCGCGATGGCGCCCGCATCATTTTTCTCGCTCCGCTCGATCAGGCCCAGTCGGTAGCGGCTGACTTGCTCGTTGGGCAACGCTTTCGCGATGGCCTCAAAAGTTTGCTTCGCCTTCTGGATCTCGTTCTTCCGCAGATACGCGTCGCCCAAAATCGTCGCCGCCGCCAAATCCCGTCCGTTCAAACGAAGGGCCGCTTGAGCCTGTTCGATGGCCAGATCGGGAGATCCTTCGGCCAAATGAATGGTCGCTAAGGCGGTGCGTGCCTCTCGCAAGTTGGGCGCTAACTTTACGGCTTCCGTCAATTCACGCCGAGCCTGCGGGATGTCATTTTTCTGCCCGTACGCCAACCCCAGGATGTGGTGGGCGCCGGCGTGTTGCGGCTCATCTTTGATGACGCCTTGCAGCATCTCAATCGTTTCGTCGGCCTTGCCGCGGGCGAGACGCAGCCTGGCATCGAAGTACCGGGCAGACAGATCCTTTTTATTCTTTTCGTAGATCGCTTGAACTTGTTTGTCTGCTTCGTCAAGCTTGCCAATATCCAAATAATAATCGACCAATTTATCGCGAGCAATGTTGGACGATGGGTTCACTTCAGCCGCGTGCTGGAAGCTCGCCAGGGCCTTATCCCGTTGGCCTGTTTGCTTATAAAACTCTCCTAGGATCAGTGGAGGAGTTTCATCCTTGGGCTTGGCGGCGGCCAACTTCTGGTAGGTGGCTTCCGCTTCGGGCCACTTATTGGCGAGCTGATAAAAGCCTGCTAATTTCAGGTACAGGACATCCTTGTCGGGGGCGATCTCCAAGGCGCGTTTGTAGTGCGCTTCCGCCTCATCCGGCTTGCCGCTGATCAGCCTGAAATCTCCCATGGCCACAATGGCCTCGATCGACTTTGGATCGGCCGCCAAAGCTTGCTCGAGGGCATGTCCCGCTTCCGAGACATTCTTCATCTGGAGGTAGGCCTGGGCCAGCGTCAGATAGGTCGGGATGTGCTTCGGGTCTAGTTCGATGGCTTTTTTCAGTTCGGCGATGCCTTTTTCAAATTCTTTTTCACTGATGAGGCTTTGACCGTGAAGAATCAAACCCTGCGTGTTCTGCGGTGTGGACGCGAGGACGACTTCGGCATGTTCCCGTGCCTTGGCCGGCTGCTGGCTCAGGAGATACATTTCGCCCAGCTTGAGCTGCGCATCCTGGTTGGACTGATCCAGTTCGACCGTCTTGCTCAATTCACCAAAGGCCGCTTGGAGGTTGGGCAGACCGCCGACCTTTAAATAGGTCAAGGCGAGGCGATAGTGACCGTCCGCATCTTTTGGGTCTATTTGCACGACATTCTTCAATTCGATGAGCGCTTCCTGGTATTGTGCCTTCTCGTAATACGCCAGACCGCGCTCCCGGTGCTTGGCCTTTTTGGCTTCAGGCGAAAACCGGTCGCAGCTCACAAACGGGACCGCAGCGATGGAGATGAGCAGCACTGCGGCGATTAGAGAGCGAACGCGCATGGAAACCTCCTACTGAAAAGTATCACGGGAGTATGTCCCACTCTTAAGCTTGGCCTGAAGCAGGCACTCTGTCAGCATACTAAGTATGGGAACATACAATTATCTGGTATAATCCACGGCCGGTCAACACTATTCAATCCTTCGAAAAGATTGTGGCAGGCACCGAAAGTCGAAGAGGTTCCCGGCGTTCCGCTGAACTACTCGATCGGATACCCCTCTGTCAGACCTCACTTTGATTCTAGGAATTTCATAATATGGCACAGATCGCCACCCAATTGCAGAGTGAACTGCGTGCCGAAGCCGGCCGCCGTCGCACCTTCGCCATTATCAGCCATCCTGATGCCGGCAAGACAACCCTTACCGAAAAACTGCTCTTATACTCCGGCATGATTCGGACCGCCGGTATGGTCAGAGGACGCAAGGGCGGAAAGGTCGCGGCGTCCGACTGGATGGAGATGGAGCAGGAGCGGGGCATTTCCATTACGGCCTCGGCGATGCAGTTTTTCTATAAGCACGCCGTGATCAATGTTCTCGATACGCCCGGCCACCAGGATTTTTCCGAAGATACGTATCGCACGCTCACGGCCGCGGACAGCGCCATCATGGTGATCGATGCGGCCAAAGGTGTCGAGACGCAGACCCGCAAGCTGTTCCAAGTCTGTCGGCTACGGAATATTCCCGTGCTGACGCTGATTAACAAGATGGACATGCCGGGGCGGCCGCCACT
The DNA here is from genome assembly GCA_040004695.1 of Nitrospirales bacterium. Taxonomy (GTDB): domain Bacteria; phylum Nitrospirota; class Nitrospiria; order Nitrospirales; family Nitrospiraceae; genus JAICXS01. The sequence goes on along the minus strand of JBDUAJ010000051.1, from coordinate 11,288 downwards.
TGAGCTGATGACGGAAGTGGAGGACGTGCTGGGCATCCAGGCCAGCGCGATCAATTGGCCCGTCGGATCGGGCAGCGATTTTGCCGGTGTTGTGGAGCGCGCCACTCGCCAGATGCTGCTCTTCTCGAAGACCGGCGTCGGGGGATCGACCAAAGCGCAGATGGTGCAGGTGCCATTCGACGGGCCTGAAGCGGCCTCCCGGCTCTCTGAAGACGTGCGGCAACACGTACAGCACGACCTGGAATTATTGGAAGTCGCCGGGAATCCCTTCACACGCGAGAGTTTTTTACGGGGCGAAGTGACACCGGTCTTCTTTGCGTCGGCGTTGACGAACTTCGGAATCGAAAACTTCTTCGATGCCTTCGTGGATCTCGCGCCGTCTGCGCAAATCCGCCTCGCGGATCGCACGGACGGCACCGAACTGGTCATCGATCCGATCGAGACGCCCTTTAGCGCTTATGTGTTTAAGCTGCAAGCCAACATGAATCCCCGGCATCGGGACAGCACCGCTTTCCTGCGGGTCTGCTCAGGCCGGTTTGAGCGCGATATGGTGGTCAAACATCATCGATTAGGGACGGAGGTGCGACTGTCGCGTCCGCATAGCCTGGTTGCGCAAGAGCGCAGCACCGTCGATGTGGCTTATCCCGGAGACATCATCGGCATCATCAATCCCGGCACGTTCGCCATCGGCGATACGATTTCATTGACCGATGGATTTAACTATAAGCCGCTTCCGCAATTTCAGCCGGAAATGTTCGCCCGCATTCACCCGACCGATGTCGGGAAACGCAAGGCCTTTGACAAGGGCATGATGCAGATGGCGCAAGAAGGCACGATGCAGATTCTGCGGAGTCTCAGCGAATTGGATTCCTTCGTCGCAGCGGTCGGTCGATTGCAGTTTGACGTGTTGCAGTATCGTCTGCGCCAGGAGTATCGCGTCGAGACGGTGCTGACGCCGCTCCCATTTGAATGTAGCGCCTGGTTGATCGGCGATCCGTCGACGTTCAGATTGCCTATGGACGCACTCATTGTGAAAGATCGTCAAGATCGTCCCGTCGTCCTCTTTCCCACCTTGCGCTCGAAGACGTTCGCCCTCGAGCGCAATCTCGACCATCGCTTGCAAGATATGGGGTAAACCAGACGTTAAACGTGAATCGTTATTCGTGAATCGCAAGATTGAGATCGTTCATCGTTAACCGTTATTCGTAAGATCGAGGAACGTTTTCCTCTTGCGATTCACGATTCACGTTTAACGATTAACGTCCTCTCACGCATGCAGCACTTGCGCGACAATGCCCGTTCGAGTGGTGCATTTGGTTTTGTCCATAATGTGTCTGATATGCGCCTTCACGGTCGGTTCGGCAATCTTCAGTTCGGCCGCAATTTCTTTATTGGTCCACCCCTTCGCGAGTCTCTCGACGACGCTATTCTCTCGTTCGGTGAGTTGAAACCGTTCCTTGGCGTGATGCGTGGACGTCTCTCGTCTGGCGACCGTTTCCATCATGATCAGCACGCGGGCATACTCTCCGTCCTGTCCAGGTAATCCAAATCCTCGCAGCAAAACCGGTTGCTCAGGGCCTCCCGCCATGCGTCTGATTTCGACCTGTTCCCAGTCTTTGATAGGTGACTCGGCGCGGCGAAGATGGTGCATCTGCCGGCATATCTCAGTGACTTCGGCGGGCAGCAACCCGCTGGAAGCGTACGTGGAGGTCGATTCGTTGATCAGGCGAAGGAGATCCCAACTGCGCCGATTGATGTATTGCAGGTGACCGCCCGCTGTTAAAATCATCACGCCAGGTCCCTCACGCAGATCGGCCAAACCGGTCAGCTCGGGGCTATATTCTTGTTGCCGTACCATGCTCCACCTCCCGTGAGTATTCCGTTCTACATTTCGTTCGTGTTTCAAGCCAAAGCAAGCCATCTGTCGAATAACTTAAGAACTCTTATGTATACAAATGTCTGGTGCAATGCTGTAAGTCAGGCATGATAATGGGTGTCGTCAAAGGAAGTAGCAACAATACATCACAATAGACGTAGGTCGGCGAGTGCTGGCTCCCGGTTCAACCGCGGTCGGATGGGTTGGAGTTTTACGGGGTGGAGAAGAGGGAAAATCTAGCATGAATCCGGCTGGATAACACGGCCAATATCTCTATTGAGATACACGCCTTCCCAAAAAAGATACCTCATGTAGCCTAAAGCGATTCAGGATACATAGAATGAAACGCTCGCCAGTGAGGCTCCTTACGGGTGAAGTTTCGGCGAAGCACTGGACGAAGATAGGCTCCGTCGACTGTGGCCGATCTTGCCCGCAACCCTTATGGGTACCTCGAGTACTTCAAGTGAGGCGGCCTGAGACGGACAATCCAGGGCATTCACAAGCGGCAGATGAGTCGGTTTCAAGAAAATACCCTCATGTCGAATGTCCAGCTGGGTCCATGGCAAACGGACCAGCTGATTGGTCTGAGTCAACGCGACATCGGCATAGGACAGCTGCCGCGTATTCGAATCGATGATCAATTTTCGAATGCTGCCTAATTCCTCTCCGCCAGCTCTCTTCACAATCCAGGTGTCCCTATTCATCGGGGTCTCCTCCGCATCGTTGAGCGCATTGCCAACCGGCGTGATTGATTGTCCCATAGTGTCGTACTGGCGTAGTACCCTAGCACTTGAACCTACGCAGCACCATTCAACAGAAGGAGCGGTCGCACATTCAAAAGAAGTACGACTGTTGTCGGGTACTTGTATGAGTGATCGCGCGAGTATGGCCTGCTTGATCACCGGCGAATATTCGACATGCCCTTTTGTCGAAAGCACACCGTCTCGCCTTGCCCGAGGATGTGATGTATGGGAACACGCCTGGGATTGAAGTGTCGACGAGGTGCACTGTGGCTAACCATGCAGTTAGATGAGTCTGCAAACCGGTCCTGAGCGCCTGCGATGGTGTTTGATGGATGCAACGGTCTAGAGTAACACGAGGTGGGAAAAAAAGAGGGGTAGGTGGAACCCTACCCCTCTTTTGGACCGTATGCGGATCGAACCGTCTTAGCAATTACTGCTTAAAACGTCTCCATGCGGCAAGCCCTACTAGCCCGGTTCCGAGGAGTAACATGGAAGCCGGCTCGGGAACGGTGCCACCGGTGAATCCACCGTCATCAATGCGCGCGCCGCTGATACCGATGGTAAAGGGTTGGTTCGTTAAGGTTCTCCCTGGTCCTGGGCCTGTATAGGTTTCGAAAGCAACAAACAAGGGGCTGAGACCGCCCGTACCCGGAAACGAGAAAAAGTTATGCGGGAAATCGCCATTCACCGCAGAGACCCCTGCCGCTAGACCGGCGGCGGTCTGCGAAAAGCAGCTGGAACACGTAATGATTCCGGGAACAGAGGCCGTGACTGGCAGAAAATCGAAGTAATGGCTGTTGCTGGCCGCGGCGAAGGTCGCAATGCCCCCTCCGGCATTAAAGAAATTGGCGATTGCGCTGCTGGCCCCGGCCAAATTCGTTGAACTGGTGGCATTATTGTCGCAGCCGCCACAGCTCGTATCAGAAGCAACTACGATTGCACTGTACAGGCTAATATTAAAATTACTTGCGCTCGGCACCCCGACGTTCGGGTTAATGTTGGTGAACGGGATCCCAAGGGTCGTAAGCAAGCTTGTCAACTCGCCTCCCGCGTCAAACGATAGAACCGGCAGTGTCGACGTCGGTGCCCCGGCTCGGGCAAACGCAATCATTCCACTCGCCTGTGCAAGGGCTGCAGAGCTCTGATGGAAGTCATCATCATGCCTGTCAGCACTATATTACCTGCCTGTACTGGGCTGGCGATAAAGAGCGCAGCTCCCAATAGCAGGGTTGATCTCAGATTCCACATGGGTTCTCCTCCATACTTTTGGTTGGTTGAAACGTTGTAGGACTTTTAGAGCAACAGACATGCCTCTACAATCTACGTTGTTTTATTTACATAGGCTTCTGTTATTTCGTCTGCAAAGTGTCAAATATTTTGACAGCTATTGCCCCGGGTCAATCGCTCAATACTTAAAACTGCTTATTTCTGGTGAGATAGAGAGAACGTGGAGGGTGTAAAAAAGACCGACATTACAAAGCAGGGGCTATAGGAGGATAGAAGATCTTGCCTTTCTTAGGAATATGCATGGATGGTTACCCAGAAAATGTTAGAATTTTTCTGTATCTCATGCAGCGTGAAGAGTTAAGGAGTTACCTCTAGGCGTCAGTCAAGGCGGCCCACTCGCGGCCTATGAAAAGGCGGCCGGTCGAGGGCTATGATCGCAATTTGTTGGCGGCGAAGGCACCAAGGACGACGAAGGTGATACAGATCGCCAAGAAAATAAAGAAGAGGACCTTTGCAATTTCCGACGCGCCCTCAGCAATACCGCCAAAGCCAAACAGTGCGGCGACAATCGAGATCACAAAGAAAATGGCGGCCCAGCGAAGCATAATTACAGGTTACACGTAACTGAATTCCTCTTCTATCAGCCTGCCGCGAGGCCTCGTGTCGTTATTATACGCGAAGGGTCGATAGGACTTTACAGGACAAACCTCTACATTCAAGGGCTTCTTCGTACATCACTCTCCGATAGGCTTTGCGCGGCCTGTCGTTTATGATCACGCTATGGGGTCGGTTAAATGTGTCTGCACAGTGATCTGTCTTCTTGGGTTGGTCGGATGCTCATCACACAAACCGATCCTCTATCCAAATGCTCATCTTCAGTCCGTCGGCGAAGATACCTCCAAAGAAGATATCGCGGGGTGTCGTGAGATCGCGAAAGAGGCAGGCGCGTCAAGCGGTTCTGGCAAAGGCGGCACAGTGGCAGGGCGAACGGCGGTGGGAGCGGGGACCGGTGCGGCAAGCGGTGCCGTTGGGGGAGCAATCGTGGGGTCGGCAGGGATCGGCGCTGCCGTGGGGGCCGCGAGCGGAGCGGTCTTCGGTTTCCTGGGCGGGCTCTTCAGCCCATCTCAGCCGGACCCGGCCTATGTGAATGTCGTGAACCGTTGTCTGACTGAGCGAGGCTATGAGGTCGCCGGGTGGAAATAGAGCCTTGTCTTTCTGCAAGCCTGCTCCGATTGCGGATGATGCTGACTAGGGTCGCGTCGTCGCGCGCTGTCGTCGATGTTCCTTCAGCCAACAACGGTCCATGACGACCAGCAGTCCTGACTCGCAGGCTCGCCTCCCCGCTGAATGGTCGATGACTCCTTCCTGAAGCCACACCGCTCGTGCGCCAATCTGAATCGCCTGATTGATAGCAGCGCCAGCCTCATCTGAACGCCGGAATACGTTCACCAAGTCGATGTTTACAGGGACATCCGACAAAGTGGCATACGCGCGTTCGCCACGCACGACTTGTTCATTCGGGTTGATCGAATAATCGTGTAGCCTTGCTGCTGCATGTATGCCGCAACCCGGTGCGACGGCCGCGATGAGTTCCCGGATAGGCCGACGACCGCTATGGTGCGGCATGAGTCGATGATGCGACGGATTATGTCAGGATTGGCGAAGTCCACGGTCTGTCCGTTTCATACGCCCGTCACCAACTTCCCTGCAATGGCTTTGGGACATCCAGTTCAATGAGAATGGCGGTCAACTTGTCGGCACACATCTCCAGCTTGGCAACGGACACGGGAAGCGAAAAGCGCCTGGGACCGGCACTGCCTGGGTTGACGAACAGAATGCCGTGACGTTCCTCAATGAGGGGACGATGGGAATGGCCCGTCACGACGACTCGAACCTGTTGCATTGCAGGGGCGATCTTCAGCTCAGCGATGTCGTGCAGCACATGGATGGCAATCCCTGCAATGGTCACATCCGTCGCGATTGGAATCTTCGCGGCCCACTCGGCCGTATCGTTGTTCCCGCGAACCGCATAGACGGGTGCGATCTCTTGGAGGGTGCGAAGAACCGATTCACTACCGATATCACCCGCATGAATGATAGCCGAGGAGCCTTGCAGCGCAGCCAGCGCTTCCGGACGCATGAGCCCATGCGTGTCTGAGATGATACCGATAGTGAAAGACATGAGCGTTGGCCCAAAAGACGGTTGATATGTGCTGCTAAGAATGTCTCCTTGAAAGTAGTCTAGCAGGTGATGCGCGGCCGCTCAATCAGCTCATACGCCACAAGCGGGGGAGAGGAACATGAGTCCACTGATCCAGCCAGGAGATGCCGTACGGTTGTGTAATGGCTGAGGCCGACCGCTTTGGATCTATCCCGGCCGGGATCGGAACTCTCCTGTCAATGAGTTTTTTCTTTTTTGGGGAGTTGAAGAAGTGCCCAAGGGCCCACCAGGAGGGTCTGCGAGCCTTATCGAAGGCATTCGCCCAGCCGCCACTCGATCGGTGAAACCCGGGCTAGAATCCGGTCTGGCCGCTTCCTTGTCGCTCACTCCATTTGGCCGGTTGCATGACGGCGCTCAATGCCGCCGCGGCACACAACACGGCAAAAAATGTCAGTGTGAGCAACAACAGGGACCAGGCTTTGATCTCTATGTGCATAACAGACCCCCCCCATACTTTTTATCGGAATCAACAGGGGCTGACCATTCAAGGTCTTGATAGATACTCTAGCGCGAATTGCCGAAGATGCAAATGCACGAATAAGCGCTTATGGCGTCTGCATTTAACGGACAGGAAATATCGGCAGCACCGATGGAAAGTCAGCTTTCGTCTTCTGTACACTTTAGGTATGTGAACTGGAGGTGACTGATGAAGGCGAACAGGTATCCCACTTGTTTCATGTCGACTGCACTTACGAGCCTGCTTTCGGGTGAGTGGCGATGCAGCCCCTTGTCACACAGCCGACTCTTGACGTGACGAAGGAGCCCTTTAAAGCCTCAGTGAAGCGCGTTCAGAGCGTCGAGCGAACTGACCGACGGGACTTCCAAGCCGTGACCGATCTCACGGCGCCCACCAAAAACTTTACGTAGAACACCTCCCAGAAATCATGGTTTGCAGGGGATGGGACCTTTAAGGCCGAATATAAAGTGATGGCCTTCACCGTGCTGACTATGACAATGTCAAAGAGAACATCGCGCGAGGGCAGGGCGAATATCTGGCCTCGCTGGCCTCTCTGGTCAACGTGCCTCAGGAGGAACAGCCGGGGGTTTTTGCCTTTGCCAAGGTCTGTACCCGCGTGTCTATGGAGATGGAGTCGAACCGGTAGACTCGGTGAACCGGCTGATCGCTGAGCTGCCGAAGAAGCCTAGTCAGGGGCGGCAAGAAGAGCTGACCTGCTCATTCTGTGGTGTGTGGCGGGGCCGCATTGGAGGAACGGTTTATTAGCGAGACTGTCCGTGAGGCTGAATACCGAGCGTGACGTAGCGGGGCGTCAGACATTGCTCTTTCCGGGTTCCCCGCCTCACGCATTCCGTGCCCGCCAGGATAATTGCAGCGCCTATCATGGTGTGCATTTCAATCGGTTCCCCAAGAAAGAGATATGCAAAGGCAATTGCCCAGACAGGGACCAGATGATGAAACGTCCCGACGGTGACCGGGGTCAGCGATTGCAGGGATAAGGCGCGGAGAAAGAATACGGCTGCAGTGGCCGCGCCCATGTAGAACATCAAGCTCATGGTCATCAGCGAGAGCGACAGATGAGGCACTCCTTCGCACGTCGCCCCCCAGAGGAACAACGCACACGCACTCGTTCCAAACATCACGGTGTTGGACGTCATGACGCCGAGTCGCCTGACGAGTCCTGTGCTGAGCACGATATGGGCCGACATCGCGATGGTGAACAAGAGTACCAAACCGTCACCTAAGCCAAATGTCTGCCATGTTTGATCAAATCCCTCAGAAATCGACAAGGCGCAGCCGAAGAACGCGATCGTAATCCCGCAGACCTTCAACGTCCGCACCTGCTCTTTCCCCATCAGAAAACTAAAGACGGCTGTACAGGAAGGAAGGAGGCCGTAGATCAGGATATAGTGCGTGACCGAGGTGTAGAGAAGTCCCCACGCAGCCAACCCATACGACAGGACCCCGAGCGAGCCGACGAGGGATAACCGCATCAGGTCCCGAGACGCCAGCGACATCAACGCTGCCCGTTCCTTTATCAGACTGATCGCCAGTAAGAGGGTAAATCCAATGGCCACTCTGAGGCCTGCCATGCTGATTGGCAGCACATCGGTATGCTGAAACAAGTATTTCATGACCGGGGTGATGGAACTGAGCAGGGTCACAGCGGACACTAAACAGAGATAGGGCTGGAGGCGGCGGACTGCGACATGGACTGGCCCGGGCTATTCATGAACACCTACTACAGCGGCCGATCCTCTTGCCCGGCGGGGCTTTTCTCGTTCGGTCTCCTCGACGGACCGCAAAATGGCGAAGGTATAAGAACCGGCCGGCTCACCAACTCGCCGGCGCGCACAAACGTGGCGCTCTTTATTCATCGCGCCGTGCGCCCAGCGAGAAGCCCACGGATGGGGCACGTCTTGGCGTGCCTGGGGTGGGCGGGTGCAGTACGGGACTTCGGTCTCAGCCGCTTCGCGACGGTATTCATGAATAATCCGGGCTAGAACCCTGTCACGTTCAGTGCAAGTAGCTGATCAATGAACCGCGAGAGAGATTGCTGGTGTTCGGAGGAAATGGCGACGATGCGGGCTCCTAGCTGAGGCGGTGCCACATGCGTAACCTGAATGGTGCACTGCAGCAGGGTGGTCGTGGTCAACGGGAATTCGAGCAGCAGCTCGTCTCCGACAGAGACGACGCAAGGGGCCTCTATCAGCATCCCTTTGTCGGTTAAGTCGAGAACTTCGCAAGGCCTGACATCCGTTCCTTGGATGAGCCGGCCTGTTCGCTTGATAGAGAGGCGGAAGAGTCCTCGTTTTTGATCCATGGTCCGCTGGGTGTGGGGTGTTACAAGAAGTATATGCGAGAAGCGGCTTTCCGTCCTGCGTGTTCCATCGGCGGAAAACGCCCATAGTTCACTGGAACGTCACAGAAATGAGTGCGCTCTATTCAAAGAGAAGGCGAAAGACCATGAGATATCATAGGAATCGGCCTGGCGTATGAGAGCCGAAAGACCACAGGCTACTCGCGTTTCCTGAATTGCGGGGGGAGGTGTTGAGGCGGTGGGGCGGATGGCCCGGGCCCGGGATTGCCAAACAGCAAAGGATAGTAAGGGCTATAGAACGGGTATCCATACCCGTATCCATACCCTGACCCTGCTCCGAAAAAGGGAGCATAGGCACCGTAGTAGGCGCCGTACCCGCCGTAATAAGGGTCTCCCCTACCGGGTGCGTACTGTGGCGGCATGCTTTTGTTCCAGTCTATCAGGCGCGTGATCTCGATCACAGGATAGGTGTATTCGCTATCGTCAAGCGATTGTGTGACACCTCCTTTGACTTCACCAACAACCGTCAGAGGGGTGCCCGCCTCAATCGTCGCGGGATCGAGAAACTTATTTTCTACGGCCAAAAAACGACCTTCTGAACGGGTTCGATCATTGGACGGCAAGCCCCCGGGCGCGGCGGGGAGTTGAAGCACCTCAACCTCTGTCCGGTCCTTGGCGCGCTTGGCTTTGAGCACAATGCCGCTGAACATCACGGTTCGTCCGACGTAGGAGGAAGGGGCAGCCTTGAGGTCGGCAAAGGCTACCGTCGAATCGATCTGTTGCCGAACGTCTGCGGGTAGGACCTGATCAAGAAGGTCTCGTCCAGTCTGATGAGCCGACTGGGCGCACGCCGACACCGTCAAGAGCTGAATGAGTCCGATGATAAGTAGTGCACGAGTCATGTTCAACTGTTAAAAATGATATGACACCCCGACGACGAGTTGCTGTGCTCGATAGTCACCCATAAAACCACCCGCCGTCCCAAAGCCGCTGAACGCTTGATCGAATCGAAGCGTGGCCTGCGTGAGTTTGTATTCGGTAAATATGGCGACATATGGCGTCACGAACGCCCGAATCCCAGCCAGCACATTTAATCCGCCCGTCACGTTGGAATCGCTCCGTGTGGTCGGCGAGTCGCTAATGTGGGCGATCACCGCGGCGGCGCCGACCCCTGCGTATGGTTGAAACGTGACGCCGGGATAGCGTGCAATGAAATTGATCCCTGCTGTCGTCACCCGCATGTGGATGCCGGGAACATTGTCTAAATTTTTGATGTGTGGAGTCGTGTGGAATGCATCGAATTCAACGCCGAACCATCCGTTCCCTGGGAAATACCCGACCTTGCCGCCATAGGTGAAGGAATTTTTTAAATCAAAATCGGGGGCGCGAGAGCCGGCGAACCCATTGGTTCCGTTCACGTCCGTCAAGCGGTCCGCAAAGTTCGCTCCGAATTGTCCGGCTACGTACCATTCGGCCGATGCGTCATGACGTATGCCGGCCCATACCAACACACATAGAAGACCGATCGACCAGACCTTCCTCCGCTTCATACCTTTACTGTACCGTGCAGGCCACGAGGACCGTGTCAGTCGATCGGAAGATCTCACACGTCATTTCTCTGACGCGCAGCCACTCGGGGCCGCAGCATGTCGGCCAATGCCTGGTTCTCCGGCGGTTAAGCCGGAACGAATTTCAGCGCCACCCCGTTGATGCAATACCGCAAGCCGGTTGGCGCGGGGCCGTCATCGAAAATGTGGCCTTGATGCCCTCCACATCGGGCGCAATGGACTTCTGTCCTCGTCATGAAGAATTTCCCATCGGTTTTGGTCTCGACAGCAACCTCCTCGATGGGCCGCCAAAAGCTGGGCCAGCCGGTTCCGCTCTCGAATTTGTGCTCGGATGAAAACAGCGGGAGCTCACATCCCGCGCATTGATAGACGCCAGTTTCATGATTGTCGTGGTACTTGCTGGTAAAAGCACGCTCAGTTCCCTCCTGCCGAAGCACGTAGTGCTGATCCTGCGTGAGGAGCTTTTTCCATTCATCATCCGTCTTGGTCACTTTCACGATGCGTCCCTCCTTTGCTGCGACGGGCCAGACTCCTAAGCGGTTCGCAAAGAGCCCAAGGCTCACTACCATAGCGGTCTTCAGAAGTGTTCTTCGATCCATGTCCGGCCTCCTTTTCCTGAGCTCAATTATCTTCGGTTTACATGACCACTCGTGTTTGTCGTTTCAAACAACTGTTCTGTCCGGTCTACGGACGACGAGGCGGATCCGATGTATTTTATGATGAAGTGAGCCGTTCGTGCCAGGTGACTTGTAGCCCCCTACCACGTACCCATCACGAGCGGTGCAAGGGGATTGAGCGCGGCGTTCGCCTGGCGATGGGGAAATCTTACGGTCAAAGCGGACCCTTGCTATGTCGCCTCATGCACAATACGGATGG
>JBDUAJ010000209.1:0-4179 GCA_040004695.1 Nitrospirales bacterium | reverse complement strand
CCCCCATCGTTCGGCAGCTGTGCGACAAGGAGAAAGGACTGATCCTTGTCACCGGTCCGACCGGTTCAGGAAAATCGACGACGCTCGCAGCGATGATCAACTATCTCAATGAAACGTATGAAGGCCACATTCTGACCATCGAAGACCCGATTGAGTTCGTCCACAAATCTAAAAAGTGTCTGATCAACCAGCGTGAGCTGGGATCCCATACCCATTCCTTCGCCAATGCCCTGAAATCGGCTTTGCGTGAAGACCCCGATATTATTCTGGTCGGTGAGATGCGGGACCTAGAGACGATTCAGCTGGCGTTGACCGCCGCCGAGACCGGCCATTTAGTCTTTGGGACTTTGCATACCTCCAGCGCGTACAAGACCGTCGACCGCGTGATCGACGTGTTTCCCCCGAACCAACAATCGCAGATCCGCGCACAATTTTCTGAATCCATCGAAGGCGTCATGACGCAAACGTTGGTCAAGAAGAAGACCGGCGGTCGCGTGGCCGCCTTGGAAGTTATGACGGCGACGACCGCCGTGCGAAACCTCATCCGCGAGGCGAAACTCCACCAGATCCCTGGAATCATGCAGGCAAGCCAAAAGGACGGCATGCAGACTATGGACATGGCCCTGGTCGATCTGACGTCGCGAGGCGTCATTACGAAGGCTGAGGCACAGTCTCGCAGTATGAACCCCAATCTCTTTGCCGGCACCGCTATGGGCGCGGCGTAGCACGCCGCTCGTTTCGCCCCACGGCCGCTACATCTCGCACTGCGTTCGGAGGAATTCATGGCGCTCGATATTCGACAACTTTTGAAAATTATGGTCGACAAAGATGCATCGGACATCTATTTGACGGTTGATCTTCCCGCTAATTATCGCATCCAAGGCACGGTCCAACCGATTGGCGATGAGCCTTTGACGAATGAGAATCTGGAATCCCTGGCGCTGGCGATTATGCGAGATCGGCAGCGGAAGGAATTCGAGGAGACGATGGAGATGAATCTGGCCCTGTACTATCCCGACCTCGGCCGCTTTCGCGTCAATATCTTTCGTCAACGCGGCAATGTCGGAATCGTCATTCGGCTAATTAAAGTGGAGATCGTGCCCATTGAAAAGCTCGGCCTTCCTCCAGTCTTGAAAGACATTGCCGTCACGAAGCGCGGGCTGGCCCTGTTCGTCGGCGCCACCGGCTCAGGTAAATCGACATCGCTCGCGGCCATGATCGATTATCGCAACGACCGTGGGCCAGGCCACATCATTTCGGTTGAAGACCCCATCGAGTTTGTCCATCGGCATAAGAAATCAGTCATCAGTCAGCGAGAGGTTGGATTCGATACGCACTCGTACGAAGCGGCGCTTAAAAACACACTACGCCAAGCGCCGGACGTCATTCTGATCGGTGAAATCCGGGACAAAGATACCATGGAAGCCGCCATTACATTCGCGGAGACGGGGCATCTTTGCTTGAGTACCCTTCACGCCAATAACGCCAATCAGGCCATTGAGCGCATCATGAATTTCTTCCCGCCCGGGCGACATCAGCAAATCTATTTGCAGCTCTCGTTGAACCTTCGCGCCATTATTTCACAACGCCTCATTCCTTCTTTGGACGGCAAGCGAGTGGCGGCCTGTGAAGTTCTCATGGACACCCCACGGGCCAAGGATTTAATCAAAAAAGGTCAAATCGATTTTCTGAAAGAGGCGATGGAGCAAGGGGCTCAGGAAGGATCACAAACATTCGATATGGTCCTCTTCGAACTGTACAAGGCCGGCAAGGTGAGTTTAGAACAAGCGCTCATCAACGCAGATAGCACCAATAATCTGCGTCTGAAAATTAAGCTGGCCGGGCTCAAGACAGATGAAGATGTGGCGGCGCCTGATAAAGCCACGGCCACCAAAGGGCCTTCTCTCAAAATAAAAGGCGGCTCCCGCCTCTAATCTCCCCCGGCTCCCTTCGCTGAACGACTCTCCAGTCACATCCGTCAAGACCGGGTCATTCTGAGAGTGACTCCAGATACGCGGCAATCTTATCCAGGGCCCCTGCGCTGAGCTTCTGGCCGTACCATTGCGGCATGACATTGTCGGGATATCCCGGCACGACATACGTACCGGGTGACAAGATCGATTCGTAAATATAGTCGTGGGTGGTTTTTGCCTCCCCATGATAATTGGGGTCCGAAAGCCGCTTTGGCCCATCTTGCCCAAGGACCAACTGAGGTCCCACGCGGCCCTCTGCACCTAGAATCCCAGGTATCCTGTGGCACACCACGCAGCCGGCTCGTGTAAAGAGTTGCGCGATCGGTTCTTCCCCGGTGACCAGAGGAACCATGGCCGGAACGAGCTGAGGTGGGGGAGGAGGTGACGCCCAGGGGAGAGTGGGAGGATTATGCCACACATACGAGACGGCGGTGATGAGGAGGACCAGTACCGCCAGGAGAATGGTCCATGTTCGTTCGCTGAGCCTGCGAGGGCCATGCTTGCTAGGCGTCTTTAGGGCGCCCATTTAATAGTGCAACCGATCGCATGGGTCGTCGCGACAGCCGGAGTCTCATCCCGTAGAAGCGCATCGATCGTTTCGCGCAGAAAGTGACGGCTTACCGCGTGAGGATTCTGCCAATTATCGTCAATTTTCCCTGTGTAGGCCAGACGGCGAGCGCGATCAAACACAAACAACTGCGGGGTATGAGTGGCTCCGTAAGCTTCGGCAACATGCTGGGACGCATCGCGCAGGTAAGGAAAGTTAAATCCTTTGGCCTGGGCACGTGCGGTCATATTCGGAAGGCTGTCCTCAGGATACGCGTCGTCGTCATTGGAGTTAATGGCGACAAGTTGCACTCCGCGATCGGCATAGTCTCGTTGCAGCACGACGAGGCGATCTTCATACGCCTGGACATAGGGACAATGATTGCACGAAAAAATGACGACCAGAACCGGCTTGTCGACAAAATCTTGCTCATTATACGTTCGCCCATCGACTCCGGGTAAAACAAAGCCCGGGGCAGGATCGCCGATTCGTAAGGCCGCCCCCGTCATGCTTTCATGCCTTTTACTGCCTCCACTGCCTTCACCATCACAAGTACTATTTTGCCGGCGCATCCATGGCACATCGAAACCCGATGCTGGTGTCACGAAATTCAGGATCCGCAGAAAATCGAGCAGTCACTCGAATGCTTCTCGGGGGATCGCCCCATGACCCGCCGCGAAGCACCTTTTTTTCTCCTTCAGCCGACCCGCTGGGATTCTCTTTCGGAGCTTTGGCATAGTAATCCCGATCATACCAATCCGCCACCCATTCGGCGGCGTTCCCCGCCATGTGGTAGAGACCATAGGGGCTCTTCCCACCATCCTTGAGCCCATGGCGAATGCTCATGCCTTCGGCCCCACTCGTAACCGGCGCCAGTGTAATGGGATAACTCACCCACAAGCCGCGATTGTAATTCGCGATGTCGACAAACGGTTGCATGTCGCCCCAGGGAAATCGGCGCTTATCCGTCCCCCTTGCCGCCTTTTCCCATTCCGCCTCGGTCGGCAAGCGCTCTCCCGCCCACAGGCAGTAGGCATTGGCGTCTTTCCAATCTACGCCGACGACCGGCCGATCTCCGGCAGAAGTCACCGCATCGTCATCCCATGAAGGCGGCACACCATGCTTCGTGCCCTCAAGGAACTTCGCATAGCGGGCAATCGTCACTTCAAACTGATCAATGTAGTAGCTCTTTAATTTGACAGTATGCTCCGGATGTTCATTGGGGTTGCCTTGGTGCCATCCCGCACCGACGTCGTCGGTTCCCATGGTGAACTCGCCTTCAGGAACGAGCATCATCGGCGCCCCATCTTTGCCGACCACACCGTCCGGTTGGACCCCGTTTGGTTTGGCACCCGGTTCACCGGCCCCTAGAAAGAACACAGAGGACAAGAATACGAACCCCACTCGGCTACCGACCTTCCACATCCCTCGCATCCTCGCCTCCTTATGTCAGGGGTCTAGCACCAGCACGCCCTTGATTTTACCCCGTATACAGGAAGGAACCAAGAGGACCGGCGAACCAGCGCGACGGGATGTATAGTGGCCGTTACGAATGGACCAGAAGCCGTCACCCGCGGTTCTGTATCACGAGGTGTCATCCCTTGATGAGAATGGTGATCGAAGTGGCAGTCCAGTCCGGAGCAGATGTTGTCCACCCGC
>JBDUAJ010000050.1:0-14406 GCA_040004695.1 Nitrospirales bacterium | reverse complement strand
TGCTTCAGGCGAGTGATGCGCGCGCCCAGCTCAGTCAGCGTGAGTTCTTCCGACTCCCCAGAAAGCCCCGTGCGAAAATCCTGCGGACCTTGCGAGAGCGCAAGCGGTTTGGTGGCAAAGGCCTGAATGGCGACCGTACCGTCGGGGGACAAGACTCGGGTGAGGCCATCCTGCATGATCCATCCCTGTGGCGTATAGACCGCCTCCCTGGCCTGAGTCATTTCCATCAACTGAAAATCCGGTCCCAGCCGGTAGAGCTGGAGGCCATGCAGCACGAGGCCGTCAGGTTCCATCATTTCAATATTAAGGAGCGTCTGGTTTTCCAGTTGTATCCAGGGACGCAACGTTTTCAGGATGGTCATGGGATTCTTCTTCTCAATCAGCGTCGTCCTGACATATTCGGCTTTCGCGTTCGTTACCGGAACGATTACCGCGCTGAGGCCGAACAAGCCGATGGCAATCAGGCTGGCGCAGACGAAAAACGGCAGCGCCGTCCGATAGAGGCTGATCCCACAGCTTCGCATCGCCGTGATTTCATGGTTACGCGAGAGCATGCCAAGCGTCAGGAGTGTGGCCATTAAGACAGCCAGCGGGGCGATCTGAAATGCGATTGCCGGCATCCGCAAGAGAAAAAACGTCAGAATATGCGTCGCATCGGCATCAAAACGAATGAACCGCCGCACCTTTTCAAAAAAGTCGACGACCAGGTAGACCGTCATGAGTCCCGCAAAGCACATGAAGAAGATTTTCAGGTACTCGCGGATCATATATCGGAAAAGAATCGTCGTCATGATTTACCGGCGGCTGACACGATAGAACAGGATAAGGCCGGTGGCGAAGAACGCGGCGTTGGGCAGCCAGGCCCCTGCAAACGGCGGTAGCCACAATGTGGTGACGAGAAATTCGCACAGTACGTTCAGCACGTAATACAAAATAATAATCATCACCCCCGCCGTAAATCCTCCGATGCGTCCGGAGCGCTTGGACACAATGCCGACGGGAATGCCCAGCATGCCAAAAATCAAGGCCGCCGTGGGAAACGCCAGATCCTTATACGATTCCATCAGCCGTCGCAGGGCACTGGTATCTCGCCACTCGGTGCGATTGAGTTGCTCGATGATGGCCTCCCGCGAAGGCCGTTCCTCGGCCGGGGCATAGAGGTTCGGATCGAGGGTGAGCTTGAGGTCGTAGCTTGAGAAGGAGATGCGTTCATATTGATCGACGTCATGCGGCCGGCTGTGAATGGTGCCGTTGAGCAACCGGATACCGACATGATTGCTGCCGGGATCGTTCAGCAAGCTGTATTCGCTGGCCACGATAATGCGTGCGTCGGTTGGATTGCGCTCGTCTGAAATAAAAATGTTTCCGCCTTGTGTCTGACGGCTGTCCGACACATAAATCACCATATGCGGGATCGGTTCGTTAAAGACGCCTTTGTCCAGGGCTAATGTCAACTGATCGCGCAGCAGGCTGAGCGCCAGTTTTTTTAACGACACGCTGGTCCACGGTTGACCCCACTGGGAGAGCACCAAGGTCAGTCCAAATACCAGACAAGAAAAGAGGAGTACCGGCCAAGCCAGCCGCAGCAGACTCAGTCCCGCCGCCCGCATGGCCACCAGCTCTTTATCATACGAGAGCCGGCCGAACGCCGTAATCGACGCGATGATACCGGCGATGGGAAGCGTGAGCACTAAAAAAGACGGAAGCAAGTGCAGGAAGACTTTGATGACCGCCGTGAAGCCGATTCCTTTGGACACGAACAGCTCAACGAGTCGAAGCAGTTCCTTGGTCAGCATCACAAAACATAAGGCTCCGACGCTGATGAAGAACGGCGGCAGCAGTTCCGTAAAAATGTAACGATCGAGAATTTTATTCAAAAAAAGGATCCTGGAAGGACGGTTCGGCACGCACTATAGCGAATTGACCAGGCCGTGTAAATTTGAGGGTCAGATCATGGAGAACCCCATTTGATCGTGCCAAAGAAACTACTGCTTGACAGGGTACGTGATAAATGCTAGAGAATCCTCCGTTTTTATAGGCTCTTTGGTATGCATCGTACTCTTATTTCTTTGTCGTAGCCGCAAGAAGCGAAAGCGCTTCCTGCGGCTTTTTTGTTCCTAGAACCAGTGGTAAGGCCTGACAAGCGTGTCGGGTGAGGAAAGGAGGAGATTGTGAAGAGTAAGGGCACGGTGAAATGGTTTAACGATCGCAAAGGGTTTGGGTTTATTCGACTGGATAGTGGAGAAGATGTCTTTGTCCATTATTCCGCCTTACAGGGAGACGGGTTCAAGTCACTCAAGGAAGGCGAGAACGTGGAGTTTGAAATTGTTCAGGGAGCCAAAGGGCCGCAAGCTGCCAACGTCATGAAAATGTCGGTTAGCGGGGCCTAATCTCGCCGTCTTCACCAGGGTCCGCCTGTGTTGGGCGGACCCTTCTTCCATGATTCGCTGCTCAGCATTCGTCTTTCAGCTTGCCCTGAGCATCATACCTAAATCCTTGACAGCCTTGCAGAATATTGATACTTTTGCTGGACGCGTGGGAGGAGCTTCTTGGAGGCGGATAAAGGCAAGGTCTTACAGACTGCCAACCAGTTGGCTGCAAAAGGCCAATTTGATAAGGCGATTACCGAATGGAAGAAACTTCTCACCGAGTCGCCCAACGACGGGTCCGTCCATAACAACATCGGCGACCTGCACATCAAGCGCAATGCCATCACCGAAGCGATCGAGGCCTACCTGCTCGCCGGTGGGGCGTTCCATGCGTCCGGATCTGCACTGAAAGCCATCGCGGTCTACAAAAAAATCCTCAAGCTTGACCCCAGTCGCTATAACGTCTACCAGCAACTTGGCGACCTCAACGCCGAACGGGGCTTGGTCAATAACGCCGTCTCCGACTATCTCACCTTAAGTAAGTTGTATCTGAAGGATGGTCGCACGCGGGAGGCCTTAGCGATCTACCGGAAGATCGTCGATTTGGATCCCACTAATTTGAACGCGAGACAACGGCTGGCCGAACTGTGTCTTCAAGAAAACTTTCGCGACGATGCCGTGAAGGCGTACTTTCACTTGGGGAAGGAATGCGTCGCTCAGGATCAGATCGAGCAAGCCACCAAAGCCTATAAGACCATCTTAAAGATCGATCCAGGCAATGCCAAGGCGGAGCGATTACTGAAGGATCCGAAAACCGCTCTGCAGGAAGTTCAAGTGGAGTTATCACGGCGGGTCGGCGGCTCGGAAAGCCCGCTTGAACAAGCGCAACGACAGATCGAGGCCGGGGAGTTTGATCAAGCCGAAACGGTCCTGTCCGATCTCTTAAGCGCCCAGCCTGGCGATCCGGAAGTCTGCCGGCTGTTGGCCATGCTTCACTTAAAGCGGGGAGAATTAGCGGTCGCCTTGAGCGAGATTCAGTTCTTGTCAGAAGCCGCCATTCGAGCGGAAGACTATGGGCTCGCCGAGTCGATGATTTTCGAATATCTCAAGGCCGATCAAACATGCGTCTCATTATTGGAGTTGTTGGGCAGCCTGTATGAACACAAAGGCGAGAACTCGCCCGCGGCCATACAGTACGGAAAAGCGATGTCTGCTTTATTGGAGCAGCCCGACCCTGAAGCACCTGACCGGCCGGCCGAGCTCTTGACGAAAATCAAGGCGTTGGACCCAATGAGCCCGATGATTGCCGACCTTTCTGCGGCACTCGCTTCGCCGCGTGAGGTGAAGAAGCCGGACCTTCTCTCCGAAGCAGGGAACGACCAGCCGAGTACCCAGATCCCTGAAGCGACAAAACCCCAGCCAGTAGTCCCCCCCCTCGTACCTGAACCAATTACGTTTAGGTTGGCCGGGGGGGGGGCAAATGATTCCACTCCAGCATCATCGCCGGCACCCTCCGTGAACGTTCCACCGCTTCTTCCAAATGAAGAAGTGGCGGCGGTCGCACAACAGCCGGTGGCGGCCGAGCCAGAGCCGTTACGTTTTTCTGAAAATGCCATGCCTTCAGGTAGCGTTGAACCTTCCGTCGAAGCTGAAGAGGCCCCTGTTCAGATTGCTGCAGTCGTTCCGGAATCACCGGTATCGGATGAGACGAGCGTCCCAGAGCAGGTCCCGCTCAGTCCGACGGCGCGGCGGGTCACCGAACACGAATGTAAAGTTCATTACGAACTCGGGATGGCCTATAAAAACATGGGTATGCTCGATGAGGCCGTCGAAGAATTTCGTGTGGCCATCAACGGCAAGGAATGTTTTCTTGACGCTACCACGCTGCTTGCAGCGAGCTTGAAGGAGAAGGGGCTCAGGGAGCCGGCCATGGAATGTTTAGAGCGCGCGCTGGCCGATGCTCGGTGCGATCAAGAAAAGGCCCTTCCCCTCCGATATGAGTTAGGCCTGCTGTACGAAGCCGATGGATTGGTGGAAAAGGCGGTGGAGATGTTGTCTTCAATCCCGGCGTTTCTGGATGTGCCGATGCGTTTAGAGCGGCTCAAAGGGGGGCAGACTTCGCCCCAACAGGAGGGTGAAGGCCATCCCGGAGAGCCCACCACCGTGGCTGCCGCCAATGCTCCATCCATGGAGCGTAAAAAGCGGCGCATTTCCTATCTCTAATCTGGCGCCAGATCGCGAATGAGCCTTCTCGAATTCTTCCAACTCAACGAGAACCCCTTCTCCATCACCATCGATAATCGGTTCTTTTTTAAATCTCAGCAGCACGCGGAGGCGCTCACACGGCTGAAGTATGCGGCCGAGAATATGAAAGGATTGGCTCTGGTCATCGGCGATATTGGAACGGGGAAGACGACCTTGGCGACGCGGTTCCTGGAGGAATTAGAAACGGGAGAATATGAGGCCGCGCTCCTGATCGTACTGCATGCCGCCGTGACCTCGGAATGGATGTTACGCAAGATTGCCCTGCAAATGGAGATTGCGTCTCCGCCTGAAAGCAAAACCGATTTATTGACGCAACTGTCAAAACGATTGGAGGAGGTGGCCGAGTCCGGCAAGAAAGCCATCGTCCTCATCGACGAGGCACAGATGCTGCGCAGTCAGGAGCTGATGGAAGATTTTCGGGGCCTCCTGAATATCGAAAATAATGGTCGTAAGCTGGTCACCTTTGTCTTGTTCGGACTGCCCGAACTCGACCAGGTCCTGGGACTTGATAAACCCCTGCACCAGCGGGTCGCGATGCGGTATGAATTAACCGCACTCAATTCGCCCGGCACCGAAGCGTATGTCAACTATCGGCTACGGATCGCCGGCGGACAAAAAGTCATTTTCAAGCCGGAAACGTTTTCCCTCATTTGCCATTACTCCAAAGGCATTCCTCGTCTCATCAACACCATCTGCGATAACGCGCTTCTCGAGGGCTACCTCAGGAAACAAGACAAAATCGAAACTGCATTAATCCACGAAGTCGCCGAAGACCTGAAACTCGCTCGAGCGTAGTTCAAGTTCTCGACAGGCTGCTCAAAAAGGCACGATTACACCCGCCCACCCCAGGCGCGCCGAGACGCGCCCCTTCCCGAAGGCCGCAGGGAGATCGGCCCCTGAGGCGTACTCATAGTACGTTGAAGGGGACGAGCGACTGAGAACGCCGCCTGAGAGTTTTTTCAGCAGCCTGCTAGGCGACGCGGTTTGGGGCCTGTCTGCCCTCCATCACCGCGCACACATTGTCCAAACAGACCATGCCCATGCGGATTCGCGTGGCGTGCGTTGCCGAGCCCAGATGGGGCAATGTGACGACATGGCTCAGTGCCAAGAGGCCGGGGTGAATGAGCGGTTCATGTTCGTACACGTCTAAGCCTGCTCCGGCCAATCGGCCTTTCCGTAAGACAGTGACAAGCGCAGCCTCGTCGACAACCGCTCCGCGGGCGACGTTGATGAGATAGGCCGTCGGTCTCATGAGCTGAAGTTCCCGCGGTCCAATGAGATGGTGCGTATCCGGGCTTAACGGCACATGAAGCGTCAGAAAGTCGGCTCGAGTCAGGACGTCATCCAATGCTGTGCTCTTCCATGAAGGCTGGTCGGCGAAGTCTTTCGCCGTGCGAGTGTAGTAGAGCACCGGCATATTGAACCCGACCGCACGCCTGGCAACTGCCTGTCCGATCCGTCCCATGCCGATGATGCCAAGTGTGTGGCCGAACACGTCCGTGCCAAGCAGTTGCCGCGGCTCCCACCCGGTCCATGCTCCGTTCTGGACGAGACCATGTCCTTCAGGCACTCGACGGGCTGTCGCCAGAAGCAACGCCCATGTGAGATCTGCTGTGCTCTCCGTGAGAATGTCCGGCGTATTGGTGACAATAATGTTGCGAGTCCGCGCGGCATCCATATCGATATTGTTATAGCCGACGGCATAGTTCGCAATGATCCGCAGCTGGGAGGCTTCTGCCAGCATCGATGCATCGATCTGTTCGGCTAAGGTGCAGATGAGCGCATCGGCATCTCGGATGCCGGCTAAGAGAATATCTCGGTTCGGGGGCGCAGCCTCGGGTGGTTGCGTCAGACGAAATCGTTCGGTCAGTGCGGTCATCACCGGATCGGGCAGGTGTCTCGTCAGATACAGGGTCGGTTTCGACATGGTGCTGAAAGAATTCCTGATGCTGACCGTGTCCGCAGAGCCGATTGTCGAGTGCGAAAAACGGCTGAGGACTGCCTTGACTGGCTTCTCAGCCGTTTGTTAGACTGCACGACCTAACTAATTGAACAGCAAAGCGGTTTACCTTTTTTATCCCCGGCTTGAAGAGGGCAACATGAAAAAGTGGTGGGAAGACGATGCGACGCAGTTAAGACGCGCAAGGCTGTACGCACAGGGTAATCCAGACGAATGGGGTGCCGGAGAGTCGGTCGCCGAAGAAGAACTGCCCCCGCCTCCAACGAATGTCATTGCGAAACCGGGGAATGGCCGCAATTTCCTCACGTGGGATCCTGTTCCCGACGCGCTGTACTATAACATTTATTTTCTGACCACCAAAGGCGTCCAAATTAAATTTTCCGACCTGACCCGGCCCATTGCCGGCCCGGATGATTTCAACCCCGTCAAGGGAGTCAAGAAGGAGAAGGGCAACCTCATCGAAGGCGCAGCGTCGCCCTTTGTCCATGAAGATTTGGCCAACGGCACCTGCTATCACTATGTCGTGACCGTCGTCACCGAGAAAGGGGAAAGCCCTGAATCTGCCGAAGTCCTCGCCATTCCGTCGCCGTATCTCTTGGCCATGACAATCGGTCGGGAAGGCGTCGAGGACGGTGAACTGAAGGCGCCCACGGGCATCGCGCTGGACAAAGACGGCAACATATACGTCTCCGATACCGACAATCATTCTGTTCAAAAATTCGATAAGGACGGAAAGTTTCTCGCTCGATGGGGCGGTGAGCCGAGTGCGCAAGAAGGCCTGTTTTATTATCCACGCGGCCTGGCCGCCGGTCCGGAGGGCGATGTGTATGTGGCCGACAGCGGCAATAATCGCGTCCAGAGGTTCGATAGTGAAGGCAATTGCATGCATGCCTGGGGCAAGTTCGGTTTCGCCTGGCGCGGAGCCGAGATGGGGAAGTTTGATGTGCCGTGGGGACTGACCACCGACCATCAAGGGAATGTCTATATTTCAGATACCAGCAATGCCCGTATCCAGAAATACCAGCCCGATGGCACGCCCGTGATGAAGTGGGGCCGCGATGGCAGTTACGATGGCGCCTTTTTCTTTCCACGCGGGATCGCCATCGATTTTGTCGGGAACGTCTATGTGGCCGATGAAGGCAACCACCGCATTCAAAAGTTCGACGCGCGCGGCAGCTTCCTCACCAAGTGGGGAAAGGAAGGGGCCGGCCCGGGACAGTTTAAGTCGCCCTGGGGTGTTGCCTGTGATGCGCTCGGCAACGTCTACGTCGTCGACAGCAATAACCACCGGATTCAAAAATTCGATGGGAACGGCACGTTTATTTGCGCCTGGGGAAACCGAGGCGGGACCGAGGGGCAATTTAATTTTCCGTACGGCATTGCGGTCGATAAAGAGGGCTGCGTCTACGTGGTCGACAGCGGCAACAATCGTGTCGTGAAGTACGTGCCGACGGAAGAGGAAATTCAGCGGACCCAGCTGGCCAAGACCAAGCAGCAGGAATCATCGACCGGCGTGCCGGCCCCTCGCAGCGTGGTGGCCAAAGCCGGCGACACCGAAGTGACCTTGAGCTGGATGGAGGTGCCAAAGGCGACGTCTTACAATCTGTATTTCCACACGTCTCAGAACTTGACCAGTGAAACCGGCACGCGCATTGAGGGGGTGACGAGTCCCTTCATCCATAGCGGTCTCACCAACGACACGCCGTACTATTATGCGCTGGCCTCCGTCTTCGACGAAGGGGTCGAAAGCCCGCTCTCGGAGGAAGTGACGGCCACGCCGGTGCTGATCGATATGACCGCGCCGCAAAATCCCAACGCCGTCATTAACCATGGCGCCTTCATGACGAACTCGCCGGAGGTCATTGTGACGATCTCGGCCAATGACGTGGATACCGGCGTCTCGGCCTATTACATTTCAGAAAGTCCAATGGCCCCGACGGCCACTGTGCCGGGGTGGGTCGATGTCGAGCCGATGAATAAGTTCGGTGCGACGATTCCGTTCATCCTGTCGCCTGGGGACGGCCAGAAGACCATGTACGTGTGGTTTAAGGACGCCGGCAACAATGTGTCGGTGCCCGCGAGCTCCAGCATCCTGCTCAATACGTCAGGCTATCTCTGCGTGTCCAAATGGGGCAAGCCGGGGCGTGGCGCGTCCCTGCTGCATGGCGGAGAGTTCATCGCCCCGATGTATGGCATGGCGATCGATCAGCAGGGCAGCATCTTCGTTGTGGATAACGGAAATAATCGCGTTCAGAAGTTCGACAACAATGGCAACTTCATTATCCTATGGGGTAATTTCGGAACGTCCAACAGCAGCTTTCACAATCCCACCGGCGTTGCGTGCGATGCGAAGGGGGATGTGTATGTCGTGGATACCAACAACCACCGCGTCCAGAAGTTCGACGGCAAGCTGGGGGGCTATATTATGAAGTTCGGATCGCGCGGCAATGCGGAAGGGCAGTTCAACTCGCCCTGGGGCATCGCCGTCGATCGCGTTCGCGGCTATATCTATGTCGTCGACAGCGCGAACTTCCGCGTGCAGAAATTCGACATGACCGGCGAGTTCATCATGCAGTGGGGCAGTTTCGGCAACAACGACGGGCAATTTTATTTTGCCCGCGGCGTGGCCGTCGATCAGATGGATGGATCGGTGTACGTGGTGGACATGGGCAATCACCGGATTCAAAAATTCGATACGAGCACGAATGTGCTGCCACAACTGTTGACGAAATGGGGCGGCGGCATCGGTCCGGGACATGCCAGCAGTCCACAGGCGCAGGAAGCCGGACAAATGCGCTCGCCGTGGGGCATCGCGGTGGATAATCACGGGGATGTGCATGTGGCGGATACCGGGAACCAGCGCGTCCAGAAGTTCGACCGGGAAGGCAACTACATCACCCAATGGGGCGGGTTCGGCAACGGCGAAGGTCAATTCAATTTCCCGTATGGGATTGGGGTAGATGCGCGGGGCAGCGTGTTCGTCGTCGATAGCGGCAATACGCGCGTTCAACAGTTCATGCCGTCTGACGAAGGCAGCGAGCGGTTACAGGAGGATGCGGAATCCGCCGCAGAGTTGACGGACCAATCCTCAGAGGCATCGAAGGTGCTCAAGTCCTAACCTGCTCAGGTCAGGTTCTTTCGACTGAGGTACGTGGAATGGAAGACGTGAGTTCTTTGACCGCATGTTGGCTGTGTGACGGTATCTGCCGAACGGGTTCCGGTCGCAGAGTATAAGGGCATAAAGGAGCAGTATGCTGGAAGAACATGTGCGGCTTGGGCTTACATTCGATGACGTCATTCTCATCCCGGCCAAGTCCGAAGTGTTGCCGAGCGAAACCAATACGCAGACGTACCTCTCACGTCATATCGCCATTAACATTCCGATCGTCAGTTCGGCGATGGATACCGTGACCGAATCCCGGCTCGCGATCGCCCTGGCTCGGGAAGGCGGGATCGGAGTCATTCATCGCGTGCTGTCGCCGGTCGATCAGGCGGCTGAAGTCGAGAAAGTCAAAAAATCCGAAAGCGGGATGATTCTCGATCCCATTACCATCGCGCCGGATCAAACGATTCGAGAAGCCTTGGAGCTCATGGCCAAGTTCCGGATCTCGGGGATTCCGGTGACGAAACAGGGCAAACTGGTCGGCATTCTCACGAATCGCGATCTCCGCTTCGAAAACCGGATGGATCTCAAAGTCGCCCAGGTGATGACGAAGGACAATCTCATCACGGTGCCGGAAGGCACGACGCTCGAGAAGGCACGCGAGATTCTCCACGAACATCGCATCGAAAAGCTTCTGGTCGTCGACAAGCAATTCATTCTCAAAGGGTTGATCACAATCAAAGATATCGAAAAGCGAATTCAGTACCCGCATGCCTGCAAGGACGAACATGGACGCCTGCGGGTTGCGGCGGCGGTCGGCGTAGGGCCTGAGACGGAGGAGCGGGTGGGGCTTCTCGCCAAAGCCGGCGTCGATATGGTGGTGGTCGATACGGCCCACGGCCACGCCAAAAGCGTGCTCGACACTGTCAAGCTCATCAAGCGCTCCCATCCCGCGCTTGAATTGGTCGCCGGCAATATCGCCACCGCACAGGCGGCGAAGGATTTGGCCAAGGCGGGTGTCGACGCCGTGAAGGTCGGTGTCGGCCCCGGCTCCATTTGCACGACGCGTGTCGTGTCCGGGGCAGGCATGCCGCAATTGACCGCGATTATGGATTGCGCCAAAGTGCTGAAGGGGACCGGCATCCCCATCATCGCCGACGGAGGCGTGAAATTCTCCGGCGATATCACCAAAGCGTTGGCGGCGGGTGCCTCATCGGTCATGATCGGCGGTTTGTTGGCCGGAACGGAGGAATCACCCGGCGAGACGGTGCTCTATCAAGCCAGGACCTACAAGGTCTATCGTGGTATGGGCTCACTCGGTGCGATGGAAAAGGGAGGGAAGGACCGCTACTTCCAATCGGGACGACCCGCGTCCAAGCTGGTGCCTGAAGGGATCGAGGGGCGTGTGCCTTATAAAGGGACGCTCTCGGGCGTGATCTATCAGCTCGTGGGCGGGGTGAAATCGGGAATGGGATACTGTGGATGCCGGACCATTGCTGACCTTCAGCTAAACGCCCGATTTATTCGGCAGACCTTGGCTGGCCTCAAAGAAAGCCATGTGCACGACGTCATCATCACGAAAGAAGCGCCAAATTATAGAACGGACTGGGAGTAGGACGTTAATCGTTAAACGGTGAAGAACAGGACGGAACTCTCTTGGCAGTTTCTTGATTTTCACGATTGACGTTTCACGATTAACGTCTCCACAGAATAACGTCTTCACAATGGAATTCTGGCATGATCGCATCCTGATCCTCGACTTTGGCTCTCAGTACACACAACTGATTGCCCGCCGCATCCGCGAAGGGCGCGTCTACTCTCAGATCCTTCCCTGTACCGCGTCCCTGGCCACAATCGAAGCGTACCGCCCAAAGGGTATTATCCTGTCGGGTGGCCCCTCAAGCGTCTATGATGGCAAAGCTCCTAGAGTTCCCAAAGAGATATTTGACCTTGGAGTGCCCATCCTAGGCATTTGCTATGGGATGCAACTCGTCACGCATCTTCTTGGCGGCGAAGTCGCCAAGGCCAACCACCGGGAGTATGGCCGAGCCGAACTCTTGATCGACGATCCGTCGAATGTGCTGAAAAAATTGCCGGCGAGATCCCGCACTGTCTGGATGTCACATGGCGATCGCATCGAGCGCATGCCGAAAGGGTTTCGGGCCATTGCCCATACGGACAATTCACCGATCGCCGCTATGAAGTCGGTCGGAGGCCGACGCAAGATCTACTGCTTGCAGTTCCATCCGGAAGTCGCGCACACGGCCGGCGGCGTGCAGATTTTGAGAAATTTTGTGTATGACGTGTGTGGGTGTGAGCCGACATGGACGATGAGTTCTTATGTCGACACCGCCGTGAAGACCATTCAAGAACGAGTCGGCAAGGGAAAGGTCATCTGTGCGTTGAGTGGTGGCGTCGATTCCTCAGTGGCGGCGGCACTCACCCACCGTGCCGTCGGGTCCCAACTCACCTGCATCTTTGTCGATAACGGGCTCCTGCGGAAGGAAGAACGCGCCAAGGTACAAAAAAGTTTCGCGCCGCTCGACCTTGATCTCCATGTGCTGGACCGTTCCGCAGAGTTCCTCGGTGCGCTGAAGGGCGTGATCAATCCGGAGCGGAAGCGCAAAATCATCGGGCGTCTGTTCATTAAAAATTTCGAGCGTGAGGCGACGCGTTTAGGGAAGGTGGACTATCTCGTTCAGGGTACCCTGTATCCCGATGTCATCGAAAGCATCAGCTTTAAAGGTCCCTCGGCGACGATTAAAACACACCACAATGTCGGGGGTCTGCCGACGAAAATGCGACTGCGTCTTGTGGAGCCGCTGCGCGAATTGTTCAAAGACGAAGTGCGCGTGCTCGGGAAAGAACTGGGGTTGCCGGATGACATTGTCTGGCGCCATCCCTTTCCCGGTCCGGGGCTGGCGATTCGCGTGCTGGGCGCCGTCACACCGCAACGATGCGCGATGTTGCGGGAAGCCGATGCGATCGTGGAACAGGAGATTCGGCAGTCCGGCTTGTACGGAGAGACCTGGCAGGCCTTTGCCGTGCTCCTGCCGATTCGCACCGTCGGCGTCATGGGTGATCAGCGAACGTATGAGCATGTGGCGGCCATTCGGGCGGTCACGAGCCTCGACGGTATGACGGCTGACTGGGCGAAGCTTCCGCACGAGGTATTGGGGAAAATATCGAATCGCATCATTAATGAAGTGCGTGGTGTGAATCGAGTGGTCTATGACATCAGTTCGAAACCGCCGTCGACCATCGAGTGGGAATAGGGGAAGGAGGGAGCGACCTAGCTCGCCTCCGTGCTCGCGCACCGCGCACGATAAGAATGTGCTCGGTGGACGCGCGCAATAGAGTCAACCTAGATCGCTCCCTCCAAGAAGAGAGGCAGGTAAAGAGCAGAATGGAAGTGAGATTACAAAAAGTGATCGCGGCATCCGGGTTGGCTTCTCGGCGGAAGGCGGAGGAGTGGATTGCGCAGGGTCGAGTGACGATTAACGGAAAGATTGTGCGTGAGCTGGGCACTCGCATCGATCCCGAACGCGACCACGTGAAGGTGGATGGTCGGCATTTGAAGGCCGTCGAGCCCTACGCCTACCTGCTGCTCAATAAGCCCAAAGGCATTGTCTCCACTCTCAACGATCCTGAAGGCAGGCCGACGATCGATCATCTTCTGCATGGGGTGACGCTTCGCATGTTTCCGGTGGGGCGGTTGGATTTTGATACGGAAGGGCTCATGTTGTTGACCAATCACGGCGAGCTGGCGCAGGCGCTCCTGCATCCTCGCTACCATGTGGCGAAGGTGTATTTGGCGAAAGTCAAAGGCGTGCTCAATGACGAAGAAATCGACCAGCTTGCGCGAGGCGTTAAATTAGAGGATGGGATGACGGCTCCCGCCATAGTCAAGAAAGTCCGCAAGGCTGAGGAAAACTCTTGGCTCGAGGTGACGATCTATGAAGGGCGCAAGCACCAGATCAAGCGCATGTTTGAAGTCGTCGGCCATCCGGTGTTAAAGCTGAAACGCATCAAGTTCGGTCCTCTGGCTCTTGGCGACCTCCTTCCTGGGGAGTTTCGTTATCTCACGGACCGCGAAGCGAACACCTTGCGCGGGATCTTCCAATACAAGCAGGAGCAGGAAGCGGCAGGGATTCCACCTCGACCGATTCGGCCGCAGAAGCCGGTTCGGAGGGCCCCCACTCATCCTGCTCGGTCCTCCGCGCGTTCTGCAGGACAGCCCATACGTTCCGGAGGACCGCCGACACGTTCTGCCGGAAAGCCCGCGCGCCCTGCACGGCCGCCCGCACGCTCTCCACGACGGCCCGCGAATTCTGCAGGACGGCCTGCACGTCGGGTACGGAGGACGACATGATGGCACGCACGCACACGTGCGGCGAACTGCGTCGGAGCCACGTCGGTCAGACCGTGACGCTCAATGGCTGGGTCCAGCGCAGGCGGGACCATGGCAGCGTGCTCTTTATCGATGTCCGCGACCGTCAGGGCCTGACGCAGATCGTCTTCAATTCGGAAGAAGCTCCATACGTACATAAGCAAGGCGAGAAGCTCGGCAGCGAGGATGTGATTGCCGTCACAGGCCTCGTCAGTCAACGGCCGGAAGGCTCGAACAATCCCAATCTGGCAACCGGGGATATCGAAGTGTCGGTGCAGCAGCTTGACATCTTGAATGAGGCCAAGACTCCGCCCTTCAT
>JBDUAJ010000049.1:0-14527 GCA_040004695.1 Nitrospirales bacterium | reverse complement strand
TATCGATGGTCATATAGAGATCATCGCCCGACTGAGGTTTTTCGACCAGGACGGTTCGCTTCACATGACCCGTCGCATCGACTTCAATAACTTTTTGTCCTGGCCGACCCCTCAGCGATCGATCATACGTGCGTTCAAGGCCATACTGCCCCACAATGCTGCCCTGATGCAGATCCGAAGAATTTTCCCGCTCCAACTGCTCGGGCGACACTTCGCCGACATAGCCGGTCATATGCCCGGCAGCCAGTCCAGCAGGATAATTACGCTGCAACTCCGCCTGGATCATCACACCTGGAAAATCCAATCGGTGCGATTCAATGAGCGCGGCCTCTCGCAGCGTCAGACCATCCTTCACTTTCCTCGGCAGAAGTTTACTCCCGCGCGCGGACAGTTTCTTACGCACCATCTCTTCATCCAACCCGATGAGGGTAATGAGGCCCTGGATCAATTGCTCGCGATCCTTGACATCTTCCAGCGTCACATACAGCGTAAAGCTCGGTACGTTGTTCGCCAGGAGTTCGCCATGCCGGTCATACATGAGTCCGCGAGCCGGTTCAATCAGCACGGTCCGAGTGCGGTTGTTGTCCGAAAGGTTTCGATAATAGCTGCCTTCGTAAATTTGGAGATGCCAGAGGCGGGCACCCAGCAAGAGCACGAACAACAGGAGGAGCACGCGCAGGATGGATAGCCGACGCTGAACCTCACGAAGCTCGCTGTGAAGATCGAATTCCGACATGATCGTAGCCGTTATCGTCCGAAGAGGGCCATCTCGTCTCCGAATTCCGACTCTCTCCTACGCCGACCCGGCATCACCCAATAGATCAGCGTGCCGAGTGCGGCATCAAACAATGCTTGCGGCAGGACGACCGATTGGATGACCTGAGAAACGCCCGACAAATCGTCTTCGACGCGAATCCACAAGGCTGCGGTCGACCCCGACAGCAGGGACAGCACGAAGAGGAAGGCACAGACCGTGACAGGGGTCGCACTGGCAAGATGGCGCCCCAACAACCCGGCCAGGATGCCGATCATGCCCTTTGTTATGAGATTGACCCACAGCGAACCGGCAGAAAACAAGTCTTGCACGCATCCCAGGAGGACCCCCATCAGCAAGCCTTCGATTTCACCGCCCAAAAAGCCGATGAGAAAAATCGCGATCAAGGTGAGGTCGGGCCGAATCCCTGCAATACTGGCGAAATTTAATGCGGTCACCTGAAATGGGACCAGACCAAGAATGAGGCCGCAGTAGAGGACTTGTTTCATGACTTCCCGATCTTGGCATCCGCATGCGCGTCCGGCGAACGCGGAACAGTAATCACAAGGACTTCTTCGAGCTTTGAGAGGTCAGCTTCGGGAGTGATCTCTGCTGATTGAAACAGCTCGCCTTCCTCCTTCTGAATCGACAGGACGGCACCAATCACAATACCACGTGGAAAGCCCCCGGTCAGGCCTGACGTGACCACTGTATCGCCTACCCGTACACTGGCCAGCAACGGAAGATACTTAATACGAGCCCGACCCTGCGAGGTTCCTTCTACAATCCCCTCATCTCGACTCCGTTGGATAATGCCCGTGATGGCGTTATGGGGGTCGGTCATGAGCAACACCATGGAAGAAAATGGACCGGTCTTCACGACACGTCCTACGACTCCCGCTGTCGTCATGACACCCATTTCCGGCCGAATCCCATCACGGTCGCCTTTGTTCAGAATCACGCCACTGTACCAGTTCGTGGAGTCTCGACCAATCACGCGCGCGGCGACGGTCTGTGGCACAAATTGCTCCTTGAATTCCAGCAATCCCGCCAGTCGCTGAGCTGCGACGGCAGATTCTCGGAGATCGGCGTTCTGCTTTTGGAGCGACCCGAGGTCTCGGCGTAGCTGCCGGTTCTCTTCGCGGACATGACGCAAGGCCACATATTCATCCCATACTCCGAAGATCTTTTGCTCCAGGGCCGTCAGCAATTCGACGGGAAAAAAGATGACCGCCGAAACCGGTTGGCCTATGGCCTGCAGCACCGCTCGGGTCTGTTTGGGAAGCAGGAAAATAACTGACAGCAGCAAGATCAGCAGCAGCAGAACTAATCGCGTGGTCCCCGACAGTGCGCGCAGCATACTCTATGCCCCTGTGGGGAGGGAGACACTCAACGGGAGGTTCCGCATTGGGACATCACGGACACCTTACGGAGGAGATCCAGTTCGTCAAGGATTTTCCCCACGCCCAGCACGACCGACGTGAGGGGATCATCAACGGTGATGATGGGAAGATTTGTTTCCTCTCGAAAGCGCGTGTCCATTCCTTTCAGCAGGGATCCTCCGCCGGTCAGCACAATCCCGCGATCGATGATATCACCAGCTAATTCAGGGGGGGTATTCTCCAAGGCCACCTTGATGGCATTCACGATCGTTCCAATCGGCTCCTGGAGCGCTTCCCGAATTTCCGCGTCGTCGATCACCAATGTGCGGGGGATCCCAGAAATCAAATCTCGCCCCTTGATCATCATCGTCTTCTTCTCTTCAAAGGGATAGGCGGACCCGATCTCCACCTTCACCCGCTCGGCCATATGTTCGCCGATGAGCAAATTGTATTTTTTTTTGACATAATTCATGATCGCATCGTCCATACGATCACCGGCCACCTTGACCGATTCGCTGTAGACGATACCTCCCAATGAAATCACCGCAATGTCGGTCGTACCGCCGCCCACATCAACCACCATATTCCCGGACGGTTCGGTGATGGGGAGACCGGCCCCGATCGCAGCCGCAACCGGTTCTTCGATTAAATAGACTTCTCGGGCTCCTGCCAGTTCAGCCGAATCTCGGACAGCGCGTTGTTCCACTTGCGTGATTCGTGACGGCACGCCGATGATAATGCGAGGCCTCACGAACGTGCTGCGGTTGTGGGCCTTGTTAATGAAATACTTCAACATCTTCTCGGCCATTTCGAAATCGGCAATCACGCCTTCTTTCATGGGGCGCACGGCGGAAATGTTTCCCGGTGTTCGACCGAGCATCTTCTTCGCTTCGGATCCCACCGCCAGCACTTTCTCGGTTTTCCTTTCGACGGCGACAACAGAGGGCTCGTTCAGAACGATGCCTTTGCCATGGACATAGACCAATGTGGTAGCCGTTCCCAAATCAATCGCCAGATCGTTCGAGAACCACCCTAAAATGTCACCGGCGAATCCCACTCTGTCCCCCTTCCTCAGGCTCCATCGGATACGGACGGTTCGTTTCCACTATCCGATGATTACTCCCGAACATCTAATTGCCCACTCTGCAAGACTTGCGTATGGGCCATTTCGTCGCCCACGCGGAGCCCTTGCTCATTGCCGATAATCAATAAGGCTTCAAATGCCGTAATGGCGCCGGCCACAATCCACCCAATATAAGGGACTGAGAACAAGAGATAAGCTGATGCCAGAGGCAGATTGCGAATGATAGATTCCTTGAAACCGGCAACATCCTGGGTTCGGACGTTGACCGTTTGTAGGCCGGTCAAACGCTTGCCAATACTACACCCGCCCGAAAAACCGTCACTAATCAATACGTACGCTAACCCCGCCAGCCAGCCTGCCGGGGAGAGCAACTTCCCCGCCGCCATGACAAGAATGGCATCAACGAACTTTGCAATAAACCTGTTTAAAATATCAGCTTTTGGGTAAATCCCACTGGTCAGACGACTACCCCACGCCTCCTCTGCCAAATCTGCACCAATAATAGTGCAGGAGTATAACAAAAAGACCCAGATAGCACAAACGGATGCATCGGGCTTCCACTGGAGAATCACATGGCTATCAAACTTTTCTTCCTCTTGCCTTTAGTCTGGAGCGCCAGTAGAATTTCATGCCTTGCTTGCCGTTGTACCTTTGGGGAGGACTTTCTATGATTAAGCTGATGCGCGAAGGCGCACGCAAGTATCCCTGGTTGTTAAAATCGATAATGGGGGGGTTGGCGATTGCATTTGTCGTCGGCATGGGCTGGTGGGGATTCACGGATAGCCAAAGTAACGGGATTGCGTCGGTTGGTGATCTTCCAATTAGCCGTGAAGAGTATCGACGCGCCTATGAAAATACCTACCGATATTACAAAGACAACGTACAAGGCGACTTCAAAGAAGAGACATTAAAACAATTCGTGCTCGACGGCTTGATCCACAGTAAACTCTGGACCCTCGCGGCGAAAGATATGGGCGTGACCGTTTCACCTGCAGAATTGCGTGACGATATTGTGCGCCGTCCTGATTTCCAAAAGAATGGGCAGTTCGATCCTGATCTTTACCGCCGGCTTCTCGCTGCCAATCGATTGACCCCGGCGCTCTTCGAGTCCATGCATGCCATAGAGCTCCTCAGGGAAAAAGCCCGGATGATCGTCCGGGATTCCGTTGCGCTGACGCCCGCCGAGATTGCCGAAGCTCAAACGTTATTGGCACGTCAGACACAACCCGAATCGTCCGGTCAGCCTGCCCAGACAGCCAACGAGCGATTGCTGCAAGATTTCTTATTTCAGAAACAGCAGCGTGCCTTGATGGCCTACCAAGAGGCGCTGAAGGTGAAAGTGCCGATCCAAGTTCACAAGGAAATGCTGTAGGTAGGTGAGAGGCTAGAGGCTATGGGCCAGGACTTGATTAGGATGCTGCCTCCTTACCTATCGCCTCGAGCCCCTCGCCTCGCGCCTGCTCTAGAGAATCAGCATCGCATCACCATAACTGTAGAATCGATATCGCGCTTGGATCGCCTCGGCATACGCCCCTCTGAGTCCTTCGACCCCCGCAAATGCAGAGACCAGCATCAGCAGCGTCGAGCGCGGCAGGTGAAAATTGGTCAGCATGGCATCTACCATGCGAAACCGGTATCCCGGGGTGATGTAGAGTGTCGCCTCCCCGTCATACGAAGCAATGGCCCCCTTCTCGTCGCTTGCCGTTTCTAACGTTCTGACCACCGTCGTGCCGACCGCCACGATTCTTCCCCCTTCGGCCTTGGTGCGCATGATTTTCTCAGCCGTTCCTGAAGAAACCTCCATGCGCTCAGGCAACATGTCATGATCTTCGATACGGGGCGTCTTGACCGGACGAAAAGTCGCCGGTCCGACGTGCAGAGTCACGGTCGCGATACGTATGCCGCGACCACCGAGATCGGCAATCAGTCCCTCGGTAAAATGCAACCCCGCCGTCGGAGCGGCGATCGAACCCTCTTCCCTCGCAAAACAAGTCTGATACCATTCCAGGTCCGCTTGCTCCGGTGCACGTTTGATATAGGGCGGGAGCGGCATATGTCCGATGGTCTCAAAGAGCGCACGGATCGGCTTCGATGTCGTCATGCCCACGAGAATCTTCGACGGACCCGTTTCGAGCACCGTGCAATACGCATCGGCGTCCAAGTCGATGACTTGGCCGACCTTTCCTCCGCCCTTCATTAAGACTTCCCAGGTGTGATCACCCACATCTTGAACAAAGATCACTTCAACTTTTCCTCCTCCAGGCCGTTTTCGACCGCTCACCCGGACGGGGAGGACTTTCGTATCATTGACGACCAGCAGATCGCCCGGCCTCAGGAGCCCAGGGAGGTCGGCGATACGATGGTGCGCGCACGCGCCGCTCAGCCGAGACACGGCTAAGAGACGGGCATGATCACGAGGTTCCACTGGACGATCGGCCACTAAGGCCGGGTCGAACGGAAAGTCAAATTCGGAGAGCAGCATGACTAGTTGGACAGGTGAAGTGAAGTGGTATGTTGCAACTCTGTTCCCGGAAAGTAATAGCGGAGAATAGCGTCGTAAGCATAGCCTTGGTCGGCCAGCTCCTTTGCCCCCCATTGGCAAAGTCCGACGGCGTGCCCGGAGCCACGACCGGCAAAGACCACCATGCGCCCCAGCGCCTCAATCTCGAACTGTGTGCTCGGAATGATGCTGTATCCGACGGCCTTTCGAAAATCCTGGCCGCGGAGAATGATTTCTCCGTCCGAATGCAAGATCCGAATTTTATCGACGCGGCCGGCCCGGCTGTAGAGGAAAGGCGTAACAGTGGCAATCGTGCCCACCGGGATACCTTGCTTTCTGAGCGATTGCTCGAGCGACTGCACCGGCAATTCGACGCGCCATTGATAGTACGGCGAGTTCTCATCGAACGGGCACTCCACTCCCTTCAGATACGGCAGGTCTTTGGACCACACATTCATGGCATCTTCGGTTGGTCCCGCTGCAGTCGAGGAAAAGGCCGCCAGGATGGGGGCATTTTGATACGTAATGACGATCCCTCGCGTCGTTTCGACGGCATGTTGGACCCGGTCGTCCACGCCCTGACGGCCTCGATAGACCTGGTCCTGAGTACTGGCGACCACATCGAACTCGCGCCCTGCATTCGACACGCGCTGGTACAGAGCATAGGTTCGCGTGGCGACGGCCTGAACTTTGAGCGCCTCCTGGTGCCAACCGGCGCTCATTTCTGACGGCACCACTCCTTTCACATACTCTTCCATGTGTATGTCGTTGATGACCATCAAGGCCCCGTCCCGGACCATGATCTGAAGCGATCCTCCGACACGAAATGATTGAGGTGACTCAGGAGGCAGTGGCGCTTGCTTCCCTACACCACTGGAATCCCGACTCTGAGTTGGCCTCATGTGAGCCGTAATCACGGCAGACACGTCTCCGCCGCGAGCATGAAACACGGCGACGGGGGACTGAAACCGCGTCCCGTTCATCACGAGATGGCCGGCCGCCGCCGACACTGTGACCGGACGAGTCGCCGAGCGTCTTTCGCCATTGGCAAACGTGACGATGAGACCTTGGTCACCCTGGACCGTCACCTTTTTCACCTGCTGGTCCAAGAGCACACGAATGGATTCAGTCGCCGATGCGATGTCCGTGGCACACCAGATCAGCATGGCCAGCATTAACCGGAAGAGATATTTCATCGGCTTATCGTCTGAAAAAGAAAGACATGAGATAGAGTACGGTACTGAGCACGATGCTGATCAGAATACTTGTCGCAAGCGGGAAGGAGAATGTGATGTGGTCGCGCTTGATCAGAAAATCGCCGGGTAGTCTGCCGAGCCACCCGAATCCCGACCCTGTGCCGAACAGTTTGTCCAGGAGCGTGATAAGGCCACCGACCGCCACCATCGCAACTCCCAAGACAACCAGGAGTTTGCCGATCCCACCCAGTTCGGACACGGATTACCTCACGAGCAGTTCCGCGATCTGCACGGCATTCGTCGCGGCTCCCTTTCGGAGATTGTCTGCGACCACCCACAGGTTCAATCCGTTGGGAATCGATTCATCTTCTCGAATTCGTCCGACGTAAACCTCATCTTTCCCCGCCACATCCAGCGGCATGGGGTAGATCTTATGTTCCGGATCATCATAGAGCATGACACCTGGAGCGGTCGAAAGAAGCGCTCGCGCCTCATTGGCAGTGATTTTGTGTTCAGTCTCGATATTAATGGATTCGGAATGACCGACATACACCGGGACCCGTACAGTCGTGGCGGTCACTTGGATGGAGGCATCTCCCATGATCTTTCGCGTCTCGTGGACCATCTTCATCTCTTCCTTCGTATAGCCGGAGGGAAGAAAATCATCGATATGCGGGAGACAATTGAACGCGATCTGATACGGATATACTTTCGGTTCCGCTGTACGGAAGCTTAAGAGATCCCGGCACTCGTCCATGAGTTCGTCCATGGCGTCCTTGCCCGTACCGGAAACCGCCTGAAAAGTCGTCACGACAATGCGTTTAATCCGAACCCGGTCGTGCAACGGCTTGAGTGCGACCACCATCTGTATGGTCGAGCAATTCGGATTGGCGATAATGTTCTGGTGGTGTGCGACATCATGCGGATTTACTTCCGGCACGACGAGCGGCACCTCCTTATCCATCCGCCATGCCGAGCTGTTGTCGATCACCACCGCGCCCGCCTTCGCGGCGATGGGGGCGTATTCGCGACTCACGTCAGCGCCGGCTGAAAATAAGGCAATATCAATTCCCGCAAACGAATCTTTGGTCAGTTCTTCAATGGTCACATCCTGGCCCTGGAACAAGACCGTGCCGCCGGCGGAACGTGCGGAGGCAAGAGCACATAGCGTTTCAACGGGAAACTTTCGCTCCTCCAACACCTCAATCATCTCGGCGCCGACTACACCCGTCACGCCCACGACCGCGACACGGTAGCCATTCTGTTTGTGTTTCAACATCATTTACCTGAGAAATGCAAAATGCAAAATGCAAAATTAGCAGAGAGCGTCGTTTTAATTTTTGCATTTTTCATTTTTAATTTTGCATTTGCCGCTATGCGGCGATCATACGAATGCGGTGATTGAACGTATCCGCGATATAGATATTGCCCTGATGATCCAGCGCAACTCCAAAAGGATAGTTCAAGCTGCTCTCTAGTGGTAGGCCTCCATCTCCGTTGTATCCCGCGCTGCCACTTCCAGCCACGCGGGTGATGATCTTTTTCAGCCGGTGCCATCGTCGGATCAAATGACTGTCGGAATCGGTTACCAATAGATGCCCATCAGCCTCGAGCGCGATGCCGTACGGGCGTGAGAGACTGGTCGACAACTCATGCGGATTTCCTTGATACCGATATTCGGAGCCGTCCCCCGCCACCGTCGTAATGACGCCCGTGCCCACATCAACCTTCCGAATCCTCCCGTTAAAGGTATCAGCAATGTACAGTGTACCATCGACGCCGACCGCCAGACCACTCGGGCCCGAGAGGGCCGCCTCGTGACCGGGCATGCCATCGCCGGAGTAACCGGCCTCCCCCGTTCCAGTAACAGTCGTGATAATTCCGGTGTCGAGATCGAGTCGGCGCACCCGATGGTTACTTTGATCGGCGATGTACAGACGACCTCTCTGATCCAAGGCCAGCGCTGTTGGCTCATTGAGCGCTGCCGAGACAGCTGGACCGCCATCGCCTGACCAGCGCTTTTGGCCGGTGCCTGCGATGGTCGTGATAATGCCACTCTCGGCATCGACCTTCCGAACACGATGGTTCATCGTATCCGCGATGTAGACATGCCCTTGCTCATCGATGGCCACGGCGCCCGGAAAATTCAACTGCGCCTCCATAGCACGACCACCATCACCACTAAACCGTTTCGCGCCTGTTTGCGTCCCGGTCACAAACCGGACTGTTCCGCTGACGTCTCTCGACTGGGTAAATCGTGACGTCACCTCTTGAGTCGGGCCACCCAAGGGATCGTCCTCATCCATCGGCAGCGGATCGTCTTGCACACTGCCACTCACATCTCGGGCGACAGGCTCCATCGGGCGACCCGCAATCGTGACAATCACGCCGGTATTGAGGTCGACCCGTCGGATGACATGATTTTCAGAATCGGCGATGAAGAGATGGCCTGCTCGACTGATTGCGATATTCTTCGGCTCGTTCACACTAGCCGCGACGGCTGGCCCACCGTCGCCGGCATGAGCGGGCTCGCCGTTGCCCACGACCGTGCTGATGGTTCCCGGCTTTGTCGACACCAACATAGGGCTTTGCCTAATTCTGATTCAGGTTCTTGAGGATCGCGTCGCCCATTTCTACCGTCCCAACCAGCCGGCATCCCGGGCTCTGGATGTCCTTTGTCCGATAGCCTTGTTCGAGCGCATGGAGAATGGCCTGCTCGATAGCCTCGGCCTCTTTCTCAAGTCGGAAGTTGTAACTCAACATCATGGCGGCCGACGCAATTGTCGCGATGGGATTCGCGATGTTTTTGCCGGCAATATCAGGCGCGCTGCCATGGATCGGCTCGTACATACCCACCCGTGCACCGATGCTGGCTGATGGCAACATCCCGATCGAGCCCGTCAGCATGGCCGCTTCATCGCTTAAAATATCTCCAAACATATTCGTCGTCACAATGACATCGAATTGCCTGGGGTTTCGCACAAGCTGCATCGCGCAGTTATCGACGTACATGTGACTCAATTCAACATCGGGATGGTCTTTATGCACATCGATCACCACTCGCCTCCATAACTCGGAAGACTCCAACACGTTCGCCTTGTCGATGGAGGTGACCTTGCGTTTACGCTTGCGAGCCGCCTCGAAGGCGACGATGGCGATGCGGCGGATTTCCTCAGTCGTATACACTTCTGTGTTGATGCCGCGTTCGCCGGTCGGCGTCTTTTCGATGCCTTTCGGTTTCCCGAAATAAATCCCGCCGATCAATTCCCGCACCACGAGCAGGTCGATTCCTTCGATCACTTCTCGCTTCAGCGTCGAGGCATCGGCCAGCATGGAATAGAGCTTGGCAGGGCGAAGGTTGGCAAACAGGCCCAGTTCTTCCCGAAGACCCAGCAGCGCTCGCTCCGGCCTGAGGCTATAATCTAATCCTTCCCATTTCGGACCGCCGACTGCACCCAACAGCACGGCATCGCTTTCCTTGGCGAGCGAGAGCGTGGCTTGTGGCAGAGGCACACCGACCTTGTCGATCGCATGACCGCCGACGTCACCGGCCGGGAATTCAAATGCATGGCCGAAGCGTTGACCAATTGCCTTCAACACCTTCACCGCCTCCGGAACAATCTCACGGCCAACACCATCGCCGGCTAAGACAGCAATCTTCGCTTTCAACTCAGATCTCCTTTTTACGTTGACCCTCACCGGTCACGCGTTACTCCATGATGTGTTCGTCTTCACGCTTCCAGGCTGGATCGACGAGACATAAGAATTCCATTTTGGAATCGCCGGAATTCTGCACCCACTGTTCGGCGCCGGGCGGCACATACACAACCATGCCCGGCTCAATGGGTGACGAGTGACCATCAGTGTGAAACACCCCACGACCCGCCAAGAAATAGTACACCTCGGCGGAAGACAGTCGATGCCGTTTGGAATCCGCCCCCGGCGCTAAATGTCCATGCGCTAAGCTGTAGCCGACCTTCACCGGAGCGCGATCGGGGTGTAGCAGTTCACGCAAATGGGTATGATCGCCCGCGAGGAACTCTTCGCACTCAGTGAGCCTTCTGACAATCACGGTCCTGTTCGCTCCTTCGCGAAGGCAAGAACTCTACAGTGGCGTGATCCTCCAAATCAAGCCGACGTTTCCGGATAGATTCGGTTTTTAGACGCCCAGTAGGCCAGCTTGTTGAGTCCGTTCAGATAAGCTTCCGCAGAGGCGACGATAATATCCGTATCCGCGCCATGGCCGGTCACCGTTTTGCCATTCTCCTCCAACCTGACCGCGACTTCTCCCTGTGCATCCGTTCCTCCGGTGATGGCTTTTACGGAATACGACAGCAGTCGGCTTTTCGTTTGTGTCATCGCCGCGATCGTCCGATAGGCTGCGTCGACCGGACCATCCCCCGTTCCGCTGTGCTTCGCCGGACGACCCGCAATTTCCAGCTCAACGACGGCCGTCGGAATCTTCCCCGTCCCGCTTTCGACCAGGAGCGATGTCAGCATGAATTGTTGCTCGACCTTCGCGATCTCATCGGACACAATCACTTCCAGATCTTCCTCATAGATCTCCTTCTTTTGATCGGCCAGCCGCTTAAATCGCTCGAAAGCATGGTTGAGCTCTGCCTCGCTCAACTGATATCCCAGCTCTTCCAGCCGTTGCCGAAAGGCATGCCGGCCGGACAATTTGCCCATCACCATCTTGCTCTGGGTCAACCCAATTGCCTCGGGGCGCATGATCTCATACGTGCTCTTCTCCTTAAGCAGGCCATCTTGATGAATACCCGACGTATGAGCGAAGGCGTTCGCACCTACGATCGCCTTGTTGGGCTGGACGACCATGCCGGTAATCTTGCTGACGAGCCGGCTGGTTTTGGAAATTTCCTCCGTGACAATGGCGGTATCCGCCCCATACAAATCCCTGCGTGTCCGCAGCCCCATCACGATTTCCTCAAGGGAGGCATTTCCCGCTCGTTCACCGATTCCATTGATGGTGCATTCCACCTGGCCGGCTCCCTCAGCCACGGCGGACAGAGCATTCGCAACGGCCAAGCCAAGATCATTATGGCAATGGACCGATATCACGGCCTGGTCGATATTTTGCGCGCGTTCGCGAATCGTGCGTAT
Source organism: Nitrospirales bacterium (assembly GCA_040004695.1). GTDB lineage: Bacteria > Nitrospirota > Nitrospiria > Nitrospirales > Nitrospiraceae > JAICXS01. The sequence continues at coordinate 2,490 of JBDUAJ010000049.1, read as the reverse complement.
CAGACGTCCAAATTCCTGGGGAGTCGCGTATCCAACGGTATCCGGAATGTTCACCGTCCCCGCGCCGGCCTCGATAACAGCCTGTATCACCTCACAGAGATAGCTCGGATCCGACCGGCTCGCATCCATGGGGGAAAACTCTACATCGACGACAAATCCATGCGCGAGCTGCACCATGTCGACCGCTCGCTTCAACGCTTCTTCACGGGTCATGCGAAATTGATGTTTGAGGTGAATGTCCGAGGTCGAGAGAAACGTATGGATGCGGACCTTCGGGGCACCCTGCAAGGCTTCCCAGGCACGATTGATATCCTCCGGCCTGGCCCGCGCCAGACTGCAAATCGTCGGACCTTCCACTTCGCTCGCGATTCGCTTTACCGCCTCAAAATCGCCCGGCGAGCTATACGCAAATCCCGCCTCGATGATGTCCACGTTAAGCCGTGCAAGCTGTTTGGCGATCATGATTTTTTCTTCCACGTTCATGCTCGCGCCAGGCGACTGTTCCCCATCCCTCAAGGTGGTATCAAAGATCCGAATCATGCGTGTCATAACTCTCCCTCCTCTTGCATCGAACCACACGGAGCCCGAGGATGCTCAAAAAGCCCGTTCAACAAGGCCGCAGGCGAGAAACAATCGGAGTCGTACCCTCTGGGTACGTTGAGGATTGTTTCGACCCGAGAACGAAGTTGGCGGGATTTTTCAGCATCCTCATAAATGAAAAAAGCCTTCGCCCTGGGCCAGGGACGAAGGCTTATCGCACTCCGTGGTACCACCCCGTTTCAGTGATCCGTTCGATTGAAACGCAAACGCGATCACCCTTCATTGTAACCCTTCACGTGGGTCAGGCGGGACTCATTACTACATCTGCTTCACGAGTCCGGCTCAGAGGCGAGTTCGGCGGTCGACGGGCTGGTTTGCACCCTATCCACTTTGTGAATGGACCACCAGCTCTCTTGATTCCGTCGTGGCGACCTACTATTCCTCTTCAGCGCCCTTGCTAATCTTTCGAGTGCACAACCGGCTGCTCTGCGATACCGCGCTTGCCGAAGGTCTTCGCGATCCACGTCACGCCTTTTTCAATCATACCTGAAATGGCATAGCCGGCAAAGACCACAAACAACATCACTTGGGGCCAGGCGATTACTAACATGAGTACCAAGACCGCCCACACCAGATAGTTAAAGTGATGCCCGTCACTGAATTTCAAATCCTTAAAACTCCGGTATTTCACTGTGCTGACCATCAAAAACGCGAGAGTGAGGGTCATGATGAGAATCAGCAGCGGCTTGACTTCGGCTCCCATGCGAACAATGTGGTGATCGAACACCACCACGGTCGCAATGACGCTCGCAGCGGCCGGGATAGGCAAGCCCGTAAAGTACTTGCTCTCGGACGTGCCGGACATCACGTTGTACCGAGCCAATCGCAACGCACCACAAGCGACAAACGCAAACATCACGGCGGACCCCATCATGCCATGCGCACTGAGGGCCCACGAATAGATCAGCAAGCCGGGGGCCACGCCAAAAGACACCATATCGGCCAACGAATCGTATTCAACACCAAATTGGCTGGTCGTATTGGTCCAGCGAGCAGACTTTCCGTCGAGCATGTCGAAGACCACCGCCACCAGAATAGCAATCGCCGCGGCCATGTAATTTGCATTGAACACGGCAAGCATGGAAAAGAGACCGCTGAACAAATTGCCCGTCGTCAGCAGATTAGGAATGAGATACACGCCGCGTTTTCGCTTCCCATCGTTTTTCATAAATGCCTTCGTCCGTTTCATGATCGTTCCGCGCATGTAGCCTCCCCGACCGGCAGTAGCGCGAGCAGGTCTTTGCCGCCTCTGACCCGATCGCCAACCGCTGCATGCAGCGAGCTGCCTTTTGGAAGAAACAGATCAACCCGTGAACCGAAGCGAATCAGTCCAAACCGTTCGCCACACACGACCTTCTCGCCGGGAGATGCCCAACAAACAATACGACGAGCAATCAAGCCGGCGACCTGAACGCACAGGACTTTCGCCCCGTTCACGCCACGGATCATCAGCGCATTTTGTTCATTACTCAGCGTGGCGGCCGGCTGATTGGCGGCAACAAATCGCCCTGGCTGATAGAGGACATCCACAACAGTGCCATCACAGGGAATACGATTCACATGGACATCAAAGATGTTGAGAAAAATGCTGATACGGGTGGCCTCCGCTTTAAGAAAACGGGGCTCATAGTCTTCTTCAATGGCTATAATTTTCCCATCTCCTGGGGCGACCACCGCTCCTTCAGTACACGGGCTCTCACGCCGAGGGTTCCGAAAAAACCAACCGGTAAAGAGTGTTGCGCTGCCCAAGGCCAGTGCAGGGACGGTCCAACCGACCACACCAGCGAACGCGGTGGCTCCGCCCAGTGCCGCAATAAATGGCACGCCCTCACGGACGATTGGAATGCCGACTGCTCGATCCGCCATAGTTGCCCATCATTGCTCGGCGTT
>JBDUAJ010000208.1:0-4291 GCA_040004695.1 Nitrospirales bacterium | reverse complement strand
TGGCCAGGAAATCACTGCGGGGGTGCTCGACGGCGACCACTCCGTCGTACTGGATCAGGCGGAGAATCGTCTGCATATGCAGAAAGCCATTCTCGTCGAATGGCTTTCTGCCGGCAAACAGGACACAAGAAAAAGGTACACGCGGGCATGAAACGAGACGTGAAGAAGGTGGTGCTGGCTTATTCCGGTGGTTTGGATACGTCAGTCATTCTCAAGTGGCTGAAGGAAACCTATGGCTGCGAAGTCGTCGCGTTTTGTGCCGACTTGGGCCAAGGCGAAGATCTTAAAGCGATCAAGGCCAAGGGGCTCTCCGTCGGCGCCTCGAAGGTGTACGTGGAAGATCTGCGGGAAGTCTTTATCAAAGACCACGTCTTTCCTATGCTGCGAGGCAATGCGGTGTACGAAGGCAGTTATCTGCTAGGCACCTCTATCGCGCGACCGCTCATTGCACGACGCCAGATCGAACTCGCCCGCAAGGAGGGTGCGGATGCCGTCTCCCATGGTTCTACCGGGAAAGGGAACGATCAGGTCCGCTTTGAACTGACCTATATGGCCCTGGATCCGAAAATCAGGATTATCGCGCCATGGCGGGAGTGGACATTCCGTTCCCGCGGCGAGCTCATCGAGTATGCGTCGACTCACGGGATCCCGGTCACGGCGACTAAGGCCAAGCCCTACAGCATGGACCTCAATCTGTTCCATATCAGCTATGAGGGTGGGATTCTGGAAGATCCGTGGAAAGCTCCCCCTGATGAGATCTTCCAAATGACGGTTTCTCCAGAGAAAGCACCGAGCAAGCCGCGTGAAATTGAAATCGAATACCATCAAGGCGATCCGGTGGCAGTCGACGGCAAGCGGATGAGCCCTGCCACCTTATTAGCTCGCTTAAATAAGGTTGGTGGCGCGCACGGCGTTGGCCGTGTTGATTTGGTTGAGAATCGCTACGTCGGCATGAAATCACGCGGCGTCTATGAAACGCCTGGCGGGACCATCTTGCACGCCGCACACCGCGGGCTTGAATCGATTACGATGGACCGAGAAGTTTTGCATTTGCGCGACAGTCTGATACCGCGCTATGCCGAACTCGTTTATTATGGGTATTGGTACAGCCCCGAACGGGAACTCCTGCAGACGACAATAGACGAAGCCCAACAGGACGTGACCGGCACGGTGCGGGTGAAGCTGTATAAGGGCAGCTGTACGGTGGTGGGCCGGAAGTCGGACCGATCCCTGTATCGGCTTGATCTGGCTACCTTTGAGGAAGACGAATCGTATCGACAGAAGGATGCGGAAGGGTTCATTCGGTTGAATGCGTTACGTCTGGCGATCCGCGTGCAACGTCGTCGGCCGCGAAAATGAACGAACAACAGCACTCGGCGATGCCGGCGATGATTGAGGCTCGGTGAAAAAAAAGGCTCCTCGCCAGACAGCAGTGAACTCGGCGCCGCACGGGAAACTGTGGGGTGGACGATTTCGAGAACGGACGAATCGGCTGGTGGAAACATTTACGTCTTCGCTGGCCGTCGACCGACGCCTGTATGCCCAGGACGTTCAGGGCAGTATCGCGCATGCGCAAACGTTGCACCGAGCGGCCGTGCTGACGAAGCGAGAAGCGGCCACCATTATAGAAGGACTGAATCGTGTCCGTCGCGAACTCGACGCGGACCGCTTTGCATTCATGCAGCAGGACGAAGATATCCACATGGCCATCGAGCGGCGGCTCACCGAGTTGATCGGCGCCGTTGGGGGCAAGCTGCACACGGGCCGCAGCCGAAATGATCAGGTGACGACCGATCTTCGCCTTTACCTCCGAGACGCGCTTGCCCTATTGTCCGATGAGATCCGGCAGTTTCAAGGTGCACTCGTGATCCAGGCACGACGACATTCCGATGTCATCATGCCCGGCTATACCCATCTTCAACGCGCCCAACCCGTGCTGTTCGCGCATCATTTGTTGGCGTACGTCGACATGATGGAACGCGATAAGAATCGGCTACGTGATGCGTTGACGCGCGTGAACGTGATGCCGCTCGGCTCCGGAGCGTTGGCAGGCACGAATTATCCCATTGATCGAGAATACACGGCACGATTGCTTGGGTTTTCCTCGGTGAGTGAGAACAGCCTGGATGCCGTCTCGGACCGGGATTATGTGTTGGAGGTCGTAAGCGCGCTCGCCATACTCGCCATGCACCTGTCCCGGTTGAGCGAGGAATTAGTCCTCTGGTCTTCACAGGAATTCCAGTTTATCGACTTGCCGGATTCGTTTTGCACGGGCAGCAGCATGATGCCGCAGAAAAAAAACCCGGATGTTCCCGAGATCATCCGCGGTAAGACCGGCCGCGTTTACGGCCATCTCATGGGGTTGCTGACGGTTCTCAAAGGCTTGCCCCTCAGCTACAATCGGGATCTGCAGGAAGATAAAGAAGCTCTATTCGATGCGCTGGACACGGTCAGCGGCTCCGTCACGCTGTGCACCGAGCTCCTGAAAGGACTGACGGTGAATCGGGCTGCGATCGCTCGCGCCGCAGACTCAGGCTTTCTTTTGGCTACAGAATTGGCCGATTATCTGGTCACGAAAGGCCTTCCGTTCCGGGAGGCGCATGAAGTGACGGGCCGCATCGTAAGAGAGTGCGTGGATGGCCACCGCGATCTGCGCGAGTTCACTGTGTCCGATCTGCGCGGCTACTCGGAACGATTTGAGAAAGACGTCCTGGACGCGATCACCCTGGAAGGAGCGATCGAGCGAAAGGCCCAAATCGGAGGCACGGCAAGAAAACGGGTCGAGGCCCGGCTCAAGGTCTTGGAGAAAGCGCTGGGGTGCAGGTAAAGGAATGGATAACCCACATCGTCCTATTGCTGACGGTGGCGGGGTGCGGCGTGATGGGGCCCCCTGTTCCACCGAATTCGATCGGGGTCAATGTCAAACGACAGACCGATAAAAAAGAAAGAATGGAGCGCGAGCAGCGCAGCCAAGAAGTCCAGAAGCGGCAAGATCGGGACGAGCATGGACAAAGGCCACAGGGTCCGGAGGAACAGACGCCCGGCCTAACGGAAGGCGTGTTTCTCCAGGACGAGATCGTTCAGCCGTCCGCTCGACCGAACAGCGATTTCTTAGTGAGACCGAGATAACAGCGCGATTCGTATGCCCGCACGGCAGAAGCCGCGCAGTGGCCACGAGGAGGAACGAACACGATGCAATTCACCACCACCACAGCTGGAAAGAAACATACGCTCTTGCTCGTCGATCCCTATCCCAGGAATAATCCCTATCATCTGACGGCCAGTGAACGCCGCGCCGTCTGGTTTCCGAAGCTCAGCTTGCCGGTGATCGCGGCCTATACTCCCGCCGATTGGCATGTCCTCCTGGTCGATGAGGCCGTCCAGGATATCGACTTCGATCAACCATGCGATCTGGTGGGACTGTCGATCATGACCTGCTATGCGCCGCGCGCCTATGAAATTGCCACGGAATTTCGGAAGAGAGGAAAACCCGTCGTCCTGGGTGGGGTCCACCCCACCTACTGCCCCGATGAGGCGCTGCGATACAGCGATGCGATCGTCTGCGGAGAGGCAGAAGATCTCTGGCCCCAAGTGGTCGCCGACTTTTTGGCGGGCTCGATGAAACGCATGTATAAGATGGAGCAGTTTCCGGCGTTGGACAACTACATCAGTCCGCGCGTCGAACTGCTGAGCCCGGATGCTTATATGACGCGGCAATGCAGCTTTACGACGCGAGGCTGCCACTTCGATTGCGAATTCTGCAGCGTCTCGCCATTTAACGGAAAGACGACTCGCCGGAGGCCCGTCCCTGAAGTCATCAAAGAGTTGACCCACGTCAAGCAGTGGATTTGCAGTGAACTCGTGGACCGTATGTCCAACGATACGTTGTGGCAGGCGTTTCTGACAGGACTTCGCATCCGGGTTGGGATCGAGGATGGGACGATTTTCGCCTTCGTCGACGATCTCCACAACAGCAATCGCACGTACTGTAAAGAACTGTGGGCAGCGCTCAAGCCGCTGAAGATTAAATGGGGTTGCCAGTCGACCCTGTTTCTTGGTGATGACGAGGAAATGGTCAAATTAGCGGCTGAGAGCGGGTGTGTGTCGGTCTTCGTCGGCATGGAATCGCTCGATGAGGATTCCTTGGAAGAAACCAACAAACCGTTTAACCGGGTGAAGAAGTTTTCGGACGAGATCAAGATGTTTCATGACAATGGCATCATGGTCAATCCGGGGATCGTGTTTGGATTCGACAGCGATGACGAATCGGTATTCGAGCGAGCCGTGGACT
>JBDUAJ010000207.1:0-4431 GCA_040004695.1 Nitrospirales bacterium | reverse complement strand
GGCTGTTTTGGATACAGTGGATGAAGACGGCCAGGGAGGATAACCGTTCTTGTCACGTTTTCCAACTGTATGTTAGAATCTTGTGTCATTATTATCTTCTAGCAAGGTTTACACCAGTCTGATAGGGCGTCGAGGAGGAGTTGGATGAATTCTCGGGTAAAAAATCTCCTGTTCTGGGTGGTTGTCGGGCTCTTTATGATTTTGCTCTTCAACCTGTTTAGCGTTCCGACCCATGCACCCGAGGAAGAGGTCATCTTTAGCGACTTTATGGCGCAACTCGACAAGGGTGAGATCACCAAAGTCATCATTAAGGCCAGCCATATCAGCGGGATTCTGAAGGATGGGACTCGCATCCGAACCTATTCAGCCGAATATCCTGATCTGGTGAAAGTGCTGCGTGAGCGGAACGTTCAGATCGAAGCGAAGCCGCCGGATGAAAGTCCGTGGTACATCACGTTTCTAGTGACCTGGGGACCTTTCATACTGTTCTTAGGTCTTTGGTTCTTTCTCATGCGGCAGATGCAAATCGGCGGTAACAAGGCGCTGTCGTTTGGTAAGAGTCGCGCTCGGATGTTGACCGAAGAGCGCAAGAAGATCACCTTTTCGGATGTCGCCGGAATCGACGAGGCAAAAGAAGAAGTCTCGGAGATCATTGATTTCCTTAAGGACCCGAGAAAGTTTCAGAAGCTCGGAGGGCGCATTCCCAAAGGCGTGCTCATTGTAGGGCCGCCGGGAACGGGCAAGACATTGTTGGCGAAGGCCATTGCCGGTGAAGCCGGTGTGCCGTTCTTCAGCATTAGCGGTTCTGACTTTGTGGAAATGTTCGTGGGCGTCGGAGCGTCTCGTGTCAGGGATCTCTTCGAGCAGGGTAAGAAACATGCACCGTGCATCATCTTCATCGATGAGATCGATGCCGTCGGGCGGCTGCGAGGGGCTGGTCTTGGCGGGGGACATGATGAGCGTGAGCAGACGTTGAACCAGCTCCTTGTCGAGATGGACGGGTTCGATACGACCGAGGGTGTAATTCTGATTGCCGCCACCAATCGGCCGGATGTGCTTGACCCGGCGCTGCTGCGTCCTGGTCGCTTCGATCGCCAGATCGTCGTCAATCGCCCGGATCTCAGAGGCCGCACGGAAATTCTGAAAGTACACACGAAGAAAGTGCCCGTGGCCGGTGACGTCGAACTGGAGAAGATCGCGCGCGGGACACCCGGTTTTTCCGGAGCGGACCTTGAAAATCTGGTGAATGAGGCGGCACTCTGGGCTGCCCGACTCGATAAGAAGGTCGTCGAGATTGCCGACTTCGAAAATGCAAAAGATAAGGTCTTGATGGGCGCAGAGCGCAAGAGCATGGTGCTGACGGACGAGGAGAAACGGACCACAGCCTATCACGAAGCGGGCCACGCCTTAATGGCGAAACTGCTGCCCGGGACAGATCCCGTGCACAAGGTGACCATCATTCCGCGTGGCCGCGCCCTCGGCGTGACCATGCAATTACCGACCGATGATCGACACAACTATTCCAAAGATTTTCTCTATAACAATCTTGCCATTCTGCTGGGCGGCCGCGTGGCAGAAGAGCTCGTGCTGAACCACATCACCACGGGCGCCGGTAACGATATCGAGCGGGCAACCGATCTCGCCAGGAAAATGGTCTGTGAGTGGGGGATGAGCGAGAAGCTCGGCCCATTGACGTTCGGCAAGAAGGACGAAGAGATTTTTTTGGGCCGTGAGATTGCCACACGACGTGATTTCAGCGAGCAGGTAGCGATTGAAATCGATCACGAAGTCAAACGGCTGGTGGTCGAGAACTATGAACGCGCGAAAAAGATGCTTACGGACCACATGGCGACCCTCAGGGCGCTCGCCGAGGCGCTCCTTGAAAAAGAAGTACTTGATGCGCCGGAGATAGACCTGATTATCAAGCAACACGCTTCACAAGCTGTTCCTATTTAATAATCTGGGTTTCATCGCGGGCCCTGAGCGTTCCTATTCTCTGTCGACGCTTCTCCATTATGCTTGCCCGTATACAAAGTATCTGCACTTTCCTGCCATAGGACCGTCATGCATACCGATACATCTGCCTCAGGAGTCTTTGTGCTGAGTGGCCGGGTGTTGCCGCTTGCCGACCGAGTGCACATTATGGGGGTGTTGAACGTGACCCCGGATTCTTTTTCTGACGGCGGGCGGTATGTGAATCCCGACGCGGCCGTCGCTCATGCACTGAGCATGGTGGAGCAAGGGGCGGACGTGCTCGACATTGGTGCAGAATCCACTAAGCCGGGTGCCGTACCGATCGACGAGGAAGAAGAACGTCGCCGATTGATTCCCATCGTACGGGCCATTTGTCGGCAGACAATCATTCCCGTGTCGATCGACACAACAAAAGCCTCGATCGCTCAGCAGGCGCTGGACGTGGGCGCCGCCTTGATCAACGATATTAGTGCCTTGCGTTTCGACCGACGTATGGCTGAGGTCGTGGCCAAAGCCGGCGCCGGTCTGATCCTGATGCACATGCAGGGAAATCCTCAGACCATGCAGTACGCCGCGCGGTATACTCATGTGGTCGAGGAAGTCCGGGAGTTTTTGAAGACACGTTTGGATGCGGCCAAAGAAGCGGGTATTCATCCGGACAGCATTCTACTTGACCCCGGCATTGGTTTCGGAAAGAATTGTCAGCACAACCTCGTATTATTGGATCGGCTCGATACGTTTCACACGCTTGGACGTCCTCTTGTGGTGGGTGTCTCCCGTAAAGCGTTTATTGGAAAGATTTTAGGCCGTCCGATCGACGAACGGCTCATGGGTACGGCAGGCGCCGTGGCCGTCGCGATCATGAAAGGTGCTCGAATGGTGCGGGTTCATGATGTCGCCCCAATTCGTGATGTCGTGAAAATGATCGACGCGATACAAAACCATCAGTCATCAGCCGGCGCGGAAAGCTGATCGTTGAACGCAGAACGCTGAACGCCAGGAGAAACATGCGCAAACTATTTGGAACCGATGGAGTCCGAGGTGTCGCCAACCTGGAACCGATGACCAGTGAGACGGCGATGAAGTTGGGTCGCGCTGCCGCGCATCTCTTCAAGCGCCGATCAGGCCGGCATCAAATCGTGATCGGGAAGGATACGCGGCTCTCCGGTTATATGTTGGAGTCGGCATTGACCTCTGGAATCTGTTCCATGGGGGTTGATGTGCTCCTGGTCGGTCCGCTTCCTACACCGGCGATTGCATTTCTCACGCGAAGCCTACGAGCCGATGCCGGAGTCATGATATCCGCATCCCACAATGCCTATCAGGATAACGGCATCAAGTTCTTTGCCAATGATGGATCCAAACTTCCCGACGAGATCGAACTGCGTATCGAAGACCTCATCACGTCAAATGAGATCGAGCATCTCCGCCCCACGGCGGACGAAGTCGGAAAAGCGTTTCGCATTGACGATGCCGAGGGCCGGTATATCGAGTTCGTGAAGCGATCGCTGCCGCGACAACTCGACTTCCAGGGATTGCGTGTCGTCGTGGATTGTGCGAACGGGGCGGCTTACAAGGTCGCGCCTAAAGTGCTGCGCGAACTCGGTGCTACTGTCTGGGTGATCGGCGATAAGCCGGATGGGACAAACATCAATGCCAAATGTGGCGCCGTCGACCCGCAATGTCTTCAGGAAGCCGTGGTTCAACATGAGGCGCATATCGGCATTGCCCATGACGGCGATGCGGATCGTTCTGTCTTTGTGTGTGAACAAGGCAGAGTGATTGACGGTGACCATGCCATTGCTGCGCTCGCCCTGGATTTGCATCAATGCGGTCAACTCAAGCGGCACACGTTGGTCGGAACCGTCATGAGCAATTTCGGCCTGGAACTGGCGATGGCAAAGGCCGGTATTAAACTGGTCCGTACTCCCGTCGGCGATCGGTATATCCTAGAGCTTATGATGGCGGAGGGATACAACCTCGGCGGCGAACAGTCGGGACATCTTATCTTTCTAGACCACAATACCACCGGAGATGGGCTGATTTCCGCGCTACAAGTACTGTCGCTGATGAAACGGACCGGTCGTCCTCTGTCCGATCTCGCCCGGTGCATGACTGCGGTACCACAAGTATTGCTGGGTGTGCCCGTCAAGCAGAAGCCGGATCTTTCCACATTACCGGACGTCCAGAGTGCCATCAAAGCAGCGGAAGTCAAACTCAACGGGACCGGCCGTGTCCTGGTCCGCTATTCCGGAACCGAGCCGCTGCTCAGAATCATGGTGGAAGGCGAACAGGATGCGATGATCCGGTCAGTGGCGGATGATCTCGTCGGGGTCGTTCGTACCCACCTCGGCTGAGTCCACGCGCCTAGCCCGGATTATTCATGAACACCTACCCTCTCGCCCGGCGGAGCTTTTCTCGTTCGGTCTCCTCGACGGACCGCCAGTACGCCTGCGT
>JBDUAJ010000048.1:0-15049 GCA_040004695.1 Nitrospirales bacterium | reverse complement strand
GTAGCGGTCGTTCTGCCATGGTAATGCACTATTCGAATATTCCCCGCATCTCCGAAAACCTTTCTGCTCACGATCCCAAAAGGTGATTTGCCTGATTGACTTGGCGCCTTTCCACGCGTAACGCTTGGGCGATCATGCGAACCGGAGCGACGTGCTCCTTTGAGAGGGGCTATCCATTCCTCGTATTGCCAGCAACACATCCTCGTCATCGCAGGCTCAGACTGCAAGTTGGTCGTATAGCCGTCATACGCGGTCGACCGAAGCAAAGAGCTGACTCCAAGAATACGTCAGTAATGCAATCAGAAGTTTATCGAAGCTGCATCCCCCTTGATGTTCTATCTCCAGCAGATAGCCTGATCAAGCGGTAGGAATTCCGGGGGCATCGGCTCGTAAGAAGCGAGCACTTTCACGCGGACGCGCGGATGGCGATGGGAGCACGCGCAACACGTGGTCTCGACCTCAGCCGCTTCACGTCGGCAACGCCGACACACCGCGGCGCAAGGCGATTGCGGATCACTCCCGGATCGTGGACCTGTCCGCAGTTGACGCATCGCCAGGCCGATAGCCAGAGTTGTCCCGTGTCCTCTTGTAGGTCGATAAACGAGTCGACGATCATTAATCCCCGGCATCGCGAGCAATTCATGGCGGCCTCCTCTCCGATTGTGCCTTTACGACTTATCTGCCGGTTAGTCCTTCTTCATTTCAGTTCGTTACAGAGAGGCTGCCGCGACCATCTGACCGGGCGGATAGTCCGGTATGCTGTAACGAACGGCTCGATTGGGAGACGATCTAATATGGGTAAAGGGTATTGCCCCGAAGGAAGGAGTTGCTATGAAACGTGTGGCCTCATTATCGGCGCTCTGCATCCTCGCACTCGGCATGATCTCGTTCTTCCTGTTAGAGGGCGCTCACGGGCGTGTGGGCGGCGTGGGAATGGCGGCGCCCGAGATCCTCAACGACACCTGGCTCAACGGACCACCGCAGCGTCTCGCGGAATTGAAAGGGAAGGTGGTGCTCTTGGAGTTTTGGACCTTTGGCTGCTACAACTGTCGAAACGTCGAGCCGCTTGTGAAAGGGTGGCATGATGCGTATCGGAGCAGTGGATTGGTGGTCATCGCAGTCCATTCGCCGGAATTCGCGTACGAAAAGAACGTTGAGTCGGTCCAGCGCTATATCACAGAGCATCAGATACGCTATTCGGTCACGGTCGATAACGACTTCAAGACATGGAATCACTATGGCAATCGATACTGGCCGGCCATGTACTTGATTGATAAGCATGGCGTGATTCGTTACGTGCGCGTGGGCGAGGGTGGATATCGAGACACGGAGCACATGATCCAATCGCTGCTGGCCGAAGAGCGGTAGCGCCCCAGAGCAAAGGAAGTCGAATATGAAGCTATCCCGCCGAACATTTCTTCAAGTGACAGCTGCAATGGCGGCTGCATCGGCTGTCCCGGTTCCGCCCTTCGTGAGAGCCGGTGTCCTGGATCGATTGTTCGGTAGTCCCCAGCCGCAAAAACTCACACCGGCCATCACATCGAACGAAGAATTTTACGTCACGTCCTATCGAAGTCCCCCGACTGTACGCGTCGAAGAGTGGGAGTTACAGGTCGGGGGTCTCGTTGAGAACCCGCTGACCCTCAACTATGCCGAGCTGCTGGCCAGACCGAAAGTGTCCGAGATTGTGACCCTTGAATGCGTCGGGAACACGGTCGCGGGAGAGTTCATCAGTACCGCCGAATGGGAAGGACTCTCGTTAAGAACGATGTTGGAGGAGGTGAAGCCGGCATCCGACGCGTACGATGTTGTCTTTCATGCGGCGGATGGGTATGCTGACGGCATCACGCTCGAGCGAGCCATGGCGGGCGATGTCTTAATTGCGGTGAAGATGAATGGCGTTCCTCTGCCCCAAGGACATGGCTTTCCGGTCAGGATGATTGTTCCCGGCGTGTACGGCATGAAAAGCGTCCAGTGGCTGACGAAAATCGAGCTGATTGCCGGAGATTACAAGGGGTACTATCAGAAGAAAGGGTGGACGGACGACGCGACCATCAGAACGATGTCGCGCATAGATCTTCCCTTACACGGCGACGCCATACATGGCGGCGCCTATTTCGTGAAAGGACTGGCCTTTGCCGGCGTGCGGGGCATTCAGGCACTCGAGGTCAGCACGGATGGAGGACAGATATGGAATCCGGCGACGTTGGGCCCCCCGCTCTCCCCGTACGCGTGGCAGTTTTGGAGCTATGACTGGCGGATCGCTTCTCCCGGCCGCCATACGCTTGTCGTACGGGCAACCGATCGTGATGGGCGTGTACAATCATCGCTTGAACAAGAGCCCTATCCCGACGGCGCGACCGGACTGCAAGAGGTGACCGTGAAGGTCATTGATTAGATGTCGATCGTCTCTTGCCTTTGCGCACTATTCCTACTGAGTGGTCGTGTGACTGTCGGGACTTGACACGTCTGCCACGCATTTACTAGAGTGCCTCCCACATAGAACCTATAGGCACATGGAAGAGGGTGCGAATCCCTCACGGTCCCGCCGCTGTAACTGGGGACGAAAGCCGTGCACTGTCACTGTTCGCCACGAGCGAATGGGAAGACGCGGTGAGTAGGATGATCCAGAAGTCAGAAGACCTGCCTAGAGGGGATGACCAACTTTCCTTCGTGGGGTGGGGAAGGCCGAGGAACGATGACGGGAGCAATCCTCTGGGTCTCAATATTTATTGACCCCGAGGATTTTTTTTGCGCTCGCTACTCGTTCGGTATTCGCTCATCGTCCTGATCGGACTACTCACCGTCCCGATCCCCCTGTTGCTCTGCGGCATCGCCACCCCGGCTGAACCGCTGGCGATCCGCGACGACCTCAATCGATCCATTCAGTTTGTGAAAGCGCCCACGCGCGTCGTCTCCCTTGCCCCGAGTATCACGGAGATGCTGTTCGCGCTCGGGCTCGATCGCGACATCATCGCCGTGACGCAGTTCTGCGACTATCCTCCACAGGCACTGCTGAAACAGAAAGTGGGCTACTCCAATCCAAGCATCGAAGCCATTGTGGCCCTCAATCCGGATCTCATCATCGCGCCGCGAGAATTTCTCCGCGCCGACCTCCTCGGCAAAGTAGAGCAGCTTCAGATTCCGCTCGTCGTGCTCTCAGCCAACTCGGTTACCGATATTACAACGCATCTCACCAAGCTGGGAGCCATCTTCGGGCGTGCCGCCCAAGCGGACGCGGCGATTACACACGTGCAACAGCGCATCGACTCGATCCATCGAGTCACAGCGGGACGTCCCGGCGTGCGAGTGCTCTACGTGCTCAACAGCCACCCGCTGATTACGGTGGGGCCCGGCAGCTTTATCCATGAACTCATCGGCTTGGCGGGCGGGGTCAATATTGCCGGCCATACAGCCACGCCCTATCCGCGTCTCAACATGGAAGTGGTGTTGCGGGAGGACCCTGATGTCTTGGTCTTTCCCGTCGGCAAGATCGAGTTGAGCGAGCAACGCGTGTGGCAACAATGGCCGGCTCTGTCTGCCGTGAAGCGTGGACAGTTGCGGCATGTCCCCTCGGATCTCTTGAATCGTCCGGGACCTCGGATTGGTGACGGACTGGAAGCGCTTGCACGAGCCATTCATCCGGAAGTCTTCACGGGAGCATCAGCCCGTTGACCCGCATGAAGACCCTCGCTCAGCCAGACGTGTCTGAACCCGTGACGGCGGGGAACCCGGTTTCCCTTCGTGGGACGTCATCCATTGGCGTGATGACGAGTCTACCCGGTCACGCCATGGTCGGTCGTGCACGGCGAGGTCTTCACATTGTTGTCGGTCTCTCGATCGCATTGGCGTTTCTCGTTGTCCTCTGTCTTCAAGTCGGAAGCGAATATATCAACCCCATCAAGATACTGTCGCTACTTGGACACGCGCTCCAGAATGGGGACGTGAGCCGCGAATCGATAGGGACCACGGGTACAATTCTGTTCCATGTTCGATTGCCCCGCGTGTTGTTGAGCATCATCGTCGGGGCCAGCCTCGCGTCCGTCGGTGTCGCGCTCCAAGCGCTCTTGCGCAATCCGCTTGCGGACCCGTATGTCCTTGGCATTTCTTCAGGATCGGCGCTCGGCGCCTCTCTAGCCATGTTGTTCGGCATCGGCACCTCGTTTCTGGCGTTGACGGCGTTGCCGCTCTGTGGATTTGCGGGCGGGTTGATCTCGCTCATCGTGGTCTATCGAATCGGCTCCTCGGGGGGTCGTCTTCCCGTCCACAGTCTGCTCCTGGCGGGGGTCATCCTCAATGCGATTTTCACCGCGCTCATTATGTTTATTACCTCCATCATGGAACCGAACCGTTCCTTTGGGATGATGGCGTGGCTCATGGGGACGCTGTCGACGCACGTCTCGTCGGGACTGACGATGCTCTTGGTCTACGTGCTGATCGGGCTGCTTGTTCTCTATAGCCAAGCCACCATCTTGAATCTCATGACGTTGGGGGATGAGTCGGCGCGCTCGCTGGGGGTCGAGACCGAGCGAGTCAAGAAACTCATATTTGTGACGTCGGCCATGGTGACCGGGGCGGTCGTGTCTGTGAGCGGTATGATCGGGTTTATCGGCATGGTCGTGCCTCATGCCGTGCGTTTGGTGTTGGGAGCGGACCATCGGCTCCTATTTCCTGCGTCGGCATTGGTCGGCGGCATGTTTCTGCTTCTCGCCGATACAGCCGCGCGGACGTTGTTATCGCCCACGGAGATTCCTGTGGGCATCATCACCGCGCTCACCGGCGGCCCTTTCTTTATCTATCTGCTGATGAGGAAAAAAGGCACGTTGTCATGACCGTTGGAGCGGGATGGACTCGTACCCGGTCCACTCGCTGATCAGAGGGGGTACGAACAACAGAGGAAGAACGTAGCGGAGAGAAGCCGTCAGCGTAGGGGAAGATGGTGTAAAGCCATCACGGTGCCGCCACTGTAAGCGAGGAGTGCTTCCGCAATCTGCCACTGTCGTAGGGGGACGTGAACCGTTAATCGTTAAACGTTAATCGGGAAGAATCTGCCTGCCGAATAACGAATAACGATTCACGAATAACGTCCCCAGATGGGAAGGCGCGGAAGCGCAGCGATCCGCGAGTCAGGAGACCCAACGGACGGACATTTCTACTCGGCCCTTCGAGCGTAGGGGAGGTAGAGCATGGACCTGAGTCGACAGGACTCGTCCGTCATCGGATGGACGGGTGTACTGATTATGTGTCTTGCAGCAGGGGTTCCCAACGCATTTGCAGAGGACAGTGAGCAGGGCGAGGCCGTGCTCGAGGCTCAAGACGTGGTCGTGACGGCAACGAAGGTGCCGACCCCCATGAGCCAGATGACCAGTGCTGTGGAAGTGATCACCCAGGAAGCCATCCAGCGTCAGAAATTCAAGACCGTCGCGGATGCCTTGCGATTGAGTCAAGGACTGACCGTGTTGTCGAACGGAGGTCCGGGCACCGATACGAGTGTGCGCATCCGTGGCGGCAGCAATACGCAGACACTTGTCCTCATTGACGGCGCGATCGTCAATAGTGCCACGCAGGGCTATTACAACTTTGCCAATCTTACCACCGATAATATCGAGCGCATCGAGATTCTTCGGGGCGCGCAGAGCATGTTGTGGGGGTCGGACGCGATGGGTGGGGTGATCAATATCATCACCAAGAGAGGCGCGGGAAGCCCTCAGGCAAGCGCCTTCTTCGAGTATGGATCGTTTCTGTCCATTCGGGAAGGCGGCAATGTGGCGGGACAAAAAGGGCCGGTTGATTTTTCCTTTTCGCTCTCTCGTTGGAACTTCACCGGCTTTTCCGCCGCCAATTACCGGTTGGGTGCGGCTGAACGCGATGCCTTCAGGAACTGGCAAGCGTCCTCGAAAATCGGGATCACCCTTCCACATGATGGACGGCTGGAATTTGCCTTTCGCTGGCTCGACAGTCATGTCAATTTAGACAATATTTCAAATCCGCCGCGCGATGTCTTTGGCTCGAAAACGAAGGATCGTGAGCTGATCTATACCGGTACCTATGATCAGCGCATCACGAACTGGTGGTCTCAAAAAATTACGCTCGCGCGTGATGAAGACCAGTCTTTGTTTCTCCCGGGCACGCTGCAAAGGAGTCTTATCACTGGAATTCTGAGCCGGCCTGTTGGCAGTCCGAACGAGACACGCACAGTATCCAATCGGATTGAGGTACAAGAGAACGTACAGGTCGGGAAGCCCTTACTCCTGACGGTTGGGTATCAATTCCGCGAGCAACAGGGTGAGAATGATACCGGACTTTCGAGCAAGATCGTTCGTTCCAATGCCGGCTTTGCCCAAGCGCAGCTCAATCTGTTCGACCGCGTCTTTGCGACGGGGGGCATACGGCAGGATAGTTACAACGTCTTCGGAGACGCGACGACCTATCGGGTCACGGGCGGCTATCTACATCGTGAAACGAATACCAAGATCCGGTCCAGCTATGCGACCGGTTTTCGCGCCCCGGCCATCAACCAGTTGTTCTTTCCGAACTTCGGCAACCCAAACTTGGGACCCGAAAAAAGCCAGTCGATGGATGTGGGAGTAGACCAGGGACTGTTTGGAGACCGTGTTCGTCTCAGTCTCGGCTATTTTTGGAATCAGTACAGAAATCTCATCGTCAACTCTCTGAACGATCCGACCTGCGCGCCGTTCAGCACCTTTTTGCAATGCCCCTTGAATGTCGGCTCCGCCGCCACGAAAGGGTGGGAGGCCGGCGCTACGGTGTCGCTGGTTCGCGATCGGCCGTTCATCAAAAATCTTGAGATTCAGGGCCAATACACCAATACTCTTACGCGCGATCTGAGCAATGCGCTGCGCTTGCCGCGATGGCCGGTCGATCAGTGGAGTGCACTGCTGAGCTATCAGCCGATTGACGCGCTTGTGGTGACGCTCGCGGCTCGTTATGTAGGCTCTCGCTTCAACGACATCCAGAATCGCCTGAGTCAGAGGGCCTTTGATGTCTGGTCGCTGGCGGCCAGTTACGACGTCACCAAGCGGATTCAGCTCTATACCCGGGCAGAGAACCTGTTTGATGAAAAGTATGAAGAGATCTTGAATGCAGGCACGGCGGGACGATCCATCTATGTCGGCATGAAAGTCACGTTGTGAGGCCGAATCGATGAACACGATGAACGCGATGGCCACGCTGAAGCCCTTTCCTCGACTGGTCATAGCCGGCACGCACAGTGGAGTCGGAAAAACGACCGTGACACTGGCCATCATGGCGGCATTGGCCGCGCGAGGTCGCCGGGTGCAGCCGTTCAAGGTGGGGCCTGACTTCATTGACCCGGGCCATCACAGTGTGGTGACCGGCCGGCCATCGCG
This sequence comes from Nitrospirales bacterium, assembly GCA_040004695.1. Lineage (GTDB taxonomy): Bacteria > Nitrospirota > Nitrospiria > Nitrospirales > Nitrospiraceae > JAICXS01. The sequence goes on along the minus strand of JBDUAJ010000048.1, from coordinate 7,679 downwards.
CAATCTGGACGGCTGGATGCTGGGGGCGTCATTGAATCTCGACATTTTCGTCCGCGCAGCGGCTGACGCGGATCTCTCCATCATCGAAGGCATGATGGGATTATTCGATGGAAGCTCGGCGACGGAGGACACGGGCAGCACCGCTGAATTGGCGAAGCAGTTGGATGCCTCCGTGTTGCTGGTCATCGATGGGAGCGCGATGGCTCGCTCCGCTGCGGCCATGGCCAGTGGATTTGCGCGTTTCGACTCCAAGCTGAACGTGCGGGCTGTGCTGTTCAATCGGATCAGTGGCGAAGGACACTATGCTCTGCTCAAGGATGCTGTAGAGGCGGAGACGGATCTCGCCGTCGTCGGATATCTGCGGCCTGATTCGACCGCAACCATTCCTGACAGACATCTTGGCCTGATGACCGCGATTGAACAGAGTTCAAAGGACCTCTATCAGCGGCTCGCTCAGGCCGCCATGCAGACCGTCGATCTGGACCGGATCGAAGCACTGGCTCGATCTTGCCGAGAGCTCTCATCGCCCCCGCTTCGAACGTCTGGATCTCACGAGCAACGGAAGATTCGTGTCGGGGTCGCGTACGATCCGGCATTCTGTTTCTATTACCAAGACAATCTTGAGCTATTGGAAGCGGAGGGCGCCGAACTGGTCATGTTCTCCCCGATGAGGGATCAGGCTCTTCCCGCAGTCGACATGCTCTATCTGGGCGGCGGATATCCGGAGCTGTACGGCGAGGCGCTGGCCGCCAATGCCGCCATGCGACAGGAAATCCGCATATTCGCCGAGCACGGAAGTCCCATCTATGCCGAATGCGGCGGCCTGATGTATTTGACGCAGCGCATCCGTGACTTTGAGGGGCGATCGCATGACATGGTCGGGCTCTTTCCGGCGGAGGCGGTGATGCAGCGTCCCGGTCTGACGCTTGGGTATCGAGAGTTGGATATTACGCGGTCGTGCTTATTAGGGGTGGTGGGCCTCACAGCCAGAGGGCATGAATTTCATTACTCCTCATTGAGACCGATCGGACCCCTTCAGTATGCCTGCCGACTAATCGATGCGAAAGGGCAACTTCGAGGGCAAGATGGGCTGATGACCGGCAATACGCTGGCGCTCTACACCCACCTCCACTTCGCCAGTCAGCCCAAAGTTGCGCGCGCGCTCATCAATGCCGCACGCAATGCCGCCTCGCGGATACACGGAAAACAAGGAGGAGCGCTATGAGCGAGAGCGTTGAACACAAAGCCCGCATGGAGCGACTGAAGACCTCGGTGGATCGGCGGATCGAAGCCGCGCAGGAGGAAAGAGGCCTGGTGATGGTCTTTACAGGCGCAGGCAAAGGAAAGACCACCGCAGCGCTGGGGATGATCTGGCGCTGTCTCGGACATGGCATGAAGGTAGCCATCGTACAGTTCATCAAAGGTGCGATCGATACGGCTGAAGAGCGTGTGTTGAAGCGCTTCGGCGAAGACGTGACGTTTCTCCGCATGGGAGAGGGGTACACATGGGAGACCCAGGATCGAGATCGCGATACACTGTTCGCACAACAAGCCTGGGAAACGGCCTGCGGCTTTCTACGTGATCCCACCTATGCGATGGTGATTCTCGACGAGTTCAACATCGTCCTCCATCACGGTTATGTGCAGTGGTCCACCGTCTTACCCGTTCTCAATGCTCGGCCACCAATGCAACACGTCGTCATTACGGGGCGAGGTGCGCCTGTCGATCTGATTGAACGGGCCGATCTTGTCACGGAGACGAAGCAAATCAAGCACCCCTTTCGAAAGGGGATGAAGGCCCAGCCGGGCGTGGAGTTTTGAGTCGCGCGAGGGGCAATGGAAATGGATGAGGACGGCATGGCTGTCGATAAAATGTGTGAGCGCTGTGGAGAGACTTTTCAGTGTGGGGGTTCTGAGTGTTGGTGTATGCAGGTGCCGCTGACCGAGTCGCAGCGCGATGGGATTGCCGTGCAATATCAGGACTGCCTCTGCCCGCACTGTTTGCCGAAGGTCGCACACGAAGGCTCACACGCGACCACCGGTATCCGCTCACATGAAAGCGGCGGTAGGAATCAGCCGGAGCCAGGACGCTAAAGGACTTTCGATGGCTGCGCGTACGTTGATGATTCAGGGAACCGCATCGCACGTTGGGAAATCGGTGCTCACGTCGGCCTTGTGCCGGGTCTTTCAACGGCGAGGACTCAAAGTCGCGCCGTTCAAGGCGCAGAATATGTCCAACAATTCGTTCGTGACACCGGATGGAAAGGAAATCGGACGCGCGCAAGCCGTGCAGGCCGCAGCCTGTCGTCTTGCCCCGAGGACGGATTTCAATCCGATCCTTATTAAACCCTCAGGGGAGTGTCAGGCGCAATTGGTGATACATGGAGAAGTCGCGGGCTTTCTGACCCCGTCTTCCTTTGGGCGTCTTCGGCGCGAGTACTTTCACACCGTCTGTGAAGCGTTCGCACGACTGGCCGCTGAATTTGATCTCGTGATCCTGGAAGGGGCCGGCAGCCCGGCGGAGATCAACTTGCATGAGCAGGACATCGTCAACATGCGCATGGCGCAGGTCGCCCATGCCCCTGTGCTGCTCACGGCTGATATCGACCGCGGCGGCGTGTTTGCCGCACTGGTGGGCACGCACTTGCTTCTTCGAGAAGAGGAGCGGCCCTATGTGAAAGGATTCATCATCAATAAATTCCGAGGCGATGCCTCGTTACTGACCCCGGGCATTACCGATGTCGAAGCCCGCCTCGCGGTTCGCTGCCTGGGCGTCGTGCCGTATTGGAACGACTTGAGTGTCCCGGAAGAAGATTCGGTTGGATCGTCCGCGTTGTTCGGCGATGAGACAAGACTCTGTCCCGGCGGAGTCAGGGCGGCTGGGAGCGATGATTATGGCGTCCGGCAACGGCTCGTCATTGGCGTGGTCGACCTGCCACATCTCTCGAACTCGACGGATCTCGAAGCGTTGGCGCGGACACCGGATGTCCAGCTCATTCGCGTCGTCGATGCGAGTGAACGTCCCATGGATGCGCTGCTCTTTCCTGGAACGAAACATACCGCACAGGCACTCCACTTCGTTAAGGATCGAGGCATCGATCTGGTTGCGAAATGGGTCGTCGATCATGGTGGAACCGTAATAGGGCTGTGTGGCGGGTTTCAGCTTTTAGGCCGGCGCATCTTAGACCCCGATCGGGTGGAATCCACGGAACCAGAGCTGCAGGGGCTGGGATTGCTCGATGTCGTGACGACGTTTGAGCGGGAGAAGACCGTACGAGAGATTTGCGGCATTCATGTTGAGACGGGCTGCCGTGTCGAAGGGTACGAGATCCACATGGGGCAGACCGTGATCGGCCATGCGATGAGTCACTTTCTCGAGGTTAGGACGCACGGGGAGACGGCGACTAGAAAGGAGGGTGCGGTGTCTCATCATGGTCACGTCATCGGCACCTACGTGCATGGCGTCTTTGATGCGCCGGCCTTTCGCCGCGTCTTTCTGAATCAGCTTCGCCAACGGAGGAGATGGGCACCGCTTCCTCTCACGGAAGAGCTCTCGCTTGATCGCCGCCTGGACACGCTTGCCGATTTCGTTGAGAACCATCTGAATCTTGGGGCCATTGAGACGATTATTGAGCAGGGAGTGTAGCCGGTATGGGGCCAATAGAATTGCAGAACGGACGTTTGATTCTCGTGCTTGGAGGCGCCTCGTCCGGGAAAAGCGCGATGGCTCTCGCGCTCGCCGGCGTCGACACGCCGCGAGCCTTCATCGCGACTGGTCAGCCACTCGATGATGAAATGACCGAAAGGATCAGACGTCACCAACGCGATCGAGGGCCAGACTGGGAGACTGCCGAGGTGCCGGTTGAGCTGGAACAGTGGTTCTTAGCCAACGGCCGGTCCTACCGAACCATCGTGGTGGACTGTCTCACACTCTGGCTGAGTAACGTGCGAGAGCACGGCGTGCCGGATGAGCAGATCCCGGAATGGGTCCGTGCGCTCTTGCGTGCCATGCGTACATCAACTGCGCGTGTCGTCGTGGTCACAAACGAGTTGGGATTAGGCCTGATTCCGTTGGATGCATCTGCCCGGGGGTTTCGAGATCTCGCAGGCAAGACGAACCAGCTTTGTGCTGGTGAAGCCGATGAGGTGTATTTCATCGTGAGCGGGATGCCGATTCAGATTAAACCACACGCGACAGAAAACGTGAGGGCTGTGCAATGACACTAGGAGAAACCATTCGGAATATTCGTCCTGTCGACCAGGCCTGTATGGACCGAACGCAGACGCGTTTGGATCGCCTGACCAAGCCCAGGGGCAGCTTAGGGCGCTTGGAGGAGTTGGCCGTTCGATACGTCGGGATTACACGAGAAGAGCAGCCGAAAGTCCCCTCAGCCGTCGTGCTGACCTTTGCCGCCGACCATGGCGTGACCGATGAAGGCGTGAGTGCCTATCCTCGTGAAGTCACGGCCCAAATGGTGCTGAACTTTCTCAGGGGCGGTGCCGGCGTCAATGTGCTGGCCTCGCATGTCGGCGCAGAGGTTCGGGTGGTGGATATCGGCGTGGATCACGATTTTGGCGTATTACCCAGACTGATCGGCAAGAAGGTCGCACGGGGAACGCGGAACCTTTTGCGTGAACCTGCCATGTCCATGGAGCAGGCTATTGAAGCCCTTGAAGTCGGCGTGGTGCTGGCGAACCAGGTTGCAGCTGAGGGGATCGGCTTGTTGGGAACCGGAGAAATGGGGATCGGGAACACGACTTCGAGTGCGGCCATTACGGCCGTGCTCACAGCAGAAACGGTCGCACAGGTGACAGGGCGGGGCACCGGCATAGACGATGAAGGGTATCGACGGAAAGTCGAGGTCATCGACCAGGCCATCCTGAGACACCACCCCAATCCAGACGATCCTCTCGACGTACTCTCGAAGGTGGGTGGACTGGAAATTGCCGGACTCGCTGGATTGATCCTCGGGGGTGCCGCGCATCGGATTCCCGTGGTGCTCGACGGATTCATTGCCGGGGCGGCGGCCCTTCTTGCGGTCAAGCTGCAGCCGCACTGCCGCGACTATCTGATTGCCTCGCACCACTCGGTGGAACGTGGCCACGGCGTGATCTTGAAGCAACTCGGACTCATGCCGCTGTTCGACTTGAGCCTGCGCCTCGGAGAAGGAACGGGCGCCTGTCTGGGTATCGGGCTGGTACAGGCCGCGATCAAGATCTTGACGCAGATGGCCACCTTCGATGAAGCGGGCGTGTCGGAACGGGGGACGTAAGACGACCTATGGCTCGATCGTTCGTCATCGCCTGGCACTTTCTCACGGCCGTTCCATTCGCCCGCCAGTCTCGTGCCCCGGATCCACACGAGTGGGCGCGTTCCATGGCCTGGTTCCCCTTAGTCGGTCTGGCGCTTGGCGGCATCCTGGCCGGTGTGGCGATGGCGTTTTCAACGGTTTTTCCCCGCCATGTGACGGATGCGTTACTCGTCACGCTGCTCGTTGTACTCACGCGGGGACTTCACCAGGATGGCTTGGCCGATACCCTCGATGGATGGCTCGGTGGTCGTTCCCCCGAACAACGGTTGATGATCATGCGTGACTCTAGAATCGGCGCCTTTGGCGCGACCGGTCTTATCCTCACGCTGGGGCTCCGGTATGTGGGACTGAGCGCGTTGCCAGATGTCGCTCGTCTTTCCATGCTGGCCTGCCTGCCGGCGGTCGGGCGATGGGCGATGGTCGTCGGTGCGGTCCATGTGCCGTATGCCAGAGCCGAAGGGGGGCTCGCTCAGCCATTTCTGCAACATCTCACCGGCCGCGATGTCCTCATGGCGACGCTGTTGTTGGCCGCCCCGCTCATGCTTGCGGTCGGTCCCATCAGAGGGGTGGCCCTCATGATCGTGGTGGCATGCATCGCACGTACAGTGGTGGTCGTGGCGCGTCATCTCTGCGGCGGGATCACCGGCGATATGCTGGGCCTCATCAATGAGTGCGCAGAATTGGGATTTTTGTTACTGGTGCCGGTGGGGATGAGAGTGTGATGACCGCTGGAACGTTGATCGCAGCCGTTGTGCTTGATGTGTCCTGTGGAGACCCCCGGTGGTTTCCTCATCCTGTGCGGCTTATGGGGCGAATAATCACATGGTACGAACGCCGCATTCGATGCCTGGTTTCTGGTCGGACGGGGGAAGTAGTGGCTGGCGTGGTCTTGGCCGTGGGTCTGCCGGCTTTCTGGTATGCAGCGACGTATTGGCTTCTTGAGCTTTCCATGGCGGATCACGAGATGATCGGAAAACTGACGGAGGTGCTACTGGCTTATACGGCATTGGCGGCGCGTGATCTCAGCGATCACGCGGTCGTGGTCGGTCGTGCACTTGACGCGCAGTCCCTCGAGGAGGCCCGTCGCGCCGTGGCTCACATTGTCGGTCGCGATACGGCCGGTCTTTCTGAGGCTGAAATTGTCCGCGCCACTGTTGAAACGATCGCGGAGAGTACGTCGGACGGAGTGATCTCGCCACTCTTCTATCTCGTCATCGGCGGCCCTCCGTTGGCGCTCGCGTATAAGGCTGTCAATACGTTGGATTCGATGATCGGACACCTGGACGAGCCCTATCGATACTTCGGGTGGGCCTCGGCGCGTCTGGACGACCTCGCCAACTGGATTCCGGCGCGTGTGACGGCCTGTCTTGTCTTGGCGGCAGTCGGCCTCCGCTTTCGGAGCGTGGCTCGCATGCGGTATGCCTGGACGGTGTTCCGTCGAGATGCGGGGAAGCATCCAAGTCCCAACAGCGGTCAAGCAGAAGCGGCGATGGCCGGGGGGCTGCAGATTCAATTGGGCGGTGTGAATTCCTACGACGGGACACCCATGCCGCGTCCATTATTGGGAGTGGCCGATCAATCCCTCATCTCATCTCGCCTCCGTGAAGCCGTATCCATCATGTGGCTCACCTCGTTACTCGGGACTGGTCTTGGCGTCTGCCTTCTGTTCTGATCATGCATACACACGGTGGAAATATTTATCAAGCGGCCCGGGAACGCGGATGTCAGCCTCAAGACATTCTCGACTTCAGCGCAAGCATCAATCCGCTCGGGCCATCGCTTCGAGCCATTCGCATTCTTCGGCAAGGACTCTGGGCGGTGCGGCACTATCCTGATCCGGATGCGCATGATCTTCGTCGGGCCTTAGCCACGCAATTCGGAGTCGATCCATCATGCGTTCTCATTGGTAATGGCTCATCAGAACTGATTTGCCTGCTTCCGGCAGCGCTCTCACTGAAACGAGCCCTCATCGTTGGGCCGGCATTTTCTGAATACGCCCGGGCGATGACTCAATGGGGTGGTCAGTGCTCGTATGTCCAGGCCGAACGGAGGGACCAGTACCGGCCACCCATCCAAAAGATTCTAGACTGCCTTGGTGATCACCGCGCCGCCGTGGACGCCGTGTTCCTGTGCAATCCCAATAGCCCGACCGCGCAAATACTGAACCGGCATGAGTTGCTTCAGGTCGTGCAGTGCGCGGCCAAGCACGGCCGTTGGATTGTGCTGGACGAGACGTTTATCGAATTCTGTGAAGAGGAGTCCCTCTCGCAGGACATTGCTCAGCACCCGCGGCTGCTGGTGCTCCGCAGCTTCACGAAATTCTACGGGTTGCCCGGCCTGCGGATCGGATATCTCGTGAGTCATCCT
>JBDUAJ010000206.1:0-4438 GCA_040004695.1 Nitrospirales bacterium | reverse complement strand
GCCGCTCTCGGTACGAGTCGACGGATTTGATAGTGACGGCGATTTGATTACCTATCGTCAGCAGTGGAAGGTGAATGAGTCGGGCGTAACGTATGCAACGTTAAATCCAGAGAGACTTAAACGAGGTTACCGGCTCTCCGTTGAGGTGATCCCTTACGATGGGAGAGCCGAAGGCGCTGCAGTTCAAGCGGAAGCCGTGATTGGGAACACACCCCCGGAACTCACGAAGATTTTCTTCGATCCTGCGGAGATCCGCGTGGGGGACCGCGTTCAAATGCATGTAGTCGGTTCGGATGCGGACGATGACACAATCGATTACCGCTTCCGTTGGTGGCGCAATAATAGTGAGGTGGCTGACGGGGATGTGAGTGAACTGGACACGAACGGATTTGCCAAGGGTGACACGATTGTCGTAGAGGTGACGCCTTCGGATCCGACAAGCAAAGGCAAGTCAAAAATCTCGAAGCCGATTACGATCCTTAACAGCGCTCCTAAGATCATCTCTGTTCCACCCAGTAAAATTGAAAAGGGTCGGTTCGTCTATGCGGTGAACGCAAAGGATCCCGATGGCGATCAATTAGCCTACGCGCTCGAAGTGGCTCCGCCCGGTATGAAAATCGATAAAGTGACGGGCCGAATTGAATGGCCGATGACGGGCAAACTGGTCGGCAATCATAAGGTTCGCGTCACTGCCACGGATGGTGAACAGGCCAAAGCATTTCAAGAATTTGATTTAACATTCTCCGCCCCAGTGAATTCCTCGCGAATGACAACTCCTAGAAACTTTCGTCTCAATACTCGCCTTGTCACATCGTTTCCAGCTCTGATAGAATAATCCCAAGTTCAGGAGGGATATTTACACCAGGCGTGCGTAAGCTCAAGCTACGAGACGGGACCAATACCGCGAGTCTATTCGGTCGCCACGATCTCCATCTGAAATTGATAGAGGATGAACTCGGGGTGCGAATATCGGCACGCGGTGACGAGCTCTCACTGGATGGAGCAAGCGAAAGCGTGCGGCATGCAGAGGACGTCCTGACTGAATTGGCTGGGTTGACCGCTGAAGGATATGATCTTCGCGCCGAAGACGTGACGCTGGCGCTCCGAGCGTCACGAGACAACGGTTCTACCTCACTGAAAGACCTTCTCCTGAGCACTGTTCCCATCGCGACGAAAAAACGACTGATCTCTCCGAAGTCGGCAGCCCAAAAAGCCTACCTCGATGCCATCGACAAATTCGATATCGTGATCGCTATCGGACCTGCCGGGACCGGGAAAACCTATCTGGCCATGGCGATGGCTGTGGCCGCACTCTCGCGCAAACAGATTAGTCGTATTATTTTAGCGAGGCCCGCGGTTGAAGCGGGAGAGAAGCTTGGGTTTCTTCCTGGTGACATGTATGCGAAGGTCAATCCATATTTGCGGCCGCTGTATGACGCCCTGTATGACATGATGGATGTTGAGCGGGCGAACCGGCTGATCGAACGCGGTGAAATCGAAATCGCGCCTCTTGCATTTATGCGTGGCCGTACGCTGAACGATTCATTTGTGATTCTGGATGAGGCGCAAAACGCGACGGCTGAACAGATGAAAATGTTCCTCACGCGATTGGGCTTTAACTCCAAAGCCGTCGTGACCGGAGACATCACGCAAGTCGACCTTCCCTCTGATCGGAAATCCGGCCTAATCGAAGTCAAAGAGATTTTGAAGGATATTCCTGGTATCAATTTCAGTTATTTCGATGAAAGAGATGTGGTACGCCATCGGTTGGTTCAGGACATCATCAAAGCCTACGACCGTCATGGAGCGTCCCGTGAGCAAGTCGCCTCATCCGGAGGACCGCAACATCGCCCGGGTCGTGCGAAGTCACACCAAACTCGCCCTGGAGATGGGCGTGAGAGCCAACCTCACTAATGCCGGTGTTCGTGCGAACCGGGCTTCGCCGTACGTCCCTGCGCCTGCCTGTCATTCGGAATCTCATTGAACGAATTTTATCGGCGGCCGGAGAGTCCAATGCCGCCCTGAGTGTCGAGTTCATTGGGGATCGACGGATGCGGCGATTAAATGCGCAGTATCGAGGTCGTGACATGACCACTGATGTGTTGGCTTTTGCGATGCGTGAAGCGCCCGGTCCGCGCTCAACCTTGTTAGGGGATGTAGTCATTTCTGTGCCTAGGGCTGCCAAACAAGCGGCCGAACAACGGCATCCGGTGAAACACGAACTTGCCGTGCTGTTAATTCATGGAATCTTGCATCTGTTAGGATATGATCATGAGCGCAGTACGCTTGAAGCCCGTCGTATGCGACAAAAAGAACGTGCTCTGCTTCTGGCCGTCATGCCGATACCCGCTATGAGCAAGCCTCGCGCTGCCGAATCTTTACGTTAGTGGCCGCCGCGATAGCGAAGCATTAAAAGGACTCGAGATGGGTTGGCTGCAACGCCTTAGCGAAGGGCTCACGAAGACACGCGATAAGGTTCGCCAGTCCGTGGACCGACTCGTCGGCCGTGGGCCCGCGCCTGAGGTGTTGGAAGAGCTGGAGGCGTCCCTCATCTCCGCGGATCTCGGGATCAGGACGGTCGACCGATTTATGGCGCGTGTGCGACAGTCTCGCGGAAATGGCACTCCTGAAGGCGTCTTAGACATACTGAAAAGCACGATTCTGGAGACACTCCGAACGTGTGAAGCTGAACCGCTGGAACGTATTGTCGAACGCGCTGCACGCCCCTTTGTTATCTTAGCCGTCGGTGTCAATGGGGTCGGTAAGACGACGATGCTCGCGAAGCTCGCACAACGGCTTAACCAACAGGGGAGAAAGACATTGTTGGTCGCCGGCGATACATTTCGTGCGGCTGCCATTGAACAGCTCGAAATGTGGGGGACTCGCATCGGAGTGGATGTCATTCGCCATCGGCAGGGCGCCGATCCTGCCGCGGTCGTGTTCGATGGTTTGGCGGCGGCCAAAGCCAGGGGGGTGGAGGTCGTCTTGATCGACACAGCCGGTCGGCTCCATACGAAATCCAATTTGATGGATGAACTGCGGAAGGTCACGCGTGTGCTGGCGCGCGAGGTGCCGGGTGCCCCTCATGAAGTGCTGTTAACCCTTGACGCAACGGTCGGACAGAACGCGCTTTCCCAAGCCAAGCAGTTTCAGGAGGCTGTAGGGGTGACCGGAATTGCGCTGACGAAGCTTGATGGAACCGCCCGTGGCGGAATCGTCGTGGCCATCGCTGAAGAGCTCAAAATCCCCGTCCGCCTGATCGGCATAGGTGAGGGAGCGGAAGACCTTCAAGATTTCCATGCAAAGGAATTTGTCGATGCTCTGTTTGACCCCGAGTAATGGCAGCACAGCGCTGTGCGGGTAATTCAACCTTGTGCGAAAAGGCTGGCTGCTCTTTTTGTGGGCGTGTTGTTGTGCGGCCTAGCCGCTCAAGCCGATGCGCAGCAGTCTATGAGCGGTTTCCGAGTCGTGACTGCATCGAGCGACCAACAAGCCGAAGTGTTATCGCACGACATGGAAGTGGAACTTGATCCAGACGGCCATCGCTTGCATGCGACTGATCGGGTCACGTGTAAGGTTCTGATTTCCTCCTTGTCTTCCCTCACGTTTGTCCTAAACCGGGCGTTGCAGGTCTCGACGGTCCGCCTCGCGAATGCCGACGAAAAAAGTCTTCCTTTTACCACAGTGTCGAACTTATCCGTGAATGACGGGTCGGACACTCAACGCGTGCAGGTCAGCTTTGGTACTTCACCTGCGCTCGGTCAAATGCTTACCCTTGAATGGCAGTATCAGGGGATCATCAATGATCCCCCGCGCGAAGCTCGTCATCTCCGCTTCGTCACCCCAAGTGAAACAGCCGGGCATATCGGCCCTGAGGGCGTCTATTTAAGCGGCGAGACGCATTGGTACCCCGACATGCCGGGTGCGCTTCCGACGTTTCAAGTGCGTGTCGTCACGCCAAAGACATGGCTCGCGGTCACGCATGGGCAGCAGCAGTCCCAGGCGAACCAAAAAGAAAAGATGATGACAAAGTGGAAGATCGGATCGCGCACAGAAGCCCTCACGCTGGTCGCCAATCGTTTTGTAAAAATGCAGCAGGACTGGAGAGGCATTGAAATTGCCACCTACCTCTTTCCGGAAGACGCTCAACTGGCACAAGAATATCTCAATGCATCGGTCCGCTATCTGGAAACCTATTCAGCGTTGCTGGGGCCGTATCCTTTTCCCAAGTTCGCCGTCGTGGAGAACTTTTTTGCGAGTGGCCTAGGCATGCCGTCGTTTACCCTACTTGGCAGCGGCATCATCAAGCGAATTCGGTCTATTCCCCAGCCGGTGATCGCCGCGGTCAACGGCGTCGCCGCGGGCGCCGGGATGGGCATCGCGCTGGCGGCCGACATCCGCATCGCGACGACCACCGCGCGCTTCCTGGTCGCCTCGG
>JBDUAJ010000047.1:0-15108 GCA_040004695.1 Nitrospirales bacterium | reverse complement strand
GCCAGGGCAGGCTGTTGTAGGGGAGGCCGTTACTGGCGGGATCGAGTCCCTGATCATACAGCCCATGGCCACCCTCATGGATGCAACTGAACAGGCATGCCGGTAACTCCTTTTCATATACCCGTGTCGTGACCCGTACGTCAGTCGGATGGAACGATGTGGTAAAGGGATGGGCGGACAAATCCAGCCGCCCGTGCTCGAAGTCATAGCCCATAGCGGTAAGCACCAGCCGTCCAAATTCCATCTGACGGTTGGTGTCGTACGGCAGGAACAGCATCGAATCATCAATCGTGACGCGAGACGCCATGACCCTGTTCAACAGCGGTACCAATCGCGCTTTCAACGCGGCGAACACAGGTTTCAATTGAGCCACCGTGACACGTGGTTCGTAGGTATCGAGCAGCGCGTTATAGGGCGTGTCGTGATAGCCAAGGTACTCGGCCTCTTCTCGTTTCAGCGCGACGATCGTGCTGAGATGCGGAAGGAACATGAGAAAGTCGCTCTTCTTTCTCGCCTCGACCCATACTTGCTGTGTTAACGATGATTCGCGACTCAGCCGTTTCACAAAGTCCGATGGCAGTTTTTTCGCGCGGCTGAAATCACGCCAGACCTCACGCAACAGGGCTCGGGCTGATTCATCCCATGCCTCGCCAGGTGATTCTAAGGCCTCTCCGGTCGATGGATCGACCCACTGGCTCAACACGCGCTCGATGTCCGGTGAGACGAATCGGTCATGCGCGAGGGTATGCAATGTCGCAATCTGTTCCGCTCTCGCATGGCCGCCGCCGGGCGGCATATAGGTCTCCTGGTCCCAGGAGAGCAATGACGCTGCACTGGAGACGTGTTGAATCTCTACGAGCTGCGTCGTGAGCGGCGTTAACGTGGCGAGGGTTTTCATGAGGGCCTCCTTGCACAACCGCGCACAACACGCGATGATGCAGTTTACGGAATGACCGGTGGTTTGTCGACTCTATGACCGTGAGGGGGAACGATGAAGGATTTGGTATTGCCGGAGATTGAAACCTATGCCGAAGCCCATTCGTGGACGGAGTCGGATGTCTGTCGAGCGTTGCGCGAAGAAACCTACCGTCGCATGGAATTTCCCCAGATGGTTGTGGGACCACTCGAAGGCGCCTTCCTCAAAATGATGACCCAGACAGTCCAAGCCAAGCGCGTGCTGGAGGTCGGCACCTTCACCGGGTACAGTGCGCTGTGCTTTGCGGAAGCGCTGCCTGGCGACGGGCAGGTCATCACCTGCGATATCGATGAGCAGTCCCTGGCGCTGGCCAAGACCTATTGGGCCAAAAGCCCGGATGGTGGAAAGATTGAGGCCAGGCTGGGTCCCGCAGTCGAGACGCTCACTACGTTATCTGGACTGTTCGATCTAATTTTTATCGACGCGGACAAGATCAACTATCTGAAGTACTATCGGCGTGCGCTGAAGTTGATTGCGCCGCCAGGCGTCATTCTCATTGATAACGTCCTCTGGTCAGGCGAGGTCTTGAAATCTGAGGGTGTCGACTCCTCGACGGCGGCCATTCAAGAGCTGAATCAAATCATCGCCTCAGACCAAAAAGTGAAAGCCGTGCTCGTCACGATCCGCGATGGCATTTTTATGGTGAGAAAAGCGTGAATGGCGGTGTGCAAGGCCGCGCTGTGTCTCGCGGATTCATGCCGGTTCGATCACCCGCTCTTGCCTATGTATCCTTGACGACTGCTGCAGTCGCATGGGGGGGATCCATCGTCGCGCAAAAGATTGCCCTGGGATCTTTCTCGCCCGTCGAAGTCTCGGTCTTGCGCGGTCTCGGGGCCTTGTTGATCTTGATTCCACTGTGGTGGTGGCAAGAAGGGCGAAAGGTCACGCTTTCACTGAGAGATGTGGTGATTCTGGCGGTCTTGGGCCTGGGTGTGCTCGGCAATCATCTTTTGACGCTCTTTGGACTGCGGTACATCGGCGCGTCGATGGCCGGTGTGATTATCGGGGCTAGTCCCGTGATCACTGCCTTTCTGTCATCGCTGTTGATTCGGGATGTCCCCTTTCGCACAGTCTTGCCCGGCTGTGTGCTGTCGTTCGCCGGCGTCGCGCTCGTATCCGGCATGAACCCTTCCGGCGTCGAAGGCGAGCGGCTTTGGGTCGGCGGCGTGCTCATCGTCCTAGGGCTTGTGAGCTGGGCGATGTATACTATTGGCAGTCGCCCCATCATGGAGCGGCTCTCCCCACTAACCGTCAATTGGACGACGTTATTGTTCTCGATATTCCTTCAGATTCCACTACTTTGGACGGATACGAAGATGTTAGGAACGGGGGTGGACACTGTCGCTCCATCCAGCTGGCTAGCATTGTTGTATCTGATCGTGTTTGCAACGGCCCTGGGGCAGCAAGCATGGCTCTATGGGGTGCGCGGTGTCGGTCCCTCACGTGCGGGAGTGTTCGTGAATCTGATTCCTGTTTCGGCACTGGTATTCGCGGCCCTGGTCCTTGGCGATCGCATCGAGATGAAGGAACTCGTCGGAATCATGCTGATTTTGGTTGGTGTCTGGTTAGTCAATAGGCCGGTCGTATCACGGGCGCCGGTTCAGCAAAAAGCGTAACGATGTCGACCACCCCTGCGGTGGGACCCCAAACCATCCTCATCGTGGAAGATGATGAAGACATGGTGACGCTCCTCCAGTTTTTATTGGAGCGGGAGGGCTATCAAGCAATTTTAGCGTCCGATGGCCGGCAGGCTCACCATCTAATCGACACGCTGTCGCCGCCGCGGTTGGTGCTTTTGGATGTCATGCTGCCCTACCACAACGGCTTTGAGTTGGTGGCACATATCCGATCCAAAGAGCCATGGCGCGATGTCCCGATTGTCATGTTGACGGCCGACTCGGCCGAACGGGATATTGTTCGTGCCCTTGATGCGGGCGCCAGTGATTACGTGGTCAAGCCGTTCAACCCGAAAGAGCTCATGGCCCGGCTCCGACGGTTTCTGAAGACCGCGTCATAATTTCGCTTGTCTGAGGATGGATTGGTAGACTTGCAATGCCGTCATTTCAATGGATATGGATTGTGGCGATGGTCGAAGCCGGTGTTGTGGCGGCTCTCTTCGCCGGTGTTGTGGCGCTTCAGTTGACAAAGAATCTCCGGCTTCGGCGTCGCAATCAATTCCACGCGGCCTGGCGGCCATTACTCGTGCAGAGTTTGAGCGATATCCCACAATCCGTTCCTGCGGTCCGCTCTCGTGATACCCTGAACTTTTTGTTCTACTGGAATTATTTTCACGAGTCGCTGCTTGGCGAAGATAAACTCGTCGGTCTCAATCAATTGGCCCGCCTCGCAGGCATGGACCGCGCGGCGTTGAAGCTCTTGAAAGCAAACGGTCTCCGCAAGCGCCTCATGGCCATCATCACAGTGGGTCACCTGGGGGAGCAATCGGCCTGGAACGATCTCGTGGCGCTGGCTCAATCCCCGCATCCCATCGTGTCCTTGTCCGCTGCGCGAGCCCTGGTCGATATCAATCCGAAAGCCGCCTTACCACTGATCACGCCCTGGATCGGCGCACGTGCCGATTGGTCTCCGCCCAAGGTGGCCGCGATACTGGCTCAGATCGGTTCAGCCCTAATTGCTCAGCCTTTATCGGAGGCGGCGCTGGTCGTGGCGCCCGACATGGCGATGCGGATCTTGCACTATTTGGAAGTCACCCGCTGCACGGCGGGACTGCCTGCGGTGCGGACTCTGCTCGCACGCGAATCGGCCGAGACGGCGCTGAAGGTTGCCTGCCTGAAGTTGATTGGACAATTTCAAGATCCCAAAGATCTCGCATTGGTGAGATCCTTCATCTCGCATTCGGATGAAAGCGTGCGGGCTCAGGCTGCGGTGGCCTTAGGGACCATAGGTATGCCGGCCGATGAAGGTCTCCTGATCTCGCTTCTGGCGGACTCGCAGTGGGACGTGCGCTATCGCGCGGCGGAAGCGTTGGCGCATTTGCCGCTCATGCAGCATGAACGGTTAGCGGAAATCCACGCACGACAACATGATACCGCTGCGAAACAGATTCTCGAACCGTTCCTCATCACCGCGAAGAGTGCGCCATCCAAATGATAATTGACCTGGACCCTATCTCATCGGTCTCCTTCGTCACTCTGCCAGCGAAAAATAGCCTGGCATATCATGAATCAGCACGCCAGCCAGGCTGGTGTGTGGAAAGCCGAACATCGAGTTGATTGCAGCCAGCACGTCGTGTTGTCTTTTTCCCGCAAAGGTCAAACGTTCCGGCCGAACCGTAATCTGATGCGCCACGCGGAAGCCTTCTTTTTGTTCCGGCGGCGGGAACGTGAAGACCAGCCTCCGACCGACCCTATCGAGATAGGCATTGGCCATGTCCTGCCGGGGTTCCCGGATCAGGGTCACCTGTCGATCGATTGGTAGCGCTCGCGTTTCCACGGCCAGCCATACCGGTATGCTGACTGCATCGCCATACCGTAACGTATGTTCCGTGATGTCCTGTAAGTCGTCTACATCCGTTCGATAACTCATCAGTGCCACTTCATCCACGCGATCCATCACTTCAAAGTCGAGCGGCCGATTGTGTGCGGTTTTGGCGCTAAACCAAAAGGGCATCACAATGGATAGCCGCGCGCGGTCCCCTAAGGCCGCTTTGATTTTGTCAATAACGTGAAGGTAAAGGCTGTAGTCCTGAGGGTCCGAAAACTGACTGAGGAGGTAGGGCTCAATGTCGAGCTGAAGCCCCGCCAGATGCCCTTCCGGTAAGAGTGCGCGCAACCGGGAAATCTTTTCCATCAAAGGCGCCGGTTCATAGATAGCCTCCGGATAGCCATCGAGAGCAAATATCTCAACGCCCGATTGAGTCGCACGTTTCAACAATGCGGCATATGCGGACCAGACAGTCGGCGGATCATCCTTGTGCGGCATTTGCACCAAAATTCGGGTGACTCCCGCGCGCCGGCAGTCTTGTATTAAGGTCTCGGGGTACGCCACCGCTGCGTGGTAATCCCAGACCCAAAATCCTTTTGTGCGCCGCGCCACAGGCGTGGTGCTCATGCGTTCCAGCAGGAAACGTTCGAGCGCAAGGGTCGTCTCGCCGGAGCTGCCTTCAAATACGATTGTCGTGACGTGCGTGGGATCCAGGTGGCTGAGCACCGGTTTGAGTGAGAGTCGTACATCAAAATTACCTGTGACCCGGGCCAGCGAAACAGTAGGACGATCAAGACCATTCGTCAGCGTGATCGTGACCGGCTTAGAGGTATGGCCTTTGAGCGTCAGAGTAGCGTAGGACAGCACATCAATGGCCGTAGCGCTTTGAACAGCCATGATGGCCTGACATTTATGAGTGCCGTCCGATCGAATGATTACCGTCCATATTCCGGGTCGCTCAGTGTTTGACGCCTCACCGTGCGGCTCACAGGACCCTGTTAATTTTGCTGTTTTTACAATGGGCAGGAGATCGAATTGCCCAATAGACGGGCGAAACGGTGGAACGGCCGGGCGCGCAGGCAAGGTGGACCTAAATGAAACCCGTGGGGGAGCGGTGTCACTATAGGTCAGGTCAATCTCTTGGATATTGAAAGGGATGTCACCGAAAATGGGAATTTCTTCGGCCACAACCTCGTTCAAAAAAGTACAGCATATCAGGATAGTACAACTGAGAAACGATGCGTATTTCATATGGTACAGTTACCTACATAATGGACAGCAACGGATCATTGACCTTCGTTCTGACTTCGAGTAGTGCCCGCTCGCCGGATGCGCTTGTCCAGGTTGCTGAGTGACTGCAGCACGATGGCTGATGTGGAATGATTGAGACTCTCAGACTGGTCACCGGCGTCCTACGGGCGTGGGAATGGCTTTTTATTATTTATTTCGTGCTTCTGGCCGCGAGCTATTTGCTGCTGGATCTCATTGCCCTCGCCTCTCTGTCTCGATACCTTCCCGAACATACGCTCGATCGTTTGCCGGAGGGTTATACCGGCTTTGAGCCGGGCATCAGTCTGCTTGCGCCTGCCTATAACGAAGAAGCCACGATCGCCGGTTCGATCCGATCCTTGCTGCAGCTCACTTATGCGGAATATGAAATTATCGTCGTGAATGATGGGTCTAAAGACCGTACGATGGATGTACTTATGAGCGAATTTTCATTAACCCGGTTTCCTGAAGTGTACCAGACGCGGATTTCGACCAGGATGATCCGTGGTGTGTATCATTCTCAACATTATCCAAATTTACGCGTCGTGGATAAGGAGAATGGCGGGAAAGCGGATGCGCTCAATGCCGGCATCAATCTCTCCAAGTATGGGTTGTTTTGCAGCTTGGATGCTGACTCGATTGTGCAACGCGATAGCCTCCAACGCATCGTCCAGCCGTTTCTGCAGGATCCCGCTACAGTAGCTTGTGGAGGCACCATTCGGATCGCCAATGGCTGTGAGGTGAGCGGTGGATTTCTCGTCAAGGTCGGCATGCCCAAAAAATGGCTAGCGCTCTTTCAAATCGTGGAATATATCCGGGCGTTTTTCTTTGGACGGCTTGGATGGTCGCCGATGAATGCGATGCTGATCATTTCAGGCGCGTTCGGGCTATTTCAGAAAGACGCCGTCCTGAAAGTCGGCGGCTATCGCACGGAGACCATCGGCGAAGATATGGAATTGGTCGTCCGATTGCACCGGGTGCTACGAGAGTCCCGAACGCCGTATCGCATCACATTTGTTCCGGATCCGATCTGTTGGACTGAGGCACCTGAGGATGTGAGCACGCTCCGCAACCAACGGATCCGGTGGCAGCGGGGACTCTGCGAAAGTCTGTACCTCAATCGCGAGCTGTTGTTCCATCCGCGAGGTGGCACGGTGGGATGGTTAGCCTTTCCCTTTGCGATTCTGTTCGAATGTTTGAGTCCAGTCATAGTGGTAGTCGGGTACTTCGCCATCATTGTCGGTTTTGCCTTGAATTGGATTTCGATTGAAGCGCTGATCGTGTTCCTGCTGGCGGACGTCGGCCTCGGGATGGTGGTTTCTGTCAGTGCACTGCTCCTCGAAGAGCTGTCTTTCCATATCTATCCTAAATCGGTCCACACGCTGTGTCTGTTTACCGTTGCCCTTGTGGAAAATCTTGGCTATCGGCAATTGAACTCAATCTGGCGCTTGATCGGATTCTTCCGTTGGATCACAGGCGCGAAAGCAAGCTGGGGCCAGATGACTCGTGTGGCATCTTGGCAGTCGCGGTAGCCGAACCAATATGGCGACGAATCTAGAATCAGATCCCATGCGCATCTTGATTGTGGATGATTCTGAGATGTCACGCCAACTCCTCAATGCCTGGTTGACGGGAGCGGGATATACGGACGTGATGATGGTGGACTCAGGAACCTCCGCCTTGCGATGCGTGACGAATCCTTTGGCACCACGGGAGTCGGACATTGACCTGATCTTGCTCGATATTGAAATGGCCGGTATGGACGGGATTCACACGTGCCGGAGGTTTCGAGCCGAACCGCATTTACAGGATACGCCCATTATTATGGTCACAGGCAAGACCGATTCCCAAACCGTTGCGGACGCATTCTCTGCCGGGGCCATGGATTACATTGTCAAGCCGGTTCAAAAGGTCGAGCTGTTAGCCAGAGTGCGCTCGGCACTGGCTTTGAAGAGAGAAACGGATGCACGGAAAGCGCGCGAGGAACAGTTGCTTGCGAAGAATCTGGAGTTGCAGCGAGCGATGCATGAGATCCAGGTTCTGCGCGGCCTGATTAAGATCTGCTCCTATTGCAAAAAAATCAAAAACGATCAAGGCTCATGGCAACAGGTCGAGCTGTACATTCGGGAGCACACGGAGGCGGAATTCAGCCATGGAATCTGCGCCGAGTGCATCGACAGTCATTTCCCGACTTTGAACGGGTTGTCACCGTAACGACCGAAGCTTTCCAGGCGATGAAGGGAACGGCGCGCTTTATGCGAAGTCTCATATCGTGTTACCCCCGGTATCGGCATGCGTGATGAGAACGAAATAGCGTCTCGAGTGACGTCTTCCCGTCTCGATATCAGCCGACGGGCAGGACCGGAAGAAGCACTGAAACTGTCTCAAGCTTTGGCGAGGAATATCATCGACAGTTCATTAGACATGATCATCGTTTTCGACAAAGAGCGACGCATTCTCGAGTTCAACCGGGCAGCGCAGGATGCATTTGGCTATGGCCCGGGAGAGGTGCTGGGCCGATCGATGGACCTGCTGTACCCCGATGGACCAGTCGGTGAGCACATCTACGCAACGGCTATGCAACATGGGCGCTATGTGCATGAGGTGTTGAACCGTCGGAAAGACGGAACAGATTTTGCCAGCTTACTGTCCGCCTCGGTCTTGCGCGATGGGTTTGGAGTCATTCTCGGCGTCATGAGCGTGTCACGGGATATCACGGAACAGAAACGCGCCGAGATGGAGTTGCGTAAGGCGAAGGAGGCGGCCGAGACCGCCAACCGATCGAAGACGGAATTCCTTGCGAGCATGAGCCATGAAATCCGGACGCCGATGAACGCGATCATTGGCATGGCCGATCTGCTGTGGGATACGCCGCTCATGCCGGAGCAACAGGAATACGTCGGCATTTTTCGGCGAGCTGGATTGAGTTTGCTTACTCTGCTGAACGATATACTTGATCTATCCAAAGTCGAAGCCGGTTATTTGGAGTTGGAACAGATTGAGTTCGATCTGCGCGAGGTCATCGACAAGGCCTCGGAAATGATGGCCTTGCGGGCCGATGAGAAAGGCTTGGAGCTGGGATGTTCGGTGGCGCCGGACGTGGCCGTCGACCTCATCGGAGACCCGAACCGCCTCAAGCAGATCCTGCTTAATTTGATCGGGAATGCGATTAAGTTTACCCAGACAGGGCAAGTCGTTTTACGGGTTATCCAAGATCCTGACGTCAAGCAGCTCGGGGCATTCCGGTTTATAGTCAGCGATACGGGGATCGGAATCCGGGCCGAGAAGATAGAGAGTGTCTTTGAACGATTCGTGCAGGCCGATTCGTCGACGACCCGGAAATACGGAGGATCCGGATTAGGCCTGACCATCTCGAAACGATTAGTAGAACTGATGGGAGGGCAAATACGAGTGGAGAGTACGGAAGGGCAGGGTAGCACCTTTTCCTTTACGGCTCGCTTCACCGTGCAACCCCGTCCTCAACTTCATTCGGTTTCCGAACCTGAGCTCGCAGGCGTCAGGACGTTGATAGCGGACGATAACGCCACGAATCGGCTCATTTTGAAGGAAGCGCTGTCGTCCTGGGGGGCGCTGGTGACCGAAGTATCCGGTGGAGAGTCGGCCCTGCTGGAGCTGCAGACCAACCATGCCGCTGAGCCTTATCAATTGGTTCTCCTGGATTGTCTCATGCCTGATCTCAGCGGATTTGACGTCGTCCAGAAGTTTATGAACACGTCGACCCTCGATGGGATGACGGTGATAGTTCTGACATCGGACAGCCGAAGTGCGGATATCGCCAAATCGTATAGACTTGGTCTGGGGGGGTACCTTGTCAAGCCGATTCGACGATCCGACTTGCACAAGGCCATCACGATTGCCATGAACCGACCGAAGGGGTTGGGGTCGACCGTATCAGCTGCCAGTCCAGTCCAACAAGGCGGACATTCTTTAAGGATTCTGTTGGTCGAAGATTCTCCTGATAATGCACTTCTTGTTCATGCCTACCTCAAAAAGGCAACATGTGAGATCGATCATGCGGAAAATGGACTAGCGGCCTTCGAGCTGTTCCAGGAGGGACACTACGACATGGTCTTGATGGATATGCATATGCCGGTGATGGATGGGTATACCGCCACAGAGCATATTCGGCACTGGGAACGGCAACACGGGCGAAAGCCGATCCCTATTTTGGCGCTGACGGCATTCGGCATGAAGGAAGAGGTGCAGAAGAGTCTGAGAGCAGGGTGCACGGCCCATCTGGTTAAACCGATTCGAAAGGCTACCTTACTAGCAGTGATTGCTAAATACGCTAAGAGCGTGGCGTGATGATACCTCAGGACCAGCCCGGTCCGTTGCGGATCTCCATCGACCCGGATCTTCGGGATCTGATCCCGGGCTTTCTCCAAAACCGACGCCTCGATATTCAGGCCTTGCAGGAGGCTGTCGTCGTGGGCAATTTCGATACGATTCGCACGGTAGGGCATCGCATGCGGGGGGATGGCGGTGGATACGGGTTTCATATGATTTCTGAAATCGGCCATGCTTTGGAGACGGCTGCGCTCCAGAAAAATAGCCAGGAAATTACGGCGCGGGTACAGGAATTGACCACCTACCTTGGCCGCATTGAGGTCGTCTATGAGTGATCCGGCCGTTCAGCCAGAGGTCAGCGGTGAGGAAGGGCGTAAGGTCGAGCGGCGCAGACTTATACAGGCGCTTATCGTGGAAGACGATGAGGATATGCTGCGTTTGATCGAAAAGGTCGTACATCTTCGCGGGCATCAGGCGACGGGCTGTGCAGATGCGGAATCGGCATGGACGGCGTATCAACAAGATCAGTACTCACTTGTGTTTTTGGACTGGCAGCTTCCGGGCATGGATGGCTTGGAATTGTGCCGAAGAATTCGGTCCCATCCCAACAGTGAGGGAACGATTATCGTCATGATTACGGCCCGCGACCACTGGGAAGATCTTGAGGCTGCCCTCCGATCCGGTGCCAATGATTATCTTACCAAGCCGGTGAACCTTGACACCTTGAAGGTTCGGCTGGCGATCGCCGAGCAATCGGTCCGTAATCTTGATCGTCGCCGTGAAGCCGAAGAGGCGTTGCGCGACCAAGAAGAGACCGTGCTGAACTTGAAGCGTCAGCTGAACGAGAAATCGCAGTTTCAAGATCTGATCGGCAAAAGCAAATTGATGGGGGACCTGTATCTGCGCATTCGTGAATTGGCCAAGGTCGATACGACAGTTCTGATTGAAGGGGAAACGGGAACCGGCAAAGAATTAGTCGCTCGGGCGGTTCATTTTTCCAGTACACGGAAGGCTGGGCCTTTCATCGCCATCAATTGCGCCGGGTTAACGGACGCCTTGCTCGCGAGTCAACTGTTTGGGCATAAGAAAGGGGCATTTACCGGGGCGGTGGACCATCAACAAGGGTTTTTTGAAGCGGCGAATGGTGGGACGCTCTTTTTAGACGAGATCGGAGATATTTCTTCAGCGGTCCAGATCAGCCTGCTCCGTGTGCTGCAAGAAAAAGAGATTGTCCGGCTTGGCGAGTCACGACCGCGAAAGGTCGACGTGCGGGTCTTGGCAGCGACACATCATAATTTGAGTCAAGACGTCGTGAACGGGTCGTTCCGCGCGGATCTGCTGTATCGGATTCGAGTGGCCCGCATCCAGTTGCCGTCCCTTCGTGACCGCCGCGGGGACATTCCCTTACTGATCGCCTCATTCCTTGGCCAGTGTTGTGCGGTGACGGGCAAGCTGGTGGACCGGGTGAGCCCGGAAGCACTGCAGGCCTTAACCAACTATGCATGGCCCGGCAATGTTCGTGAGTTGAAAAGCGCCATAGAGGCAGGTCTCATCAGTTGCAAGGATAATACCATTCAAATCGAGGATCTTCCTCCAGAAGTGCTCGACTCCAACTCCGTCCCACACATGACGCTCGAAGCGCCGCAAGATGAGAAAACTAGATTGCTCGCCGCCCTCGGACGCGCCAAGGGGAACCGCACGATGGCTGCCCGGCTGCTTGGGGTCAGTCGCGCTACCCTCTATCGCCGTCTTACCGACTTAAATCTCACGCCGGAATAGTCTCGCGTTGACTGTTCTAACGCCTTTGTCGTGTCTCATCTGAGATAGACAAACTCAACCATGCCAAGAAACATTGGCCTCGATCCATCTGGCGTGACGAGAAGCTGGCAAGCATCTTTCTCACCCCCTCTCCGCTGAACTGCCGCTAGGAATCCAAAAATTAGAGATCAATGAGACGGGTTGGCTGAGTGACTCCTGTTCACTCACAATTTGTGAGCAAACAAAATTGTTTTAAAGACATCACGCCATTCGACTTGCTTGTATTTCTCGCGCGCCAATTTCTTTACTAGGCATTCTTATTATAGTATGGTCCTCCGCCAATGTGGATTGAGTTCAGTGCTCACAGAGCCATTGTCGATCAGATGAACCGTGACACCCCCTATTGGAGGAATGAATGCGGAAAATTGCAATATGCATCGGTGTGATACTCATCGCTTCTTTCACCGGGCTTGTACATGCAGAATCTCCCCCATCGGTCGTTCCACCCCCATTGGATCTCATTACTTTAAAAGATGGAAGCCTTATCTACGGAGAACTCATCGAACTGAGCAACGGAGAATTAAAGGTTAAGACTGCATTTGGGGTGGGCGATATCGTCACGGTCAAATGGGCCAATGTGGCCAAGCTGACGGTGAACCATCCGGTCCCGTTTCATTTAAAGGAGGGCACGGTCATCGTCGGCACGGCAGAAGAAGGTCCCGACGGCACATTGGTGCTCAAGGCAGCCCCGATGTCGGGTACGTTGACGGTCTCCATGGAGTCCGTGAGTACCATCAATCCATTGATCCAGCCGCCCGTCGTCTATTCCGGCGGTCTCACGGCAGGCCTGTCTCAGAACGGCGGCAATTCGCATCTTCGAAATGCCAGTATCTTAGGCGACCTGACAGGGCGCAGCGAATCTCTCCGGTTGACGCTCTATGGACGGTACATTTACGGCGATGACTTTGGGAGGCTAATCACGCGGAACGCCCGCGGGACGATCAAGTTAGACTTTTTTCTCACCAAGAGATTTTATTGGTTCGCAGCGTCCTATTTTGAGCAGGATACGTTTCAAGATCTCAAGCTTCGGACCGCGCTCTCCTCCGGTCCCGGCTATCAGTTCATCGACAAGAACGATTTTGCCAGTCCTTATTTTCGCGACATGACGCTTTACGCAGAGAGCGGTCTCGCGCATTTCAATGAAGATTTTACGGTGGCGTCCGATCGTACGTCACTGCGAGCTCGAGTGTCCGTCAAATTGAATTGGCCGATTTTGGATGAAAAAATCACATTCTATCATTATGATGAAATCTTCCCGTCGATCCAAAATACTAAGGATTTTTATCTCACCTCGGATCAAGGCATTCGGATCAAGATCATCGATGGTTTTGTCAGCGGCCTTCAACTGACGTATCGATACAACAATATGCCCCCGCCGGGCATCCGAAGTGCAGATACGCTTTTTCTTATGACGCTCGGCTATACCTTCGATACCAGCAGAAAACGAACCTAACGGAGGTATGCACGTCGCTCACTACAGGAGGATCGTATGCTGAAAGAATTTAGAGAATTCGCCATGAAGGGCAATGTGCTCGATATGGCGATCGGGGTAATTCTCGGTGGGGCGTTCGGGAAAATAGTCTCGTCCTTGGTCAGCGATATTCTGATGCCGCCGATTGGATTGCTGATGGGGCATGTTGATTTTTCGAGTCTGTTCGTCAACCTTTCCGGCCAACCGCAGCCGTCTCTCGCTGCAGCCAAATCGGCTGGCGCCCCCACGATCAACTATGGGGTTTTTCTCCAAACAGTCCTGGATTTTGTGATCATTGCGTTTGTGATTTTTATGGTCGTGAAACAGGTCAACCGATTCAAGCAGCCGGACGCCCCGCCGTCGAACAAGAATTGCCCCTATTGCCTATCTGAGATTCCACTGAAAGCGACACGGTGTGCGCACTGCACTTCAGATATAAAGGCTGCCTAACTATCTATCCCGTATGGGATTTCAGTCGAAGAGGCGTTCTTGTTGTCCGTGATGCGCTTGTTGTTCCATGATGGGACCGATTGGGGCAGTCTCGTTTTTTGCTAGCAAAATTGCAAAGATTGACTATACTGATAGGGGTTCCTGCGGATGGAGACTGAGCACGTGAGAACGGAAACCGCTAAAAGCGCATTCGAACGATTGCCCACTGGGACGGAAACTATCCTCATTGTGGATGACGACAATAACGTCCGGGCCTTGATTCGAGAAACTTTGAAGATGAAGGGCTATCACGTCTTGGAGGCCCAGTTTAATAGTGGCGCATTAATGGCGTCGGGACGGCATCGAGGGATCATTCATTTGATGATTGCCGATGTCATGATGCCAGGAATCAATGGCCGAGAGCTGGGTCGTCGGCTCGAATTGTTGAGACCGGATACGAAGATTCTCTACATTTCCGGCTATCCCAAAGAGGTCCTCTTGGATGAGAAGATTCTGGAAGAGAGGTCGTCCTTTCTTCAGAAGCCGCTCAGCCCAGAAACGCTGCTCCCAAAAGTTCGGGAGATCCTGGATGCAATCGGCAGCTATCATCAGAGTACGGATAATGAGAACGACGAGTTTGTGCTGAACATGCTGCAGTCGTTGCTGACCAGGAAAAAAGAATTCGAGCTCTCCAAAGAGCAGACCGCAAAACTGGAATCGCTGTTAATTGAATACGAGGAAGCCCGGCTGGCCTGTGAAGCTGAATTTATGGTGGCTGAGTTGCACATTCAGACGCTGGCCCAGGATGATCAGACGCCAGCTGCTGAGATCGAAGCGGCGTTGCGGAATTCAGAACGGGCTCAGACGACCGTCCGTCTGGAAGGTCTCAAGACATTGCAGGCTACCGAAGCCATGCTATCCCCCGAGCAACGGCAAAAGATGGTGGCCGCATATCCGCACGGCAGACGACGGGTCGGAGACCCCATGCGACCGCTGTAGGCTCGGCGGGGCTTCGGTCTCAGCCGCTTCGCGACGGCATTCATGAATAATCCGGGCTAGGATACACCCTCTCTCGCTTTCATAAATTCGATCAACCGATTCTCTGCCCAAAACACATCTTCTTCCGAGTGCGGCCGTTGCACAAATCCGCAATGACCACCGTGTTGTGGTGCGATGAAATGAATGTATGTATGGCTGCGGATCGCAGGTGTGTTGAAGATTCGATAAGGGATGAAGGGGTCATCGTGAGCCGTCAAAATAAGAGCGGGCACGGCAATCTGTTGAAGCACATGGCGAGCGCCGACTCGTTCATAATAGTCGGCCGCGTTGAGAAATCCTCCATCGGGAGCGGTATAGACGTCATCGAACGCGCGCAAACTGCGAATGGATGAAA
>JBDUAJ010000205.1:0-4491 GCA_040004695.1 Nitrospirales bacterium | reverse complement strand
CTTTCCAACAGTCGGCGAATCAGAGACGTGTTCGAAGAACCTTGGCAGTGATCAAGGAGTGATGTCATGACTGGTTCCAGTAATGTGTCCCGCACAGCAGCGTCAATCGTCAAGCGCGGATTGGATATATGCGGATCAATGTTTGGGCTTCTCTTGATGGCCCCTGTATTCGCGATTGTCGCCGTGCTCATCAAGATTCACTCGCCGGGTCCAGTCTTCTTTCGTCAAGAGCGGATCGGGAAGGGCTTCCGCGCCTTCTCGATTTATAAGTTTCGAACCATGGTGTCCGATGCGCCACTGAGAGGGGGGACGGTGACAACCAGCTGCGACCCGCGCATCACGAAATTGGGAGCGATTCTTCGCGAAACGAAAATTGACGAATTCCCTCAGCTGATCAATGTACTGAAAGGTGAGATGAGTCTGGTCGGTCCTCGGCCTGAAGTGCCGAAATACGTCGACATGTTCTGGACGAAGTATGCGACCGTCCTCTCCGTTCGACCGGGGATGACGGATTTAGCATCGCTCAAATATCGCCATGAGGGCGAGATCTTGTCGCGGGCCGCCAATCCGGAAGAGGAATACGTCAGACATATTATGCCTGACAAGCTTCGATTGGCGGAGGAGTATGTCCGGCGGTCCTGCGTGGGATTAGATCTCATGCTTATTTTTCAGACGCTTCTGAAACTGCTGCCGCAGAAGAAAAAGGAGAAGATCACCGTGTATACCACCGCCAGTATCCGACCACATATCGAGACCGTTGTACGTATTGCCGCCGATGTCATCATGGTCAACATTGCACTTGCCATTGCGATGATGACGCGCTACTTCGTGGTGATTTGGGTAGAAGGCAGCCTGTCACCGCACGATGTGCTCCTGGAGTACGTCGGGCAATTTGTCGATAGCTTCTGGATTCTGACGATCATTTCCGTCGCCGTTTTCTACATCAGCGGATTCTATAACCGCGGACGGTATTATCAGGGTCAGTATAAGGCGCTCGTGGTCGCACAAGCCGTGAGCTTGAGCTATCTCATGTTCGGCTTTGTCGCCATGCTCTCCCAAGGTGCCATTGCACTTCCGCGCAGCGTCTTTTTCATCGGATGGGTGGTGACCGCCGGCTTGCTGGTTATGTCGCGGCTGTGGTCCATGCTCTGGCGGATGCTGGAGGGAACTGCTGTCCCTCAGGATCGTCGTCGGCGTGTGAGACAAGAACTGAAGGGCAAGAAAAAGATTCTGGTCATCGGAGGCGCCGGTTACATTGGATCGGCACTACTGCCCAAGCTGCTGGACCGTGGCCATCATGTGCGACTTTTGGATTTGTTTATGTTCGGGAAGGAGCCCATTGTCAATGTCATTGGGCATCCACACTTGCAAATCGTGCAAGCTGATTTTCGTCACGTGGATAAAATCGTCCAGGCCATGAACGGCATGGATGAGGTCATTCATTTGGGGGCGATCGTGGGCGATCCGGCCTGTTCGCTGGATCGGGAATTGACGGTTGAAGTGAATCTTATGGCGGTGCGAATGATTGCCGAGGTTGCCAAGGGCAGTGGAATCAAGCGATTCTGCTTTGCCAGTACCTGTTCGGTATATGGGGTGAGCGACGAGATTCTCGATGAGCGATCCCATTTGAATCCGCTGTCTCTGTATGCGCAGAGCAAGCTGGCGTCCGAAAAGGTTCTGATGCAAATGGCTGATGAGGTCTTTTCTCCGGTGATCCTTCGCTTCGGCACGGTCTATGGCCTATCAGGTCGAACGAGATTCGACTTAGTGATCAATTTGTTGACTGCGAAGGCCATCAAGGAAGGAAAGATCACCGTATTTGGAGGGGGACAGTGGAGGCCATTCCTGCACGTCGACGATGCGGCCCTGGCCTTATTGAAGGCTGTTGAAAGCCCCACAGATCTCATTCACGGCCAGGTTTTCAATGTAGGCTCAAACGAACAGAACTACCAACTGGGAGATGCGGCGCAGATCATTCAATCGTTGGTTCCACAAGCGGAAGTGGTGGATATGGGCGCCGATACCGATTTTAGGAATTATCGAGTCGACTTCTCCAAAATCAAAAAGATGCTCAGCTTCACACCGGAGTGGACCTTGGAGCAAGGCGTCAAACAAGTCATCGCGGCCTTCGAAAAGGGGGAGGTGCTGGACTACCGGAGCCCCCTGTATAGCAACGTCAAATTCCTCATTGAGGAGGCCAACTCTCGCATAATCCGGCGCGAAAAAGGATGGGCACATGACCTCATCAAAGAAGAAGTGAAATCCGGGAATGGGTCCAACGGATCTATTGTCGCTGCCACACATTGAAGCGACAGGGAGCATGGCCACGACAGAATTAGAAACCTCGATGAAGCACATGAATGTGAGCATGAGCAACCCTAAACAAAACGGCGCATTGGTCATTTCGTTGGATTTTGAGCTCTACTGGGGCGTGCGTGATGTGAGGCGCATCGAGAATTATCGGGAAACTATTTTAGGGGAGCGTCTCGTCGTCCCGGCTTTGTTAAAGCTCTTCCATGAGTACCACATCCATGCCACATGGGCGACCGTCGGGTTTATGTTTTGCGAAACCCGAGAAGACCTTATCCGGGAATCGCCAGGTAAGAAGCCTCGCTATACCAATCAAATCTTGTCGCCATACCCTCATCTCAACCATATCGGCCGGGACGAACAAGAAGACCCTTTTCACTATGCGCCATCGCTGATAAAGCTCATCGCCTCTTCTGCTCATCAAGAAGTGGCGAGTCACACTTTCTCTCATTACTATTGCTTGGAGAAGGGGCAGGACATAGAGACGTTTAGTGACGATCTCCTGGCGGCGAAGAAAGTTGCGAGCAGATATAAGATAAATATGGAAAGCCTCGTGTTTCCACGAAATCAGTTTAATGGCGAATATCTCTCTGTGTGCAAAGAGTTGGGATTCAAAGCCTATAGAGGAAACGAATGTTCATGGATTTACAGGGCGAAAAGCAGAGAGCATGAGTCCTTATTTCGTCGAGCGGTGCGTCTGCTGGACGCGTACATGAATATCTCGGGTCACAATTGCTATTCTCTGGAAGAGGTTCCGTGCGAGGTTCCGGTAAACATTCCTTCAAGTCGATTCCTTCGCCCCTTCTCCAAAAGGCTTCGACTCCTTGAGCCGCTGCGTATGCGTCGCATACTCGCAGATCTCACGTACGCGGCCAAACATGGATTGATCTATCACCTATGGTGGCATCCGCATAATTTTGGCGACAATACTGAGGACAATCTCGCTTTTCTCAAGACGATTCTGGATCACTATCTGAGTCTGAAACAGACGTATGCCATGGAAAGCCTAAATATGGGCGAGTTGAGTCAGTCAGTAGTTGATCGTAACGGATCGCGATATGATTCTCAGCTTGCCGGAACAGCCGTTCAGTTGACGCATGGACTTTGACCTAAGGATCCTCATCAAATTATTCGCACCGTTCCCGGCATAGTTGAAAAGTGATAAAGATAAATCTGATCCCGCGGGCAGCCCACGTTCCATGGTGGAGTAAGATTGCTGCAAAGGTGATCTTGGCCAGATTACCAGTACATTACCGTATCTGGAAGCGACTCCACTTGTTCCAGTACGGCAACATGGAAGAGCCATCCTACGCGTATGGCGTGTTTAAAAAACATTTTGACGCCGTGCGATCACGAAGAGCTTTAAATGGCTTCATTGGCCTGGAGCTAGGACCTGGAGACTCGCTGCTTTCAGCGATGGTTGCGCGTGCATATGGGGCGTCAGCATATTATCTAGTGGATGCAGGGGCGTTTGCTCAAACTGACGTCAAACGGTACAGGGCGATGGCAACCTTCCTCTCCGACCAAGGATTACCGACGATCGAAGTGGAGAATGTGACGTCCTCGGAAGCGATTCTTGCCGCTTGTCGGGCGACGTATGGAACCTCGGGGCTATCCTCGCTGCGCGCCATCCCCGATAAGTCGGTGGATTTCGTCTGGTCGCATACCGTTCTTCAGCACATCAGGCGGGCCGAATTTCTCGAGACGATGCGGGAGCTTCGGCGGCAGCTTCGCCCGAACGGCCTTAGTTCGCATTGGGTCGATTTGCAGGATTGTCTAGGAGGTAGTCTAAACAATCTTAGGTTTTCGAAATCCATTTGGGAATCGTCTTTTATGGTTCAGTCCGGGTTTTATACGAACCGCATTCGATATTCGGAAATGTTAGGATTATTCAAAGAAGCTGGATTCGAAGCCGATGTCATTCATATCAAGCGGTGGGATCGCCTTCCGACATCGCGGTCGAAACTATCCCGCGCCTTTCGAAATCTATCTGACGAAGACCTGTGTGTACGAGTCTTCCATGTGATATTAAGACCGGCATGAAGCCCGATCGACGCAAGCGATGCACTCAATCATAGAAGTGTTGTGTCATTGAGGGGAAAACATGGTGTGTAGGTTAGGCCATCGAGCGAAGCGCCCGGTTCTAAACCTGGCGCTAAATCTGGCAGTAGGTTTTATCAT
>JBDUAJ010000204.1:0-4511 GCA_040004695.1 Nitrospirales bacterium | reverse complement strand
CCTCGACGGAGGGGAATGTGACCATTCCGAACCGCGAGGAGAAAGTCGGGCTGAACGTGTACCGGAAAAAGTGAAGCGGTGAATGCAACCGGCCCATGCAACACCATCTGGTCTAATATGGATTGGGAGGCTAATCTGTAGGGAGTAAATGGTTGTTGTCACGAAGGAGGAGCACATGCCTCGAGCCGTCTGGAATGGAACCGTTCTCGCGGAAAGCGATCGTTGCGAGACGGTGGAGAACAACTGTTACTTTCCTCCCGATACCGTCAAACGAGAGTATCTGAAACCCAGCGAGACGCATACGACCTGCCCGTGGAAAGGTGAAGCCAGCTATTACGACGTCGCGGTCGGGGGGCAGGTCAATAAAGACGCCGCCTGGTATTATCCCGCCCCCAAGTCGGCTGCTAAACAAATTGCTAACCACGTGGCATTTTGGAAAGGCGTCAAGATTGAATGATAGCTTTCCTGTGGGTAGAGTAATTCTCTTGATGGAAGATGACGAGATGCTCACCATTGTTTGACATTGTTGGGCCTCCCCATAGATGAGCAATCGAGTCGGTGCCTTGTCCGTAAACCTGTGGTTGCCTCTTAGGCCGGCATGGGTATGAGACAGGGCTGGTCCGAGCGCGCCGCGTCTGGAGTATTCCTCTTGCTGCTGTTCCTCAACGGCTGTCGCAGCGACACACCCCAGCCGGCCACGGTGGAGGTGCCGTCGGCCGGGACGCGAGTGACCGTTACCCGGGTGGCATCCCATCCGTTCTTGGCCCGGTACACTCTCACGCTGCGTATCGAGGGCCCGAACGGCTGCAGGGCGAGCATGGAGTTGTTTCCGGACACCGGTGGAGTCAGCCGCCGCAATCTCTATGACACACCGGCCGGGTTGCTCTATGTGATCGGGCAGTACGATGCGCGCGTCATTGACCCTCGAAGTTGCGTCGTCACACTCAGCGAGTTTCGCTTTCTCGAGCCGCACCGTTCGTTTCTCGGAAGTTTCGATATGGACGAAGGGCGCGGGTGGACGTTTCTCTCGCGGGAACAGCGAGCAGAACAGCCGTTTGAGCCGCTATAACCGCTTTAATGAAGCAACCATTATGATGGCCGTATAGCAGTAGATGGCAGTCACTAGGGACGCAATTGAGGCCAACCCATAGTGCTATCTTTGAGGTGACACGAGGCATCTAATGCCTGCGGAGTATTAGGGGGCAGTCCTTGTATCTGGGTTCGATGGATAGATCTGGACAGCAAGATACAAGACCTGACCCTTAATGAAGGTTTTGCATCTTGCTGGAGGTAGAGGGTCAACGCGTCTTATCTGATGTGATGGCCGTCAACTGTTCTTGAAGCATGCCGCGCCATTCCGATGATAGAGCCCGGATGCGAAGCACCTTTTCGAGCAGCGCCACATCATCCTGCTCGAAGAACGCCAGGCGCACCGTCTGCCGGATCGTCATCCGTTCCGGATCGGCCGTGATGCGTTCGATCGAGTCCCCCGTGCCGACATCCCCTTCTTCGAGGACGCGCACGTAGTATCCAGTGCGGGTGCTGGCCAGGAACTTCTTGGGAAACTGCGTCGAACCCATCTTCAATCCCAGCTTGTAGCATGGGACACGAGGCTGTGTGACTTCGAGGAGCGCGCCACCGATGCGAAATATGTCGCCGATGTGAACCGTCTCTTCCCGCATTCCCTCGACCGTGAGGTTCTCACCGAACTGACCGAAGGCAAGATCGCTGCGTCCAAGCTCGCGCGCCCAAGTCGCGTAGTGCTCGAACGGATAGACATAGACCGCCTTATCCGCTCCGCCATGAACCGAGAGGTCAGCCTGTCGGTCTCCGTCGAGGTTCGTGCGCCGTGCCATTGCTCGACCGGGCACCGGCGCCTTGAAGATGCCGGTCGTCACCGATCGGCCTCCGTATGCGACGGTCCTAGGCTGCGAGACGTTCACTGAAAGGAGCTTCATCGTGTGAGTCCTCCCCTTCGCAGCTGTAGTTAACTAACCAACGGCTCCGAGGGAAAAGATCATGCGTTAGGGCTTGTGTTGATACACCATACATCAGTCGCCAGGAGCCAGTCCCCGCTTACGCGCGGAAGCCGGTGCGGCGGGGTCGGCATGAGAGCCATCCGTGCCGGTCAGGAACCGAGGCGAGAGTAATCCTCTCCTCGCGACCCGTTTCTCCGCCATCTTTTTGCCGGCTTCTTCTTTGTTCTTTCCGCTTGTTTTCGCCTTTGGCCCATGGGGTTCTCTTCTGTATGGTTCGCGTGCCGCCGCTTGTCGCTTTGAATTCCGGGGGCATGGTAGCCGAACTCGCGCGAGATGGGAAGGGGTCGTTGATGAGCTAGCTCGCGTTAGATGGTAGGAAAGATTTGTGATCAGGAATGGTCTTGACCTGAGGAGCGGCGCTCGAGGACGTCCTGTGACGGAGGTGGCTCAGCGAAAGATGAGTCACGAGAGATAGATGATCAGGATGATGACTATCGGCAGGATGGTGGCGCAGGCACGGCGAGGAGGCTCGCATTGTAGGATGAAAAGAAAAGATGTCACGAACCTTTTTTGCGTGAAGGAGGGGAGATGCCGGTAAACAAGGCCAAGTACGTCGCGCTTCTGCGCGGCATCAATGTCGGCGGGAAAAACAAGCTCCCCATGAAACGCCTTGCCACGATGTTCACTGACGTAGGGTGCAGCGACGTCGAAACGTACATCCAGAGTGGGAATGTCGTCTTTGCCGCACCCTCCTCCGTCGCAAAGAGTTTGCCCAGTGCGATCGCCGCCGCGATCACAGGACAGTTCGGGTGTCGAGTTTCAGTGGTGATTCGCTCGGCAAAGGAACTCGCCGACGTGGTGGACAACAACCCTTTCCTCAAGCGAGGCGTTGATACCGGGACTTTGCACGTGGCGTTTCTCGTCAGCGTTCCAGACGCGAAACACGTGGCTGAGCTAGATGGCAGGCGCTCGCCAGGGGACGCTTTCGAGATTCGTGGTCGACACATTTATCTCCGGATGCCAAACGGGATGGCTCGGAGCAAACTCACGAACGACTATTTCGATCGAACCTTGAAAACGACCTCGACGCTGAGAAACTGGAATACAGTTCAGAAACTTTTGGAGATGACCCGGAACGACGCAAGTTACGGGCAGGAGCATTGACTTTAATAAGGAGCAGAGGTCGACGACGCGCTTTCGGACTCAACCGTTCGGCCACCCGGCGGACGGGAAGCGGAGCTACATCTTGGCAAGGTCTATTTGATGCGCCAGGCCTTGATGCGCGCATTAGCTGGTGGTGCTCAAGTGTGCAATGATCAATCGTGCGTCACTGATCGGATCGGTGGTGAAGGGAGCGTTCTGTTGTTGGGTCACTTTGGTGCTCAACCGTTCGGCCGCTTGTCGGATGGGAAGCGGGAAGGACGCGTCCTGCTGAATTTGACGCAGATGTTCCATCGCGTCGCCGCGCCATCGTGGGACAGGCAGACGCGCCAGCCAGTCCTCGGTGGCGCGGGCCACGGCCCGTCGAGCACAGACCCGCGCCTTGCCTTCATTGGCGTCCTTCCAGGCCGCTTCGGCTGCGGCAAGTTCTTGTTCAATGAACGTCGCTGGTTGTATCAGGTGGATTCCTTGTCTTGGGCCCTACTTGATGTAGACGACTCCGGGCAGGTCCTTCAGGTCGGCGTCGCCGGTGACCACATCAGCTTCCTGATCTTTGGCCGTCGCGTACACAATTGCATCGGCCATTGCCAAACCGTGTCGCATGCTGAAGTCAGCGGCCAAGTATGCGATGGATTCCGTGAGTTGAACGACACGGGTCGCACTGAGCCGGCCCGTAAACAATAACGCCGTCTCTTCTCCCTTTTCCCGTTTGATCTTCTTATAAACTTCATACAGTACGATTGTCGGCGTAATGATGTCATACCGAGGAGTGAGATAGGCGGCATATCGTTCGGCGAGTGGTCCTCCAGTGAAGAATTCGATCCAGCCGCTGGAATCCATCAAGATCTTCACAGACGATCATTTTTCTCGCGGATGTCTGTCTTGGACATCCCTTTGAGCGCACCTTTCAGCGATTTCAGCGGCATTTCCGGCACCAGGGTGATGACTCCACCCTTCTCTACCACCTGTAAGCGCTGCTGCGGACTGAGATGAAGCTTCTCCCGTACTTCCTTAGGAATCACAATTTGGAATTTCGGTGAAATCGTGGTCATAGCCATATCGAAGCCTCCTTACCAATACATGATCGATCATCATATCGTCATACGGATGCCCAGTCAACGTCGTGCCTCTTTTAATCGTATGCTGCTCGGGATGCTCGAAAGCGGTTGCTCAATAAGGCCCCAGAGGTGCACTCCCTGAGGTATAGCAGTGATGCGGGAACGACGTCGTAGTATTTCTCACTGGCGAGCGCCGTTAAGCGAGGTCTTTCTTATGGATGATGCCATAGATGATCAGTAAGTGGTCCTCGCGGTCGACCGCGTAGAAGATGCGCCAGTCGCCGACTGCGTACTTGGCCACACCGGGCAGATC
>JBDUAJ010000046.1:0-15443 GCA_040004695.1 Nitrospirales bacterium | reverse complement strand
CATCCTGAGCAAGATCCAACGACTTTGTGAACGTATTTCAGGGACGCAACACTAGCGACAGTAATCACAACCCTCGACGATGCCCGGTCTCAGATGTTCCGCTATTGTCCTTCTGTGATGCTAGCCGCTTTTGACGACTAGCTGTGAGGCAGCCAAGCCAAGTCCTCGGACATCACATAGATCACAATCGCCGCGAACATCAATACCATGGCGACCCAGAAATACCAGTGGTGGTGCAGGCGTGTCCAGCCAGATCCATGAGAATGACCGCCTGTTTTTGAATTCATTCGCGATGCTCCTTTCTGATGTTCAGAACAGCACACCGAGCCTATGTTCATGAATGTTCTGTCCGTGTGGATCACGTCTGCTAGCGAACTCGAGCAGGTGATGGTATTGTTGTAAAAGGCCCGACTGATTTTTACGCTCACCGCGGCCATGATTCACTGAGCAACCTGGGGCGACTCACAAGCTTCATTGATTAGGAAAGGCTCTCATGAGGATGTTTCCTTCTGTCCAGTCAAAAGTTTATGTGATGGTGTATGGGGTTACAGTGAGGAGAGATTCCTATTCCTTGCTCTTCTCCACTCTCTCGTGGTCTGCTTTCGTTTGACCATGGTCGACCACTTCGATAAAGAGCACTTTTCCCTGTGCGTCAACTAACGCTTTAATCAGATTCCCTCGCCTCACCTGTCGAAACGTCCCAGGCGTGCCAAGTAATTTCACTTCGAGCCCGGCAGGGTCCTCAAGCACAAGGGTCTGGTCTCCCTCTAATCGTACGACTCTCCCCCAGACCTCCTCTTCACCGGATTTGCCTTCGGGGCCTGCACGGCCCTGTCCGACGAATGTCAAAGCCAGGACTGCGAGTGTCAGTGTACTCAGCATCATGCTTCTGTAGCTTAGGCCCATACCGTCTTGAGTACTCCTTTCATTTGCGTCCGTTCACTGTTAGCTGCATGGTGTCGCTTTGAAAAATGCGAATCATGACTTTCTCATGAGAGGAGCTCTCATAAATAGTTCACTTATTGCGATGATGCGGGAATGGTCTCGAGCGGCTTGAGTTCGGGTGACGCAATATCCACGACGTAGCCTTCCTCGTCCATAAGAAGGATAATGTGTTGATTGATGTGGAGCTCTTTCAGTTTTGATATTGGCGGCCGAAACCGCAGGACGCTCTCCTCATGATCGGGAAGTACGGTCACCGTCATCTCGTGCGTCGTGGTGGCCGCCGCTTTAAAAATAGCGGGCACTTGTGTCTGCGCGCCCGTGAGGCGGCCGGCCTTGTTATTCAGCGCCGATTGATGAACGGCCTCGGCGCTCGCGAGTTGGGCGTCGACTAGCTGCCCTGTTTCATCGGCGAGGAAAACGATGTCCGTCCCCATCGGCATCGCACCCAGCTTGGCTCGCGCCCGCGAGGCAATCCGATACGTGTGCTCCCCGTCGCGCGTTCGCACGACCGCCTTATCCTGCCCTACCGTCAACGGTTCGACCAACATTCCTCTGATGATCTGGTGGTGAGACTGCCCGCCGGCATGGTGATAGTCGACGACGGCATTATGGTCATTCATCGTTACCACAATGGCATCGCCCACTCGAAAGAACATCCCTTTCTCGAGGGCTGGCCTCAGCGGCACATATAACGGTTCGGGATTGCCAATATCGATGACGATGAGTTCCGACCGAATGGCTGTGACACGGCCTTCCACGAGCCGTTCGCCGGGGATATTCTCTTGCGTAATCTGAGAAATCGCGGTGTCAGGTTCTCGGACAAGCCCAGCTGACGATGTCGCGACGGGTGCGGAATCCGATGCATCTTTTCCTGACGAACAGCCCAACACGATATAGCCCAACAGTACGAGGCTGGAAACAGCAAGCCCGCCTCTCAGTTCAATCCCTTTGCAGAACGCGATCATGGGAAACCCTCCACCTCAGCATGGGTTTTATTGTAGCCGACACGACCTCATTCCACTATCAGTCAACGTCTCGTCTTGAGTTCAGACAAATTGGTTCGAGTTTCAAACACGTCCGCCGGGTGTACTTGAGCACCCTTTTATCGACCGAAAGAAGTAAGAGATGGTCAGGCCCGAACATCGCCGATCGTCGGGATAGTGGCCGCTATATTGGGGTCGTTTGACGAACGGAAATTAAAGTACGCCAGAGGAGGCGCGCAAGCTTACGCATGAAAACTTTGCCGACCTCTTGAGTCTCCGCCGGTCGAGCATCACGAGGGTGGCCAAAGCGCTGCATAATGCGGGACTCATTGACTACCGATAGGCACGGTCCGAATTATGGACCGTCAGCAACGAGAGCGTCGCGTCTGTTCGGCCTTGGCCTTTTCGAAGGCCACGACTTGCGCTTCCGTCAGTCACCAGTCCTTCTTAATCGACCTTTGCCTCCAACCGGGATTGCTTAGGTTTCGTACAGGGAAGAGTAACTCTCCGTCTGTCACCTCCTAGAAGTCGCGGTATCCTTTGCCGGTCGCATACGCCACTGCAAGGGTATGTGCTTGCGCCGCATAGCGGGCTTCGGCGAGTCTGACTTCTGCCGACAATAGCACGGTCGTGGCAGTCGTGACCTCCACAATGGAGGAGAGGCCCAAGCGATAGCGTTCCTTGGCAAGCGTCAGTGCGTTTCTGGCTGATTCCACTGCCTTCTCTTCCACCTTTATCTGTTGTTGCGCCGTTTGCAGTCCGAGGTAGGAGTCGGTAATTTCCAAGGCCACTTTATTGGTCAGATCGACTTTGCATCGTTTACAGGATCGTCATCAACGATAAGGATGTGAGGCATGTCCATTGACACCTCCGTGATTCGATAGCTTATGCGATAGAGCAAGCACCTTGCCATGTGCACGCATGTGTATAGGGCCAAATCATCAGGACAGGACGATAGAGGGGGATATATTGCGAGATCACACGTAGTACGGCGTGCATAAGCGCTCAGGAACGAGACCATTGAATACTTGGTGCTACTCTCCTCGGTCCACGCCTCCGCTGGAAAAAGAGGTTACCTGCAGCTTCTGCGGGGTTAAATCCAAGCTCCACCATCGGAACAGTGAGAGAGAAGTCAGAAGCCGCAAATTCCTCGGTGAACCTGAACACATCGGATCTGATCATGAGGGTTCTGTAGCGCTGCAAACAACCCGACCCATCGCTACGGAATGCCAAGACTGGCGTCACCCCCAGGCCATGAGCCGCTCCCCCACGAACATTTCCGCAACTATATGTGCCATGGATGTGCTCCTTCACTCGAATTTCTTCTGAACCTTACTCATTCGCTGCAAACGCGATCGTACTGAACAGGGCGTTCTCGGCTTGACGAGAATCTAATCGGGTATGCTGCACCACGATTGGCACATCGGACTCAATGAGACTCGCATAATCTCTTCCCAGCGGAATGGGCTCGGGATTCGAGAGATCGTTAAAGCGGATATGCTTCGTGCGCCGCGCGGGTATCGTCACGCAGTAAGGACCGACTGGCTCCCGATCTGTATAGAAAATCGTAATGCGCACGTGGGCATCCTGATCGCCAATATTCAGCACACATGCAGTTTCATGACTCAAGAGCTGAGGTTCAGGTCCGTGGCTGCCTTCCGGAATATAGCCTTCGGCGATGGCCCAGAATCTACTACCAAGTGGTTCTCTCATTTGGCGCCTCCATCATGCGTAGGGGGACATCAACCTGGCCCAATGAATCAGTAGAAGCGCCCGGGTCTTTCTTGATGAGGATCCAGGCAAACTTCTGCCGGAGTGAGCACGGAGCCTGACGTCGTGCCCTCGTCGTTCATGGCAGCAAGACGCCACCGGCGTGCCAGAAGCCTCGGGCGGGAACAAAGGGTGAACGATACCTCCTCGCCTGCCAAGGAGCTCCTTTGTCTGCGTTCGCACCCGCCAAAGGTATTGCTCTCCTGTGCCGTGCCTGCATCGTGGAAATTGTCCTAGGACGAATCTGCAACGTTACATCGACCGGGTATCTAAAGCGACGTCACCCCTCTCGGAGGGTCGTCCCCTAAGCCGACCTCCCTATGGACTGCGAAACGAGCGAATGTCTAGTGCGCCTCTTCCAGAGTACCCCGATACCGATCGCAAGCCCAAACAGGGCCAACCAGGGGCGGTGGGTGTTGAGCCACAGCTGTACGCTGGTCGTTCGTGCCTCCCGATCGAATGCACCGTGTGCACCATGATCCCCGGCTACGGGGTTAAAAAGATTGTCGGGACGACGGGCATCCACGGGTTGGTTCGTCTGTTGCGAGGAATAGCCGATCCATGCCAGGTAATAGTCAAGCAAGCCTGGAATAAACTTCTCGCCCACGATCGCTTTGACCGTCGGCCACCCTACGCTCAATTCCCGACGTCGATGACAAGCAGCCCAGACAATCGCTTTGGCGATCACCTCTGGTTGGTAGATGGGTGGAACAGGCTGAGGGTGCCGAGGCATCCGTGTTTTGATCCAGGAGAACTGGGGGGTATTGACCGCCGGTAATTGCACGATCGTGACATGGACATTGCTGCCATCGTGGATCAATTCAGACCGGAGCGACTCTGTAAATCCCTCGATGGCGTGCTTTGCCCCGCAGTATGCCGATTGCAGTGGGATCGACCGATAGGCCAGTGCGGAACCGACCTGGATAATCACACCCCGATCCCTTGGCAACATTCGTTTCAACGCGGATAGCGTGCCGTAGACATAGCCGAGATAGGTGACGTCCGTCACGCGTCGGT
Source organism: Nitrospirales bacterium (assembly GCA_040004695.1). GTDB lineage: Bacteria > Nitrospirota > Nitrospiria > Nitrospirales > Nitrospiraceae > JAICXS01. Next base: position 10,728 of record JBDUAJ010000046.1, on the reverse strand, counting down.
ACTCTGCGGGGATCATGTCCTTGACGGGCGACAACACCGACGCCATCGCGTTGTTGATCCAGATATCAATCGGCCCGAATGCGGCTTCGATCGTGGCAGCGGCCGCTTCCACCTGGTCCGGATCTGCCACATCCGTCGGAACTATGACGGCTCGAGCACCTAAGGCTTCGACCTCTCGCCGCGCACCTTCCAGACCGTCGCGCCCGCGGGCGAGCAAGCCAAGGCATGCACCCTGCTTCGCAAATTCCCGAACAGTCGCGCGCCCCACCCCAGCGGATGCTCCTGTCACTACGACCACCTTCCGTTTCAATCCGTCTTCAGTGCCAAGAGTCATAGCCATGCCTGCCTCCTCGTTCTCCGGCCTCTATTACTCTGCTTTCCGTTCGAGGTCTGGGATGTTTCAACAGTCTATCAGTGCACCCCGCAGGATCTGCCCGAGGTCTCTATATCCTCCGCGAGTTTTATAGTCTCGCTTGCTTGCTTTGACACAGCCTCTCCTTTTTCAAATTCTTGACTCTGAAAAGGTGCTCATGCACAACACTGGCCAATGTAAGGAGTGTCAGGTGATGTCTGTAGCGGTGAAAGTCTTATGCGCCTGTAGTTTCTAAGAACTTCCTTCTCTGGATTGCGATTATGGATTTTTTACGAATCAGGCGTAGACGTGCTGGTTCGCACTCCCCGCACGCTACAGAAACCGTTACCTTGGTAGCTTTTGCCGTTTGAGCCGTATCATCTTTAAGCTCCATGAACGTTCTAGAACGGCATAACAAATGCTTATCGTACCTAATGGAGGATCGAACCGTTCGCGCAATCACGCGCTGTATTGACTGGAGGTATAGGTATGAGGATCGCCATCATCGGAATGTGTTTACTTGGCCTCGGCAGCACCGCGCTGGCTGCGGGCCGAGAACCAGTGACCATGTCCGTCCGATGGCTTCAGAACTGTCAGGACGAGATGGCCATGCCATTTTGCGGGAGGTTGAAAGTTGATCCGGCCTGGCTAAATAAGTTTCCATCGGATCATGTTCAAAACGGCGCGGCTCCTGCATCCGGGCCAGATATCCTCTTTGACTTGGTAGCTCTAGAATCACGAAGTAAACCGCAAGTGAGGTAAGGCAACGAGAAGGAATAACTCAATGCATCTCGTGATCGATTGTTATCAGGGCTCTCCTCACCGTCCAGGAGACAAAGGGTGCTCCTGTTTTTCACCGTTGTGCGTGGCCCTGGCCGTTGAGAGGAGTTTAGGACCGGCCGCCGAACAACTTGGCATACCTGGGATAGCGGGCAATGAAAGCCGGCGACTGAGAGAGGCCGGTCGCAATCATCAGCGGTCCGAGAAGAAAAACCACCGCGGCATACACCAATTGCTGGAGTGGGTCATAGGGATGGAATGATGATTCTGGTGGAACCTGGAGGCTCGCGAACGTCAGTACACTCTGCCAGGCTTCCGGAATAATGGACCAACTCGTCGGGATCAGCCGCCGCCACTGTCCGGTCGCGAAGAGTAACCCTACATACGATAGGCCGTTCACGATCCAGAGCGGCACAATCAGGAAGTGCCAGTTGCGCCCTGAGCCGAGATTGTGATGTCCTCCAGGGATAGCAAAGACCGGCGAAATGTCCTCCGCCTCGTCCATCGAGGTGAAGAGCCGGTTCGTCGGCATTTTTTTCTTGCCGAACTTCAGCCATTCGCTTCCGGGACGGCAATGATCATTCCAATAGAGCTTGGGATGATCAGCGAGGATCTGGAGGCCGCTCCGTAGCAGAAAAAAGATGCAAAACAGATTGATGAAATGATTGATTCTCAGCCAGATGGGAAAGCCAAGATCAGCCGTCTGGGGGTCCATCGCGCCTCATGTCTTTTCCCTGGCCTTTCGCAACTGAGTCGTCACAGTCCTTTCTATAGCCCCGTGCACACTGCGCCAATCAGTTGGCGATGACGTGTACTGTAGGAAATCTCATGTCCTACGTCCCAAATTTGTCGTAGGCGGCGCCGGCAAACGTCGTATTGTCTCAGCACCGGCGTATTGAGACTCGATTCGTAGAATCGACATCGTAGTTCCACTGGGAAGGCGATGCCAGATGTAAATTTCCGATAGCTCACCCAGAAGCTGATCATCCTCGACTTAGTGGGCAGGCATCCTACGGCGAGGAGTGTCCTGCCTGAAGCTTTCATCCCAGAGAGTTTCTCGGACCATTGCTTGCCACGGACTTAGGTTTTGTAGGAAAGCGGCCGATGGACGTCCTGCGCTCATCGTCTTACAGTAATCGTATGCTTCTTTTTCGTGTGCGTAACGGTATCACCCTACCGCCGCGACACATTTACGTCTTCTGATCAAACCCAAGTAAGGGCCTGAAGGCATGCCGCCGGTGATTATCTTAAGATCATCCTGTATGCAAATGAAGCTCCACAGAGATATCAGGAGGCGCTCTAGATGGCTATCGAAGTCACGGTTGGACCACCCGTCATCACGATTAACCATGGCCATACGTTTCTCATCTCCGAATTCGATGGCACTGTCACCAATGCATCCGATCAAGGGCTCTACTGCCGGGACACACGCTATGTGAGCCGTTACCAGCTCTATATCGACGGCCAGCCCTGGACACTATTAAGTTCGGGTACGAGTGCGTACTACGCGTCTCGAGCCTACCTCGTAAATCCTGCGGTCAGGACGGACCAGGGCGTGCTTGCGCCAGGCATTGTGGGACTGGTGATAACCCGCGCCATTTCCGAAGGGCTGGATGAAGATTTGGACCTGCACAATTATAGCCCTCACCCGCTGCACTTCACCCTCGAGATGCTCGTCCGGTCTGATTTCGCGGACATTTTTGAGGTCAAGGCGAAGAAGCTGACACGCCGCGGAGATATCGAGACACGCTGGGAAAGCGGCGAGCAGCAGTTGGTCAGCCGCTATACGCATCAGGACTTTCGCCGCTCTTTGATTGTGAGCATTGAACAGGCCACGTCAAGGGCGGCATATGGAAACGGCCGGATTACCTTCACCATCGATCTGCCACCGCATAGCACATGGCACAGCTGCTGCCACTATGATCTGGTGGAAGGCGAGATCGGGCCGCGCGCCGTGCATCACTGCGCCACCGCGTTTGATACCACAGAACCGGCGCAAAGCCTTGTCCGGTGGAAAGAAGCGACCACGCAGCTGACCTCGTCGAATGAAGATTGGTATCTGTTGTATCGGCAAGCCGTCGAGGACATGGCGGCCTTACGCCTGCCGTACAACCACGCACATGCCAAGACGTTCGTGCCGGCCGCCGGCGTGCCGTGGTTCGTGAGCATCTTTGGTCGAGACAGCTTGATTGTGAGTTTGCAAAACATGATGGTGTATCCCGATTTTGCCCGCGGAACACTGCACCGATTAGCCGAGCTGCAAGCGACCGAGGTCGATGCGTACCGAGATGCCGAGCCGGGCAAAATGCCCCATGAGCTGCGATCGGGGGAATTGGCTTACTTTCGTCGTATCCCGCACACTCCTTATTACGGCACGGCGGACGCAACGATCCTCTACATCATTACCGTCCATGAAGCGTGGAAGTGGTTAGGCGACGACCTGCTCTTTCCGCATCTCGAGGATGTGGTGAACCGATGCGTCAATTGGATGGATCGGTATGGAGACCGCGACGGGGATGGCTTTCAAGAGTATCAGACGCGCTCATCGCATGGATACGAAAACATGGGCTGGAAAGACGCAGGGGACGCCGTGATGTATCCGGATGGCTCCCTGGTCAAAGGACCGAAAGCTCTCTGCGAACTGCAGGGCTATGTCTTTGATGCGAAGCAACGGCTCGCCGAAGTCGCAGAATATTTCGGTGACGCCGCCCGGGCTGTCCAATTGCGCCAGGAGGCCTCGGCGCTACAAACACGATTTGAAGAGCAGTTTTGGTGTGAAGACGTGGGATACTATGCCTATGCGCTCGATGGAGACAAACAGCCCGTAAAGACCATTACCTCCAATGCCGGCCATTTACTCTGGAGCGGGATCGCCCGTCCTGATCGGGCAGAAAGGGTCGTTCGCCGACTCATGCAGCCGGACATGTGGAGTGGCTGGGGTATTCGGACCTTATCCGAGATGCATCCGGCGTACAATCCGTTCTCCTACCAAAATGGTTCCGCATGGCCGCACGACAATGGGATCATCGCCATGGGGTTTAAGCGATACGGGTTTGCAAAGGAAGCTGGCCTGATTGCCCGTGATATCAGCGAGGCCGGCAGTTATTTTAGCTTCCATCGTTTACCCGAACTGTATGCCGGCATCAAGCGGGCTGGTGGGACTTTCCCGGTGCAGTATCTGGGGGCGAACGTGCCGCAGGCATGGGCTGCGGGAAGTGTCTTTCATCTGCTTCGTGCAATCCTGGGGCTTGATGCCGACGCTCAGAAAAAGCAGCTCATCGTCAATCCCGTCCTGCCGCAATGGTTGCCGGACATCACCCTTCGGAAGCTCAGAATCGGCAAGGCGGTGATCGACCTTCGCTTTTGGCGAGAGGGCGAAAGGACCCGCTATGAGGTGCTGTCAGCGGACGGCGAGCTGAGTGTCGCTGGGCGTGACTCGAGTCCCTAGGACTGAGGCGCTTTGGTCAGTGGTGTTCTCGCTGTGGCCGCTGAGAAGGGCCAAAGCGTGTAGCGCCGATCGATGGTGAGACGACCGTAGCACATTCACCCGTACGGCGAATCGGATCGAACCCGATACCACGCGTGCAGGATTTCGCGGTCCTGCTGCGGCAAATTATCATGCTGTTGGAACCCCTAGGCGTAGATCGATGCGTGAGCTGCGCCAAGATGGTGCATGCGTGCCTCACCGCGTCGTGGGGAGCTGGAGCTCTCCTGGCGGCGACGGGCGCTGATCCAGTTCCTCTTGAGTCGGCCGTCGAGGCTCGTCTGGCCCGGGAGTGATCAACACCGGAAATTTGAGCTGATCGGGCAACAGGATGACCTTCGAATTGGGGCTATCATAGAGCTTGTAGCGAAGGTATTCCGGAGTCAGGGTCTTCGTGATCTTCTCCTGGGCTCTCGCCTGTCCTTCCGCACGAATCTGCATCCCTTGCGCTTCGCCTTCGGATCGGATTCGAATGGCATCTCCTTCTCCTCGTGCACGCCGCCGTGCGATTTCGGCATCCTTTTCCGCAATAATCAATTCAAATTCCTTTTGCTCCTTCTGCTGCTCTTTGGCCTGCTTTTGTTCGATCGCGCTCAAGACAATTTGCGGAAAGTCCACATCAGCCAGCGCGATACTTTGGACGTCCAGGTGGCGGCCTTTCAGTTTCTCCACCACCACCGCTTGAATTTTATTGGCGATCTCCACACTTTTTTCCGGGACAGTCACCATCGGATACCCGGAGACGACACTGCGGACGGCCGCCATGAACTCGGGTCTGACGATCCGCGAGTAGAAATCAGATCCAACTTCCTGGGCTAGAAAATGAATTTCCTCGGCAATGGGCCTCAGAATGACGACCGCCTTGATGTTCACTTGCAGGTCGTCCGCGCTCAGCGCATCGACCGCTTCCATATAACTTTGCCACCTTACATCATACACATACACATCGTTCCACGGCGCCCGCCAGTAGAACCCATTGTTCAAGGGCTGAGAGGAAAGTCCTTCCGTGAGCGGATACCATCGCAGCCCGCGCTGACCGGGTTGTACCGTCGTTCCGCACGCGGCCGTCAACAACAATACAGCCATGAGCCATGCTCCAGTGCAAGGATGTCGCATGTTCCTTCCTCTCTTTCCCTTCCCCTCAAGATCACGCTATGGGGAAGTCGACGTCGATGGGCGCCGGCCCTCGGCCAGGCTCAGGTGTTTCTCGGCAAGGCGTACCTGCTCCTGCGCGGCATCCACATATGACTGGGCGAGAAGATGTGTTCCGCTTACCCACTCCGAGTCAGGGCCAAACAGTCGTTCATAGATCAACATACGCGCAGTCAGGTCATCGGCCTTTTGTTGGAGTCTTGTCGCTTCCTGAGCGTGATAATTCGCGATCGTCCACTGGTTTGCTGAGGCATTAAATGTAGACAGTTCATACGTGGCACCGAGTCCACTACAACCGCTCACCAGCAGCATCGCCACGGTCAGGATGGTCGCACCACCCGCACGTGTTGATTCCTCACTAAACATTTGCAATGAACCACCTAAACGGCCTATATGGATGATAGTCCCATACTACACTATCGAATGCTCACCAGAGGGAATGATTGGGTTCCCCAAACTACAGGTTGAGCCTTCGACCCCGCTCAGCTGCCAGTTGGCGATCCCACGCTAGAGGGACCCGTAAGACGTTGACTCGCTCTTGGGATTCACGCGCAAAGGTAACCAATGCGAGCTCTGTCTCTTGCTGTATTCGGTAGGAGCTATCAGCCCGATGTGCTGAGCGGACGGTTCATGGTGAACCACTTCACCATGTGCTTATCATCATGCCAGATTCGGGTTAAGGAGGGGAATGTCAGATTCAGTGAGTTCTTTTGAACACCGGAATTTTTCCCCAGCTCAAAACAGATGTCAAGTGAGGGGCCGAAGATCAATTGAACATTGACGGAAGTCTTCAGGACTATACACAACAATCCTGGCTGGCGGAGTTGGGGGCACCATGCGCAGCTCTAACGGCTCCTCCAATCCTGAAGGTGCGAAATTAGAGTAGGCAAAGAGCCACCACCCAAGAACGGGAATAGCGACGAGGGCAATGCCGCGCAAATCTTCATTGCGCGCGTCTGAGCATCCAGAATTGCTACCATTGGCCGACAAAATCGCTCTAATGGCTATTCACCGACGAGACCCATCCGAGAAGGGCCATTGCAACAAAGATCATGTGCATCGTGATGATTGATTGCGGCAGAGGAGGATAGACACGCTAGAGGAAGTAAAGAAAAACGATGGCTAGCATGACCTAGGACTCTACCACTGAGCTACGACCGCTCTCTCAGGTGAGACGGCGCATGCTACCAGTTGGGTTCCCCCTAGCAAGTCAAACGCGATGCCGACTGGAGGTCTTCGTATCGCACCGTTAGGGCTGGAATTCAACGATCGCGAACTTGCGCCGACCAATCCTCAAGCGATACTGATAGCGGGGTTTGAGGGCCAGATTCACATTGGGATCAGCCTGTTTCTGTTCGTCAACCTCTACGCCGCCTTGAACAATTAAGCGACGGGCTTCGCTCTTACTGGAAACTAATTTGGTTCGCGCCACGAGATCTACCAATCCGATGGCGGGAGAAGCCGGATCGGTTACGTCAGCGACGTGTAGGATGACATGCGCATCCGGTTCTGCCGGAAATTCTCGTTCCTGAAACTTTTGCTGAAATGTGTCCCGTGACTCTTGTCCTGCAGAGGCTCCATGGTAACGCGTGACAATGTGTTCGGCCAGCATCTGCTTCGCTTCCATTGGATGCATGGCTTTGAGACGAGGTAAGTCCTCCGTCGTCAGCAGTTCGTAGTAGCGAAGCATGAGCGCGTCGCTGATGGACATGAGCTTGCCGAACATCTCTTCCGGCTTGTCTTCCAGTGCAATGTAGTTGCCGAGGCTTTTGCTCATCTTTCGAACGCCATCGGTCCCTTCCAACAAGGGCATCGTCAGCACGACCTGTGCCTCCTGCCCAAAGTCCCGTTGCAAGTCGCGTCCGACGAGCAGATTGAATTTTTGATCGGTCCCTCCCAATTCCACATCAGCCTTGAGCGCAACCGAGTCGTACCCCTGAATCAACGGATAGAGAAACTCGTGAATGCTGATCGGCTTCTGTTCATGATAGCGCTTGTGAAAATCCTCCCGTTCGAGCATCCGAGCCACATTGTAATGGGCGCTGACCTCAACTAATTGTTCCGCCGTCATCGTGCCCATCCAGCGACTATTACATTCGACCGTCGTGCATGCCGGGTCCAGAATCTTGAAGATCTGTCGCTCATAGGTTTTGGCGTTATCACGCACTTTTTCTTTTGTCAGCGCCACGCGAGTATCCGACACGCCGGTGGGATCGCCGATCATGCCGGTGAAATCACCGATGAGAAAGATCACCTGATGACCGAGATCCTGAAAATGTTTCAGCTTGTGGATCAACACGGTATGGCCGAGATGAAGATCGGGCGCCGTGGGATCGAACCCCGCCTTCACCCGAAGCGGACGCTGCTCCTTGAGCGAGCGGGTCAGCTTCGATTCCAATTCCGATTGTTGAATGACCTCCACGGCGCCGCGGAGGATCAAGTCCATCTGTCGAGTCAGTTCAGTCACTCGGTTTCCTTTACAGAGCCTTCGCCTTCTTGGCATCTCGCTTTGGTTCAGCCTTCGTCACCATGCCGACCATCACCAGCGGCCGCAGTTGATTCATTCGTTTCTTGCCGATGCCTTTGACGTCCCTGAGATCGTCAACGACGTGGAACGGCCCATGCGTCGTTCGCCGCTCCACCACTCGTTGCGCGAGCACCGGTCCGATGCCGGGAAGGTTCTGCAGCTCTTCGGCGGTCGCACGATTGAGGTCAAGCTTTCCTTGTGTTTCCTTCGATCGTACAACCGTTGGAATGGTCGATCTCGTCGGCTGAGCCGGCCGAGCCTCTGGAATCGGCTCATCGCGTGGCACTGTGGCCTGGTGCTCTCCCTCTCCAGACATCACAGCAGCAATGGGAGCCGGATCGTGGGAAGCCGGCCAGCCGATCCACAGAACAAGCAGGACGGTCGTCGCCAGCATTCCGGCCTTGATAGCAAACGATTTCATCATGCTATAGCTTTCGGAAATCAACTTTCAGCCCGGCTGAAGACTGATAGCTGACAACTGATGGCTATTTTATTGCCGCTTGCGCGCCAAGTGGATGGCCATCCCATCCACGTCCTCGGCCGCTTCCATAATGCCTTCGGAGAAGGTCGGGTGAGCATGAATCATCTCGGCGACATCCGACACCTTCGCTCGAAGCTGCATCGCCAATGCGACTTCATGCACAATATCCGTGGCATGGGCACCCATGATATGCGCGCCGAGAATCTCATTTGTCTTAGTGTCGCTCACGACCTTAAATAGCCCTGTCGTATCGCTGGTCCCTTGCGCCTTCCCTAATCCGGCATAACGGAACCGCCCTATTTTGATGGCGGTCTCCGGATTATCGCCGCGTGCCTGCGCCTCTTCCCTCGCCTGCCGCTCCGTGAGCCCCACCCGGCCGATTTCAGGGAGCGTAAAAATCCCGGCCGGCACGACGCGGTAATCGATCGCGCGTGGATGGTCCAGGATATTCTCCACCGCAACTTTGCCTTGTGCCGATGCCACATGCGCGAGCATGGCTTTGCCCACCACATCGCCGATCGCATAGATGCCGGGCACATTGGTCTCCATACGACCATTGACAAGAATTTCCCCTCGCCTGCCGACCTGCACGTCGACCGTTTCCAACCCAATACCTTTTGAATTGAACCCGCGCCCTACCGACACTAGCAGTTTTTCAACTTCGACGACCGTGCCATCCTTCAACGTCGCACGGACACAGGCTCCGCGGTCCACTTTCTCTACGGTCGTGCCCGTCTGGACGGTGACTCCGCGCTTGGCGAGTTCACGCGCCATCATGGATGACATCTCTTCATCTTCCAACGGCAGAATGCGCGGAAGCAGTTCAATGACGGTCACCTGTGTCCCCATTCCACTATAGAGCGCGGCGAATTCACAGCCCTCCACACCGCCGCCGACGATCAGCAAACTGGCAGGAATGGCGGTCGTATCGAGCGCCTCTTTGCTCGTGATTATCTGTTGACCATCGATCGGAAGCATGGGCAGATTCGGCCATGACGATCCGGTCGCGACGATGATCGCATCCCCTTCGATGCGGCTCTCGGTTTCATCTCGCGCTGTAATTTCGACCGTCCGCCGATCGACGATCTCTCCGCGACCCTCAATATGCTGAATGCCCCATGTTTTAAATAACGTGGCAATACCTTTGACGAGCCCGTCGACCACTTTATTTTTCCGAGCGACCATCCGCGCCAAGTCATAGCCCACGGGGCCTTGGAATGTCAGTCCGAAATCCGCCGCCTTCTTGGCCTTATCGCCCAACTCGACGACCGAGAGGAGCGCTTTACTCGGGATGCACCCCCAGTTCAAGCACACTCCGCCGAGCGCCTGATTCTCGACCACGGTGACCCGTGCTCCAAGCTGCGCGGCTCTGATCGCAGCGACATAACCTCCAGGTCCGGCGCCGATAATAATAATGTGCTTCGACATAATTATGTGATTGAGTAATCTGGTGAACGGGCGATTGAAGTAGTTAAACCGATCGAACCATTAGCAGATCACCAAATCGTCAGATCTTACTTTTTTAAGAACGCGTCGTACTGCTCCGCCGTCATCAAGCCATTGACCTGGCCCGGATCGGACAACTCGATCACAGCAATCCATCCCTTGCCATATGGATCGGCATTGACGACTTCCGGATGATCTTTAAGCTCAGTATTAATTTTCACGATCTTTCCGCTCACCGGAGTATAAATACTCGAGGTCGTCTTGGTCGATTCGACCTCCCCGACCTGTTGCCCTGCCGCAACCGTTGATCCTACTTTCGGCATATCGATAAAGACAATATCGCCCAGGGCGTCTTGGGCAAAATTGCTGATGCCCATGGTCGCTTGCTTCCCGTCGATGCGAATCCACTCGTGTTCTTCATGATAGCGAAGATCGGTCGGTTCCATACCTTCCCTCTCGACGGCTGCTGAAATAGCCACTCGCGTCGTTCTCGGTCGCGCGCCCTC
>JBDUAJ010000045.1:0-15464 GCA_040004695.1 Nitrospirales bacterium | reverse complement strand
CATTCAGCATGCTGTAGGCCTTCATCTCAGTGAAGCCTGTCTTATGCGTCCCAACGATCTTTGAAGCGAATGCCGACATCAGGCGGACAGCCTTTTGCGCCTGACAATGAGGACAGACGGTGTCCTCGGCGCGTGCGCTGAGCGATTGCGTCAATTCAAACTGTTCACCGCATCCTTCACAGTGGTACTCATACCGAGGCATACATAGCTCCCACGGTTAAAGAGAAACTGGTTGATTATACCTGACTCGTCTGCCGGATCGCTATGGTCTCTGTCTGCAGCGGCGTCTCGGATCTTGACCCATCGGATCTCCGTCAGGTATCTTACCTCTTTTACGTTGGTTTCTGTCAGGTAAGGGAGGGTGTGATGCCGCTGCTGATTCGGAAATATAAACTCGCCAGTGGGTTGGCTCAGGAAGAGCGAATTGATGATCCTGATCGAATTGACCGGTATCTCCGGATGTTCGAAAAGGACGATCTCAAAAAATTGAATACCGGCGTCAAAGTGTTTATTGAAAAGGATGAGTGGCAGCTCCTGCCCTAGCCAGTCTTTCAGGTTTTGAGGTGGGTGTCATGGTGTATTGGGTTCACATCGCGCGATCGATCGACCGGGCGACGCTACACCGAGAGCGCTGTTCCGAGGTTCCCTCGAATCATGTGTTCAAGGATTTTTGGGAAGGGGGCTGGTTTGATTACCCGGACAAAGTGCGCGCATTGGCTGCGATAGAGCAATCCGGGCTCACCTTCCAGAAAAATTGCTCCTTGTGCAAACCCTGATTCAGTGCTGAGTCCTCAGTCCTGAGTGCTGAGGTGAGACAAGGTCAGTCGTTTCACGTGCCTGGTTGTATTACTCAGCACGCAGCACTTTTTTAAGATGCCTCAGCTTGCTCTGCTGCTCACAACCTTCGTCTGGGGCGCTACGTTTCCGGCCACGAAGGCGGTTCTCGAACAGATTCCACCTCTGTCCTTCCTCTTCCTTCGTTTTCTGATCGGGACCCTGTGTTCGTTAGCCATGCTCATCCTCATGCGCCAGGCGTTGCACGGGGATCGGAAGACATTGACGCGGAGCGCGATTGCCACAGTCTGGCTGTTCCTCGGCTATGTGCTTCAGACCGTGGGACTCCAGTACACCGGTGCCTCCAATTCAGCATTCATTACCGCCCTGTACGTTGTCTTCGTTCCATTGCTCTTGGGCCGTTTTCAGCCGCGTATTTGGCTGTCCGCGGCGCTTGCTGTCGCAGGGCTATGGTGTCTGATCAACCCCACCGTACTATTGAACCGGGGAGATGTCCTCACGCTGGGATGTGCCTTCGCATTTGCGGCTCACATTGCCTGCTTAGAGTCGTATTCACGTGAAGGTGACCCGCGTTCCTTCTTCGTCTGGCAGCTGATTTTAACGAGCAGTATTCTCTTGCCGACCATGTGGCTGGAGTCGCCGCCGCCAGGCGCCTTTGCTCCCACCGCGTTGCTTCTTATCAGCCTGATTATCACGGGCGTGTTTGCGACCGGCGCGTTTGCCGTGCAGGTATGGGCCCAGCGACTCGTTCCGGCCCAGCGTGTGGCCCTGATCTTCTCCCTTGAACCCGCGTATGCAGCTTGGTTAGCGTGGTATTTCCTGGGCGAACAGATGAACGCGCGCGGATTGCTCGGCAGCGCCATTATTCTCGCCGCGGTGGTGCTGGGTGCCATCGCTCCGGAAGCAGAAAAAATAGTGGACCACGTCGAGTCACCGGCCGCCTCCTAAGGGGGAACGCTCATGGCGCAAAAATTCGGCAATAGCCGATGGGTCAAAGAAGGCTTTCTCGACAACCGCGTGTCAGGAACTGTCGTGGGACGGATCACGTTTGCGGTACTGGGCCCTGTCGATGTGTGTCTCAAGGGTGACTTTAAAGGCGAAATTGCGGGCAACGCAATTCGCTTTCGCAACAGCCGTTTCGAAGATGAAGATCTTGCCGGGCATGCGCTGGGCGATTTTGAAATCCCGCAAGTCGGGGAGGTGAGTCTCATCTCCTTCGATCCGCATCCGAACCTGTCACCACATCCCTATATTGAATGGTTCTCCATTCGCAAGAATCATTACCGTATCGAGCTGAATCCGGACAATGCCTGGATTCTTTCCGACGAGGAAGCGGCTGGATTAGACGTGGACAGCATGGCGATTCGGAGGGCGCTGAGCAGTCAGCTTCGATCTACGCGCGACCGAGTCGATTCCGATTGGGTCTGATGCCGTTACACATGGTTTCGCAGCATGAGTTCCTTTGGATGGGGACTGAGATAGATCTGATCGCGTAGGTAGCCGACGTCGAAGATCTGGACGTAATGTTTGATCAGCGTGATGGGAACGATCAAGGGTGTCAGCCCACGATGATAGTCGTCGATCACGCCTAACAGCTCAGTCTTCTCTTGGCTGCCAAGGCGATCCTTAAAATACCCCACAATGTGCTGCAGCACATTCACATGTTTATCCACTGTTGCCTTCACGGCCAGCGCCTTCATGAAGAATTCGCCATACCGGAGAGCGAGTTGCTTAGGCGGATGCCGCTCCGCCTGCCCGACCAGCCGCCCCAGCACCTGGTACTGCTGCTGGCTATGAGCGAGCAGCAGAAACTTGTGGATCGTATGGAATCGCACCACCGCCCGGCGGGTGACACCACTGCTCAAGAGATCCTGGTAGCGTCGATAGCAGAACACCCGTTCGATAAAATTTTCCCTGAGCGGAGGATCGCAGAGCCGCCCTTCTTCCTCGACGGGAGTCAGCGGGAACCGATTGATAAAGGCCCGCGCAAATATTCCGACCCCCTTTCGGCCAGGCATTCCATGTTCATTATAGACGCGAACCCGTTCGACCCCGCAGCTGGGCGAGTCTTTCTTGAAGACATAGCCGGATAGATCCATCTCCTCCAGTGTCTTGATGCGATTCGTGGTTGCCGCCTCCAGCGCCGCGGTGTGATCCTTTCCGCTCTTGATCGTCACCAGCCGGGGACGCTGCAGGTCACCGACCAACCGCATCGCTTCACGAGGAGTGCCCAGCCCAGCCTCAACCTCAGGGCAGACGGGGATCCATTCCACGTAGCGGCCGAACACATCCGTCAGAAAGTTGTCCCGCTTGTGTCCGCCGTCGAAACGCACCTCATCACCGAGAAGGCATCGGCTGATTCCAAGGCGAAGGGGAGCACACGTCATCGTGTCACCTGCTGTTTCCCGAGCGCCAGATACTCCTGTCTGGCATCCCGGTGATCCACAATGGGCGACGGATAATCTGTGCCGATACGACATCCTGTGCGAGCCTGCTCATCAAGGGTCATCAGATGGGGCTCGTGAATGAATGCCCGCGGCACTGTGCCCAATGGGGCCACATACCGCCTGATATAGATGCCGTCCGGGTCGAATTTCTTGCTTTGCAGGACGGGATTGAATATCCGGGCCCCTTGCATGGCATCAGTGCCAGTTGACGCGCACCACTGCCAGTTCCCATTATTGGCCGCCACATCGGCATCGAGCAACTGATGCATGAAATACCGCTCTCCGCTCTGCCAGTCGATTCGAAGGTCCTTGATGAGAAACGAGGCCACGATCATGCGGACCCGGTTCGGCATCCAGCCGGTTTGATTCAGCTGGCGCATGCCCGCATCGACAATGGGAAAGCCGGTCTGTCCATCGCACCAGGTTTGAAACAGACGATCGCGTTCCTGGCCACGCCGGCGTGCCGGCGGAGTCGCCACGGACCTGAATGGTCTCCCCGCGACGTGCGGGAACGCGGCCAATACCTGTTGGAAGAACTCGCGCCAGATCAATTCATCGATCCATGCCAGGGCATTGGGACGAAAGGCACGTCCGCCCTTTTCCACGGCCGTCAGGACGGTCTGGATGGCCAGGCGTGGCGTGAGCGTGCCGAACCGAAAGTGGGGAGATAGTTGAGAACTGCCGTCGAGGGCCGGATGATTCCGGCCCTCGATATACGAGTGGAGAGGACCGTTCACAAACCAACGCAACCGTTTGTGAGCGTGCTGCTCGCCCGGCTCAATCCACGGCGTCATTTGCTCATAACCGAGATCGTTGACGGAGGGAAGAGGAGGTGGAGAGGGCAGTCTCGGCGCCTGTGCAGCCCTTAACGTCATGGGAATGGGTAGGGCAGTCGGGTTGGTCGTCTGCCACCTCGCCCACCAACGCGCCCGGTACGCGCTATAACGTTGCAGCGGCTCACCTGTTGCTCCACGGATCTCTTCGGCTTCGAACACGACATGATCTTTGAAAGTACGAACCTGAGTATTCCGTTCAGTCAGCTTATGCTGCGCCACGTGATCCCGGTCGATGGCGCCGGGTTCGTAATCCCGGTTCCAATACACGATCTCTGAGTTGTATTCTCTGGCTGCTGTCAGCAGTTCCGTGACCGGGTCGCCATACCTCCAGTGCAGTGTGAGTCCGCGCGCAGCCAGCGCGCCCCCGAGTTCGTGAAGACAACCCATCATGAAACTGACGCAGGCCGGTCCGAAGATACGAGACTTGAGCAATCGATCGTCAAAGATAAAGAGGGGGATGATTTCATTGCATTCTTTGGAGGCCGCCGTCAGCGCAGGCTGATCCGAAAGCCGAAGATCCCGTCTGAACCAGACGAGCCCCCGCATCAGCGACTTCCTCCCACGGGCAATAGGACAATGACGACCATGTCCATCATGTCAACGCTTACGAGCCATTCACCGTCAACGTGAGAGCATTCTCAACCGGCTTAAGGCGCATCATGCTTTCCTATCGAACCCAAGCTGTCGGAGCGCTTTGCCACCAGGTACTGGGATTCGAGGCTCGCCACGCCGCTTGCTCTTTCCACAAGCGATCCGACTCTGCTTTGTCCAATCGAGCAGCCATCGCTGCGCTCACGTCCGATAGTTGCCGGACGCTCGTTTGGATCATTTCTTTGGCCATCCGGGCGAGTCCACCGGGAGGATCGACTAGATCCTCGGTGTGACGATACGCAAGATTGAGATATAGGTGCTCGACGGCTATCCATTGCTCCTGCTGCGACAGATGATCGAGGTACGCATCGATCGCGTGATAGACATAGGTCAGATGGATGTAGCTTGCGGCGGATGGGGTATCGTCGATGGTGTGCTGGCACGCCTCAAGCGCCCGCCGGTAGTCGCCGGCCGCCAGAAAGCGACTCGTCTTCGTCAGATTCACAGCGGCATCGGACATCCCAGGGGCGGGCTCACTCCAAGCTGGTTCCACAGCCAGGATGGCCATGACCCCCAGCATCGTCATCATCGTCAATCGGTTGATCATCATGCACCTCTATGGAGACGGGGTTCCGTGTAATCCCGACGGTTCCTTCGAAAGTGTCTCGTCAGCCACGCGGGGAATAGACAGCTCACGCACGCTTCCTTCGCTCTGATCCCCAGCTTGACGACGGTCCCAGCTTCTCCACGAATCATCTTCACGACCTGTTCATAGCGCTTACCGGACACGGCCGTTGCATCTACCGTCACAATCTCGTCTCATGGGCGAGCCCCGCTTGATGCGCAGGACCCTGTGGATGCACCATCCCGGCGTATAACACGGCGGGATCGCCGATGCGCGCTGCCCCGATTTGGAGCGACACCCCGATCACTCCATTCGGGAGTGCGGCGTCGCTTCCCTGTGTGTAAGGCTCCTGTGGCGTCGCACTGTCCGCAGTTCCGATTTCACCGCTGTAAAGCACGGCCAGCATCAAACAGCCTGCGAGAGAGGTCTATCTCTTCTGCATGTGTGTTCTCCTTATCGAGTGAGCTCAACGGACAAGCGCAATTAAAGCACACCCCGCGAGCAGGACGATCGAGTTGAGGGAAATAGATCGTTGATGCAGTCGATTCCACGTGGTCTGCAGGCCAGGATCGACGGCCCCGCGTGACTCCTGCTCCTTGAGTCGATCCCTCATTGCATTGCTCTGAGGCGTCAACGGCGAGCGACAGTAGGCTTCAGTCAGCAGTACCAGGAGCCAGATTGCGCCTGCGGTGAGGAGCACCGAACTGCTCCCGTGGATCGCTACGAGTCCGGTCACGGCGATGAATCCCGCGGCGGCCGTGCCCATCCCCAACCCATAGTAGGCGGGAAACAGTTGCCGAACCACTTTCCCGAACGGTTCTCGTTCCAGATTCTTCGCAAGAATCGGCGCCACCACGAAGGACAGCAGGACGACCTTCCCGACAAGGATAGCAACAGCCAATGCATGGACGTACTCGATGAACATCGCCATAGTCCGTCCTCCTTCATGCCCGCGTGAGTGCCGCGCGCAAAGCCTCTTCAATACGCGGGTACTGGAATCGATAGCCTCCTTGCTGGGCTACCATGGGCGCGACTCGTTGTCCGGTTGTCATCAGCGATCCGAGTTCCCCTAAGGCCGTCTTCAAGACCAACGCAGGAACGGGAATCCAGGATGGCCTGTGTAACACTCGTCCAAGCGTTCGGCAGAATTCCGTCATCCTCACCGCATGCGGCGCGACGGCATTCACGGGGCCGGAGATAATCGCATTCGTCAACGCCCATTCAATCAGTCCGACCACATCGTCACGGTGAATCCATGACACCCATTGAGTGCCCGGCATCACCGGTCCACCCATATAGCACCGAAAGGGAATGGCCATGCGCGGCAACGCGCCTCCGTCCCGCTCAAGGACCATGCCAGTCCTCAGGCAGACGACTCGCATGCCGTTGGACGCGGCGTCTCGCGCGGCCGACTCCCACTGCACGCAGAGATCGGCAAGGAATCCGATACCCGGACGGCTGGACTCGTCGAGGACCTGATCACCTTGAGGACCGTAATAGCCGATGGCGGAGGCATTCAGGAAGACGTGTGGTTTCACCGCGAGGCGGGAACAGGCCTGGACGAGGCACCGCGCGGACATAATCCTGCTCTCGGTGATGAGACGTTTCCGGGCATCCGTCCAACGGGCATCGGCGATGGACGCTCCGGCGAGATTGACCACCGCCTCAGCGCCTTCAAGGCGCCCCTCCCAGTCTCCCGTCTCTCGACCATTCCATTCGACTGCTGTCATAGTCGGCCCGAATAATCTCGATACCTGCTCTTGGTTTCTCGTCAGCATGGTGAGCCGATGGCCTGACTTCAGCAATGACTCGCACAATGGTCGACCGATAAACCCTGTTCCGCCACTCACGACAATGTTCATCGCCTGCTCTCCTTACTGGACTCACCGCACGTGCACCGATCGGCCCAAGCATTCTGACGGCCAAGAGGCTTCGGTCGAATACGCCGCCTGTCGTGGGTCGGCGCATCACCGAGTAAGGCCTGTTCTCTTTGAACCCAACCGCCCAGACTGAGAGAATGCCGAATGTGACTGCTTACGCCATCACGACAATCGTCTTCGTTTTCGTCATCACTCCGATAGTGGCCTCATCGTTTTGTGCGGACCCCCTCCCGTCTACCGAGGTGGCAGGCCCCTCAGAGAGAGGGACCTGTCGGCCTCAGCGGGAGACGCCGTGCGGAGTCGCGGCGTCTCCACACTCATGAGGAGCCGGTCTTTAACCCTAACGAGGCATTCGACAATTCAAATCCCATTGGCACTATTTTCAGTGGGTCTCACCTTCGGGACCACGTGCGCACCGAAATCCCGTGCCATGGGTCTGTAGAGCAAACCCCCCTCTCCCGCGGGCAGTGGTCGTAATGTCCGACACGGGGCTGTGCCAGGAGCCTCCGCGAATCGACCGGACCACTCCCTTCTTCTCAGGGCCCTGCGGATTTCTGTCTGGCGCATGAGCGTAATATTCCGGGTCGTACCAATCCTGGACCCACTCACGCGCGTTGCCGGCCATATCTTTTACTCCAAACGGTGAATCCCCACCCGGCAAAGATCCGACGGGATGCAATGTGTTTTCGCCCTGCCATTCCCGCTCAAAATTGGCGCGCTTCGATGTGGCAGGATCATTGCCCCAGGGAAACCGACGGCCATCGGTGCCGCGAGCCGCTTTTTCCCATTCCGCTTCCGTCGGCAACCGCTTTTTGGCCCAACGGCAATAAGCTTTGGCGTCATACCAGGTCGCCTGCACGACAGGGAGATGCTCAATGCCTTTCACGGACACGAGTGCTCCGCTGCCATAGGGATTCGGTGGGTTTTGATGTCCAGTGGTCGTGACGAAGGCCATGAATCGTTCGTTCGTCACTTCCACTTGATCGATCGCGAATTCGTCGAGGTACACGGATCGCTGCGGCCATTCATCGGCCCGTCCTTGTCCCTCCGAGCTCCCCATCAAGAATTCTCCGGCGGGTATCGTCACCATAGGGACCGCATCAGGCCCTGTAGGTTCCGGAGGCGCCGCTCCGGCCGGCGACAGCGCCGCGCACCAGGCTGCAGCGACGACGGCGGCAATCATTCCCCAGCGACTGGTACGTCTCCTCAGACCTGGCGTCATTTCTTCTGCTCCTTGCTGCCCTCGATGGCTTGGGACGTATGGATGTTGATTTGAGTGACAAGGCGTTTCACCTGGAGCTTGTCCTCCCCTTCAGCTGCGTCTCGCAGCTGGGTTATAAGCGTTCGTGCTTGGTGCAGGTGCTCCTCGATTTCCGCCTGCAGTCCGGGAGAAGCCACGGTGCCGCCTAATGCCGCACGATGATAGACCTCCCACGCATGGTCCACCGCATGTTCGGCCTCATGAACCGTCTGCACGATCTCCGGATGCGGGTGGCGTCCCGGCTCCAGGGGACCCGCTTGGAGCGTCGACGCCCCGAGCAGGGCGCTGAATGAAATCATGAGCGCGACGTGTGCGTAGTGGCTCATCGGTACTCCTCCGCGACGATCTCGTCCTTCACGCTGACTATGTCTCCCTGCCTTTACGGTTTCTTCATCGATTGCTCGATGAGAAGTCGCAGCTCGAGCAGTTCGACGTCCTTGGGATCAATGGCCAAGCCACGAATCACTGTCTGCTCGGCCTCCGCAAACCGTTCACGTCCCATGTCCACCAGGGCTGAGATATAGGTGTCTCGAATCTGCTGTTCGATACCGGCAGGCGCGGTCTTGGCACAGCGAAAACCCAAGCCCACCCCATAGCTATTGTTCATCGGGTGGTTCCAAAAGCGATGGGTAGTCCTCACGGTGCTTTCTGGTGCGATCCATGAGCCGCCACGAATCACTCGCTTTTCGCCGACCGTCAGCCGGTCCACATACGTGCCGGTTCCCCCCAACCAGACGGCTTTGGCCGGGCCGGTTGGATTCACCATCGTTTCGAGCCTTCCATAGTAGCTGGGGTCGTACCAATCGGACACCCACTCGAAGACATTGCCGGCCATATTGTGCGCACCATAGTAACTGACGCCATCCGGATAGGAGTTAACGGGCATTGTCGCATCGTGATTCTTTGCGTAGTTGACCTTGGCAGGGTCAAAGTCATGGCCCCAGGGGTAGAGATTTGCGTCCGGACCGCGAGCGGCCTTTTCCCATTCTGCTTCGGTCGGGAGGCGCTTGCCCCGGTAGTCACAGTAACCCTTGGCCTCGTCCCAATTCACACCGGCCACCGGCTGCTCAGGCTTGTTGAGCCGAGGATCGTCCCAATAGGCAGGAGCCGGATGGCCTTGGGACTTTATAAATTCGCCATAGCCCTTGTTTGAGACTTCGTACCGATCAATCAGAAATGAGTCCAGGAACACCATATGGGCCGGACTTTCATCGTGAAATGCCTCGGCCGACCATGGGGTCTTCATCCGTCTATCGTAGGCTGTGAGCTTCATGCCGGTTTCCGCAGCCTCTTTCTTATCCAACCCCATAATCGACGGCCCATGCCCGACGTACACCATGTCATTTGGGATTAACTGTTCTTCCGCGTAGCCGGGTCCGCTGAACCATGCCATGCTCGACATGAGCCCCACTACCATCGGTGTTCCAATCTTCATCATGGTAGACCTCCTATCAGCAATAAATCCCCGGCTGGGGAGGTGTGGCCGCCCCCAGCCGGCAATGTGGTGCTACTTGTTCTTCTTCATGCTTTTCTTGATCAGGTCCCGGGTCGCCATGTACTCCTTGTTTTCGGGATCGGCAGCGAGGGCCTTCTCAATGGAAGTCATCGCATCAGCATTCTTCTCTGCGCCCATGGACACCAGCGCCTGAATGAACGCATCGCGGCCCGTTTGCATGGCCTCGTCGGAGACGGTCTGTGCAGACTTCGCGCAACGGAATCCCAGGCCTACCCCATATGAATTATTATCCGGCTGATTCCAAAACCGATGGCTTGTGTGCAATGACGTCTCTGGTGCGAGCCAGGACCCGCCGCGCAACACCCTGACCGGGCCTTGATTGGCAAAGTTGTAACCCTTCTCAGCACCATGTGGATTCAGGGCCGGACTATCTTTGAAATATTTTTGGTCATACCAATCTTCGACCCATTCGAAGACGTTTCCGGCCATGTTATAGGCACCGTAGCCACTGACGCCCTCGGGATAGGAGTCGACCGGCGTCGTGTGCCCAACGTTTTGCCCGTAATTCGCTTTCTTTGGGTCGAGCTTATGGCCCCAGGGATAATGGTTGTCGCCTTCGGGGCCTTTGGCGGCTCGCTCCCATTCCGCTTCGGTCGGGAGACGCTTGCCTTCCCATTTGCAGAATGCTGTGGCGTCGGTCCAGGCTACGCCGACAACCGGCTGATTGCCTTTGCTGAGTCGAGGATCGTCCCAATAGGCGGGGGCTGGATGGCCAGTAGCTTTCATGAACTCTTTATACCGCGCGTTGGACACTTCGTACTTGTCGATCATATAGGCATCAAGCACTACCTGGTGGCGTGCTTCATCGGCATGTTCGCTGCTTCCCATCGTGAATTCCCCTTTCGGGATGGGCACCATGTCCTTATCGACGGCGGGTTTATCCTCCGCGTATGTAAGTGACATGGAGCCTGCCATCAGCAGAACTCCTAATCCTGCCTGAAAAACCGTTTGACTCCGCATGTGAAACCTCCTTGGGTTGATGATATTGTCCTGCTTCGATCGTCGGTCTTCACCAGTCTCAATACCTATCGAGAGAGAGTAGGAGCAATACGTGAACCACCTTTCTGCCGCTGACACGGAATTGAATCTGAACGTCCGTGTTCTGGTCTCTCATGGATCATTCCTCTGCTGAGAAGACCAATATATGAGGTCAAATGCTACAGACGTTGACGGCGCGCTGCTGCAAAAGACCACACCAAGCTCAGGGAAGTCTGCGGTTCCTTAAAATGACGGGATCGATGATCTCGCCACACTGCACGCAACGTTGCGCCGTAATGTCCAGGTCTTCGGAGCCGTTCAGGATGTCTATCCACGCGTCGCTGACCAGGAGACCACCACACCGACTGCAGTTTGTTTTAGGTTCTAGGACCTTGAGCGGGGAGTAGTATCCGCGTTCCTCGATTTGCTTTGTCACCGACGCCTTTCCCATGGGTTCCCTCCACCAGTCTTCGTGTGTTCAATGTTTGTACCATCTGTATCCAATGTATTACTCATGTTGTCACATGTCAATAGTTTTTAAATATACATTTGACAAACATTGACGGAGCTTGTAGGATAAGCGCATGAATAGTTTATGAACACGCATAGAATTCAAAGAGTTGCAAGGCTGACAGGCTTATCCAAGGACGTCATCCGAGTCTGGGAGAGGCGGTACGGTATTGTCCAACCCACTAGGGGAGCCAATCGATACCGCCTGTATACGGATGAGGATGTGGTCTTGTTGCGTTATCTCAAGGCCGAAGTCGAAACGGGTCAGTCAATTGGTCAGCTTGTCGCCGCAGGGCACGATGAGCTGCTGAGTCGTGCGAAAAAAATCGATTTGACAATGGTGAGAAGCCCAACGCCGTATGCAGGTCTTATCGGGGAGCTGACGACGGCTCTGAGTCCTCTCGATCGCGAGTTGTTCGAACGCCGGCTCAATGGCGCCGTGGCCGTGATTCCGTTCGAAGACGCGCTTCACAAGATTCTGCTGCCGCTCCAGGAACGCGTGGGGCAGCTGTGGCATGACGGACGGCTCGGCGTAGCGGTGGAACATTACGTGACGAAGCACGTGCAACAGAAGATGTTTGCCGCGATGAACCAACTTCCGATGCACGAGTATGGGCCTCCAGTTGTAGTCGCGTGTCCCTCCGATGAGCAGCATGAGATTGCCGCTCAAGCCGTTGCCTATTTGTGCAGTGCTCGCGGATGCCGGGTGTCCTATTTAGGACCGAATCTGCCGATTGCCGAACTGGCCGCTTTCTGCCAACTGGTTGAACCCAAACTGATATTACTTTCGCTCACGACGGTCCCTACATCTGATCAGGCTGAGGAGTTTGTGAAGGAGCTTGGTATGCAACTCCCGAATCAAGCGGTCGTCATCGTAGGAGGGGCCGCGGCCCAGGCAGAAATGCCGCTGTTCGCGCAGGCACACATAGCCGTTCTCGATAATCTGTTCGAGCTGGACAGGCGATTGGCGCCACTCGTGACCTCGTCTCGGTCTAGACGATAACCATTCGTTCCTATGGCAACCGTTCAATTGACACTCTCCTTCACCACTCTCTAGAATGCCACCTCATGAATGATCGATTTCTGAAAGCATGTCGACGCGAGCCGGTCGATTGTACGCCCGTTTGGTTTATGCGCCAGGCCGGACGGTACATGAAGGAGTATCAGGCCGTGCGCGCGATACGGTCTATTCTTGACGTGTGTAAAACGCCTGAACTGGCTGCCCAGGTTACGCTCCAACCCATCGACCGGTTTGCCCTCGATGCCGCCATTATCTTTGCGGATATCTTGTTGCCGTTGGAAGCCATGGGGCTGACCTTGGAATTTACTGAAGGCGAGGGGCCGGTCATCGCCAATCCGGTTCGCAGTCGGGCGGCGGTCGATCGTTTGAAGACAATCGATGGGGATGAACTCCGTTATGTGTGCGATGCGATTCGACAGGCACGTTGTGCCTTGGCCGATCGTGTCCCGCTGATCGGCTTTGCCGGTGCTCCGTTCACGTTGGCGAGTTATGCGATTGAAGGCGGCGGGTCGAAGAATTACATCGTAACCAAGTCCATGATGTATCGCGAGCCCGAGGCATGGCATCGACTCATGGATAAACTGGCTCGCGTCGTGACGGGATACCTCCGGCAGCAGATTCAGGCGGGAGCACAGGCCGTTCAAATGTTCGATAGTTGGGTCGGCTGCCTCTCTCCGGGAGATTATGCCGAATATGTGCTTCCCCATGTGCAGCTCATCTTTGAAGGACTACAGCGTGAAGGGGTTCCGTTGATTTACTTTGGAACCGGCACGGCTACGCTCCTGCCTCTCATGCGGAAGGCCGGCGCGAATGTGCTTGGTGTCGATTGGCGGGTACATATGGATGAAGCGTGGGCGACCATTGGACACGACGTGGCGATCCAGGGCAATCTCGATCCAGTCGTTCTCTTTGCGCCTCAGCATGAAATTGAACGCCGGGTCGAAGATATCCTGCGACGCGCCGCAGGGCGTCCCGGGCACATTTTCAATCTTGGCCACGGGATTCTTCCCAACACACCGGTGGACAACGTTGCCGCCGCAGTCGACATGGTGCACAAGCTCAGTCAACGCTGAGAGCGCGAATGCAAAATTCAAAATTCAAAAATGCGCAGACAATTTTTCATTTTAAATTTTGCATTCGTATGAGGGTACAGTGCCGGAATCACTGAAACCGACCGCCATTTTATTGATGGCCCTTGGTGGCCCGGACAGCGTGGAAAATGTCGAGTCCTATCTCATGGACGTGCGGGGAGGGCGGCCAACGCCTGCTGAGCTGATCGAAGAGATACGAGCGCGATATAAGATGACGGGCGGGAAATCACCGGTCCTCGGGATTATGCGCGAAGTCGCGACCCTGCTCGAGCAGAAATTAAATGCCGCCGGAGCGGAAACATATCGTGTCTACATCGGCATGCGACATTGGCATCCGTACATCAAAGACGCCTATACCGAGTTGATGGGGCGGCAGCCTGACCGGTTGATCTGTATCTGCATGGCGCCGCAATATTCGGCCTTGAGCATCGGCGCGTACGTCAAAAAGGTCGAAGAGGCCAGAGCCGCAGTCGGTGGAGCGTTTCCCATCAGCTACGTGGAAAGTTGGTATCGTCATCCGGGGTTGATTCACGCGATCGCAGAGAATATCACCCGGGCTTTGCACAAATTTCCGACTGAGGTCCGATCCGCGGTCCCTATTATTTTCACGGCGCACAGTTTGCCGGAGCGGATTCTTCAGATGAATGATCCGTACCCGGAGCAGGTGCAAGGCACAATGCAGGCGGTGTGCGAACACCTGCGTCCCCTGGTTGCGCGATTCGCCTATCAAAGTCAGGGCCGATCCGGTGAGAAATGGCTGGGCCCGACCGTCGAGTCGACGATCGAGGACCTTCACCGCCAGGGACATCGGCATGTCTTCATCGCACCGATCGGCTTTCTCTCGGATCATCTCGAAGTGCTATATGATGTGGATATCGACTTTCGGCGGCTGGCGGAGTCCAAAGGTATGCAACTCGAGCGCATGGCGATGCTGAATGCCAGTCCGGCGCTTATTACGATCCTCGCTTCACTGCTGGAGGAGCACCAGGCTTCTCTTGTCGGCTAATTGTTTTCTTCATGGCAGCACCCTCGAAACATGTCGTCATTGTCGGTGGCGGGATTTCCGGACTGGCGGCGGCGCACGCATTGCAATTACCTACGTCATCATCGGGCGTACCGTTGACCTGTACGCTGATTGAAGCCGATGGCCGATGCGGCGGCAAGATTCTCACGCACCGGGTCGATGACTTCGTCATCGAGGCTGGACCCGATTCGTTTCTTTCCCAGAAGCCGTGGGCCTTAGACATCTGCCGCGAACTCGGACTGTCCGACCAGCTGATCAATACCAATGAGACCCCGGAGAAAGCCTTTGTCTACTCACGAGGACGTTTGAGGGCGTTACCTGACGGCCTCGTGGTCATCGTGCCGGCAAAGTTGGGTCCGTTCTTGCGCAGCGGCCTGCTCTCGTGGGCGGGGATCATGCGGATGGGGTTAGACTTCGTGATCTCGAAGGGCCCCACGACTCAGGATGAATCAGTTGCCGTCTTCTTCCGACGGCGCTTGGGAGCGGAAGCCTTTGAACGTCTCATCGAGCCGTTGATGGCTGGAATCTACGCGGGCGATGCAGAAGACATGAGCATCCGTGCGACCTTTCCCCGATTCGTGGAGTTGGAACAACAGCACGGGAGTCTGCTCCGCGGCATGCTGGCAGCGAGCGCACCGA
Organism: Nitrospirales bacterium; assembly: GCA_040004695.1. Taxonomy (GTDB): domain Bacteria; phylum Nitrospirota; class Nitrospiria; order Nitrospirales; family Nitrospiraceae; genus JAICXS01. The sequence goes on along the minus strand of JBDUAJ010000045.1, from coordinate 250 downwards.
AACCCTTGAATGGCGATAGCCTGCCGCGCCGGACGACATTTGTGACGTTGCAAGGTGGTCTCGGTACGCTCGTCGATGCGCTCTTGCTTCGCATCACCACATCCGGAGTGAAGGTCTTGTACGGACAGCGAGTAGCGGCGATTCGCGCGCGGTCGATGAGGTCGGTATCATCGCCGTATGAGCTGCTCCTGGAAAGCGGATCGCCGGTGCCTGCCGACGCAGTCATCTTAGCTACACCGGCATTTGCCTC
>JBDUAJ010000044.1:0-15510 GCA_040004695.1 Nitrospirales bacterium | reverse complement strand
ATTGGGCTGGGATACGCCATCGCCGCCGTCGTCCTCGGGACGGTATTTCTCTGCTCAATCGTTCGGGCATCTTGGATTTACCGGCACCTCACTCTGGATAGACCCGTATGTGGAACTCGAAGTGGTCTTGCTCTCGAACCGGGTGCACCCTAGCCGGCAGGACACGAGGATCCAGCAGTTTCGTCCACTGATTCACGATGCGGTGTATGAGACAATTATGAAGGCAGACCCGACGGGTGAACTGACGTGAAGCGTTCTTAAGGCAATTGTTAGGGCTTATGGGTCGAGATATTCAATCCATGTTTCTTTTTCCGCCAGATAGCGACGCCCTTTGAAGTTTGGCCGAGTCCGCATCCTCCTGAATCCTAATTCTCTGAGCTTATCCACGGCACTACTGACCGTCGCGGCAATGGTGGGGTAGGTTTGACCCTCGACCGCTAATGCTTCATAGGTCAGTTTGGCGAGATAGCCCTGAGCGACACGACTGACCAGGATCGCACGGCTGAAGTAACGGTCGCTGGGATCGTTCCCCTCAAGCTGATGCCGCTCGACCACTCCATCTTTTTGTCTCAGTGAGAGCGGAAGTGTACTCACAGTATCTCCGTAGGAACTGCTGTTGACCATCAGAGTGCGTCGCCGAGAACTGGATTATAGATGGACTGTTCAATAGACTTCAACTATGGTTGACAACAAGAAATCATTCTTATAATGTGCCTCCGTCGGTTCCTTCCCCCTCCTGTTTCCGCCAAAGGGCCGGCCCGTGTCCACCGGCGACTCCATGAATGTTCCGAACAGCCTGACCATCCTCCGCATTCTTCTCATTCCTGTACTCATAGGGTTTCTTAACTATGAACAATTTGACCACGCGCTGGTGGTGATCCTCATCGCCGGCCTCACAGATGCCCTGGATGGAACCATTGCGCGTGTCGCCAATCAGCGGACGAAACTGGGCGCGTATCTGGACCCGTTAGCCGATAAACTTTTACTGACATCGGGATTTGTCACCCTGTCTGTGCTGCACCTTGTGCCGCTCTGGGCTGCCATTCTTGTGGTAAGTCGCGACTTGATTTTACTCACCGGGGCTTTGCTAAGCCGCTTTACCGACTCATCGCTGGATATGTCACCGACATTCATAGGCAAAGGAACAACGTTATTTCAGTTGTTGTACATTATTCTGATTATTGTCTTTACGTCACGCCACCTCGAACGCCAGCTGCTCCACCCTCTTCTCTATCTCATGGTTGCGCTCACCGTATCCTCAGGTCTCCATTACTTGTACCGGGGCGTTGCCCATCTCAATACTCGTGAAGCATAACGACAACGAGATCTTGACCGGTCTACAACGGGCCTTCTAAAGTCAGTAAGGTTGACAGCTTATGCATCCTCCAGTAGACTTCGGAGGTACCGCACCTAACCGTAACCCCTGAGAACCACGCAGAAATGGCCTGCTCCGAGTTCATGGATAAAAGGGATTCGCTTAATAGTCTCCTCGATGCCACGCCTTCTCAGAACCGCTCACCCCATGTCCGAATTTGTTCGATGCACATACGAGGTTAAACTGCATGGCTACGTTTGCATACGTCGGTAAAACTCGGCATGGAGCCGTAAAAAAAGGTGAAGTCATTGCGAAAACCCGTGATGAAGCCATTGAACAGCTACGAAAGCTCAATGTCGGGGTCACCAGCCTTCAGGAAAAGGTGTTGAGTGAAGGCCTATTGGCGAGGTTAAGCGGAACCGGCATCAAAGACAAGGATCTCGTGGTTTTTACGCGCCAGTTTTCGACGATGATCAACGCCGGCCTACCGCTCGTTCAATGTCTCGACATTCTTTCGACTCAATCTGAAAACAAGTTTCTCGGCAAGGCTGTCGGAGGAATCAAGCTGGACGTGGAGGGAGGGTCGACCTTTGCCGATGCGCTGAAGAGGCATCCAAAAGTGTTCGATGACCTCTATGTCAACATGGTGCATGCAGGTGAAGTGGGTGGGTTGTTGGATACTATTCTGCTTCGTCTGGCGAAGCACATAGAAAAAGCCATGAAGCTGAAGAGCGCCATCAAATCAGCCATGGTGTACCCATCTGCCATTATCGGGGTCGCGGTCATCGTGATTACCATCCTCATGATTTGGGTGATACCGATTTTCGCGAAAATGTTTATGGAAATGTCGGGAGGCAAGGTTGGTCTCCCAGGACCCACTCAGTTTGTCATCAATCTCAGCGAATTCATGCAATCATATATCGTGTACATCGTCATAGCCTTGGGCGGCATCATCTATGGAGTCAAGCGGTATTACGCCACTGCGAATGGCCGCATCGTGATCGATCGTCTGCTTCTGAAGATGCCTGTGGTTGGTGAACTTATTCGCAAGGCTTCAGTGGCGACTTTTACGAGAACATTGGGGACACTCATTACGAGCGGCGTTCCCATCATGGATGGCTTAATGATTACGGCTAAGACATCGGGTAATAAGATTGTCGAGCATGCAATCCTGGAAGCTCGCCAAAGTATCAGCGGAGGAAAGACACTCGCTGATCCGCTCTCAAAGAGTGCTGTCTTTCCGAAAATGGTGACCCATATGATTTCGGTTGGAGAATCAACCGGCGCACTGGATGCGATGCTCGGGAAGATCGCCGACTTTTATGACGACGAAGTCGACCAAGCGGTGGCGTCATTGACGGCATTGCTTGAACCCGTGATGATGGTATTTCTCGGAGTGGTCATTGGGTTCATCGTTATTGCTATGTACCTACCAATCTTCAAAATGGCATCGGTGATAGGCTAATTCAATAGACATGGGTCCACTCGTAAGCTTTGTGTTTGTTCCTTGCCTTCCTCAGGCTCCCTCTGTAAAGTGTCGAAGCGATTCCTTCCGCCACGATCCTGAAATGGCATCTGCGAACTGCTCGAGCTGATGGAAAATCTTCGAATAAGGCTCTACTGGCTCATGGGCTTTCGGGTGGTGGTCGTCACCCTTTTGCTCGGGCTTTCTGCGGTGCTTCAGATAGGGAAGAGTCAGCCGGTTTTTGCTTTTTATCCCTTGATCGCCTGCACGTATGTCATCACGATTCTCTACACCTTTGCTCTCCGTTATCTCGTCAGCACTGCCCTGTTACAGCAGTTTGCCTATTTGCAGGTAGGCATCGATCTCCTCCTCGAAACCTATCTTGTCGCCAACACGGGCGGCATTGAAAGCCCCTTCTCCGTGTTTTACATCATCACGGTCACGTTGGCGAACTTGATCCTCAGACGACAGGGGGGATTGATCGCGGCCGGAGTCAGCGTCGTCCTGTTCGGCGTCGTCACCAACCTCCAGCTGTCTGGTGCGTTTGATTTTGCTCCTCCTAGCCGACTTTCCGCCCCGGCCACATTGTATACATTCGGCATTCACAGTCTGGCCGTCATTATGGTGGGACTCTTAAGCGGCGCCCTCGCTGATCAATTGAAGCGAGCGGGACAGTCGCTCGTTGAAAAGGAGCAGGGGCTCAGCCGTTTGCAAGCCTTTCATGAAAATGTCGTTCATAGTTTGAGCAGCGGGTTGTTCACGACTGATGAAGCTGGTCGGATCACGTCTTTTAACCGGGCCGCTCAGGACATTACGCTTTTTTCATTAGAAACCGTCAAGGACAGGTCTTGGTGGGATGTGTTCAGCTGGGAACAGGCGAATCTATTTGATGCCGATACATCTACCGTCATGGCGCCCTATCGTTTTGAAGGAGAAGGTCGGCGAGCCGATAATACGCGCGTGATTATTGGCATGACACTGGCGCCCCTGACGGAAAACGGAGTGCGAACCGGTTTGGTCGGAATCTTTCAAGACCTCACGCAGATTCGAGACTTGGAAGAACAGATGCGACGGCGTGAATGGCTCGCCACGCTCGGTGAAATGTCGGCGGGTATGGCGCATGAGATTCGGAATCCACTCGCGGCGCTTGCCGGTTCGATGCAAATATTACGAAAGGACGTGGAACTCGACGAATCGAACCGGCATTTGATGGATATCGCGATTCGAGAAACATCGCGCCTCGACTCTATTATCACGGAGTTTCTCCTGTATGCGCGTCCGCCGGCGCTCAATCTGAAAGAGTACGATGTCAATGTGGTATTGGCCGACACGTTGGACTTAATTCGCCACGAGGCTCAGTCGCACATGAACATCGTCATTGTGACCTATCCTGGACCCGGCATGATGACCGCTCAGGTAGATCCCGATCAAATGAAGCAAGTGTTCTGGAATTTGGCTACCAACGCGTTTGAAGCCATGTCGTCCGGAGGGCAGTTGACCATTTCAACCAGTCGTCGTCGGATCGGTTCAGGCGAGCGCAGTGGAGAGGTTATCGAAGTCTTATTTCAAGATACCGGTGAAGGCATTCAGAAGGAGGCACTGGACAAAATCTTCCTTCCATTTTTTACCACCAAGAAGCGTGGATCAGGTCTCGGCCTTGCGGCCGTCCATCGCATTGTTGATCTTCACGGCGGATGGATTCGTGTGGAAAGCCAGGAGGGCAAGGGGTCTCAATTTAGCGTCTGTTTACCCGTATCCGCTGACGCCGGACTACGGCTTTGGCACGAAGGTAGGGAACCGTGGAAAAGATATTAGTCGTCGATGATGAGCGTAGCATGCGCGATGTCCTGAGCATCATGCTCAAGCGCGCTGGGTATGATGTCACCTTGGCCTCGGACGGGAGCGAAGCGATCGTCCAGGTGGGAAAAGAAATTTTTGATCTCGTCATTACCGATCTCAAGATGCCGAAGGTCGGTGGGCTTGAAGTCTTGAAATCCGTCAAGGAGATTTCGCCGGATACGGTGGTCCTGCTCATTACGGCGTTTGCCTCAAGCGACTCCGCCGTCGAAGCGATGAAACTGGGCGCGTATGATTATCTGAGCAAGCCGTTCCAGGTCGATGAGGTCCAACTCATCGTGCGCAATGCGCTGGAGAGGCGGCGGCTTTCGACGGAAAACACGTTGCTGAAACGTGAGATCGCCAGCCAGTCATCGCTGGCCAGCATTATCGGGCGGAGCGAGCCCATGCAGAAAGTATTGGAAGTGGTTCTAAAGGTCGCCGACAGCAAGAGTAATGTCTTGATCTTTGGGGAAAGTGGAACGGGAAAAGAATTGATTGCCCGGGCTATCCACTACAACAGTATCCGCAGCAGGCTTCCGTTTGTGACTGTCAATTGCAGCGCGCTTCCGGAACCATTACTTGAAAGCGAATTATTCGGTCATATGAGAGGCGCCTTTACGGGAGCCATTGCGAATAAGGCCGGGCTGTTTGAAGTGGCGGACGGCGGAAGTATTTTTCTCGACGAAATCGGTGAAACATCCCCGGCGATGCAAGTCAAGCTGCTGCGCGTGATTCAGGAACGTGAATTCAGGCGTGTGGGAGGGACGCGCGACGTCAAAGTCGATGTCCGCGTCATTGCCGCGACCAATCGGGATTTGGCCAGAGCGGTTGCCGATGGAAGTTTTCGTGAGGACCTCTACTATCGCCTCGACGTCATTCCTATTACGCTCCCTCCACTCCGTCTCAGGACAAGCGATATTCCGTTGCTCGCGAAACATTTTCTTGAACAATTTGCGAAGGCCAACGGGAAACCCGTCCCGACCTTGTCGGCCGATGCCATGCGAGTGCTGTTGGTTCATGAGTGGAAAGGGAATGTTCGAGAGTTGGAGAATTTAATTGAGCGCGTCGTCGCCTTTTCAACGACACCGCTGATCGATGAACGGGATATTCAGGGATGGTTGCATCGTCCTGCGGCATCCGGCCAGTCTCCCACGTCGACACAGGGGTATCTCACGGAGCTTCCGCCGGACGGTTTGGATTTGGAGAAGTTAATCAACTCGATTGAAAAGGACCTGCTGCTCAAGGCATTGGAACGGAGCCGGTGGGTGAAAAAGAAGGCGGCCAGATTGTTGCAACTGAATACGCGGTCCTTTCGGTACCGGCTGGAGAAGTATGAGATCAAAGGCGGCACTGACGATTCAGATAACGAGTGACCGATGATGAGGGACATTCGGGTCTACGCACCGGCGAAAGTCAACCTGATCCTGAGAATCCTCGATCGGCGGACCGATGGGTACCATAACCTATGGTCTCTCATGCAGACCGTGGGATTAGAAGACGAGTTGCACATACAACTGCAGCCCGAAACGACCGGCGTGCATCTGCGATGCGATGACCCCACGCTTCCGACGGACGGGCGAAACTTAGTGGCTCGAGCGGCCGGCGTGGTGTTGGAGCGAGCCGGACTCTCAGTCGGATTGGACGTTCGGATCGTGAAACGAATCCCGGTGTCTGCAGGGTTAGGCGGAGGCAGCAGCGACGCGGCTGCCACCATTGTCGGCCTCAATCGTTTATTGTCTTTAGGATGGTCGGCATCTGAGATGGCCCACGTCGGCCAGGTCCTAGGCAGCGATGTGCCGTTCTTCTTTTTCGCACCGACCGCTCAGGTGCATGCTCGCGGTGAAGACGTGGTGCCATTGCGGCTGGTCGGCGAGCGATGGATTGTCCTGTTAAATCCTGGATTCCCCATTCAAACGCGATGGGCCTATGATCGCTTAGCAGCCACGCGGAACGGCATGACAGCCCTGTCTCAAGGCATCACCCGTTTAGCGGGAAAGACTCAGGTGGACTGGGATGAAGTGCTCCCGTTGATGGAGAACGATTTTGAAGCAGCATTGGCTCCGACACATCATGTGCTTGAGAAAATGAAACGCGCCTTGATCTCACAAGGAGCGCAGGTCGCTCTCTTGTCGGGTAGCGGGGCAACGGTGTTCGGCGTGTTCCCTCACGAAGAGTCGGCTGTTCAGGCTCGGGATGGACTGAAACGCCAGCATGGATGGTGGGCCTCAGCAATCCGGGCGGGCTCAAGCTCTTTAGGTTCGCACGAAACTTTCCCGTTGAATTCTCTTCAAGTCGGTTGACAATTCCCCCATCTTTTCGCTACCGTATCCTGCTTTACTGCGGTGGGTGGTTCGCCCTAGCGCGGAGTGGCTTACATTTACACGAGCAATCCGACAATCGGTCTCCGGTCGGAGGAAGAGCATGGAAAAAGAACTCAAGTTGTTTTCAGGAAAAGCGAACCCGGCCTTGGCCAAAGAAATTTGTGCCTATCTCGGGATCAACTTGGGCGAGGCCACGGTTTCGGCGTTCAGCGATGGGGAAGCGCGAATTCGAATCGAAGAAAATGTCCGGGGCGCCGATGTCTTTGTCATGCAGTCGACCTGCCCCCCCGTCAATGACTCGATCATGGAACTGCTTATCATGATCGACGCGCTGAAACGTTCATCGGCCTACCGAATTACCGCGGTCATTCCCTATTTCGGCTATGCGCGGCAGGACCGTAAAGATCAGCCGAGAGTGCCCATTTCCGCAAAGCTCATTGCCGATTTAATTACGACCGCCGGCGCAGACCGGGTGCTGACGATGGATCTCCATGCCGGGCAAATTCAGGGTTTCTTCAATATCCCCGTCGACCATCTGTATGCCACGCCCGTGCTGTTGGATTACATCAGTAAAGTGGGCGGGAAGAATCTGGTGGTCGTGTCCCCCGATGCCGGCGGTGTGGAGCGTGCTCGAGCGTTTGCGAAGCGGTTGCAGGCAAATCTGGCCATTATCGATAAGCGTCGGGAAGGTCCAAATCAGACTCAGATCATGAATATCATCGGGGATGTGGAGGGCCGGAGCGCGTTATTGTTGGACGATATGATCGATACTGCGGGAACCATCGTCCAAGGCGCGCAGGCCTGTGCCAGCAAAGGTGCCACGCGAGTGTGGGCGGGGTGTAGCCATCCTGTTCTGTCAGGACCGGCATTGGAACGCATCCAAGCCTCCTGTCTGGAGGAAGTTGTCGTGACCAATACCATTCCGCTCAATGGAAAAGAACAACGCTGCCCCAAGCTTCGGGTGCTGTCTGTGGCCCCATTGTTGGGAGAAGCCATTACGAGGATTCACGAGGAAGAATCGGTCAGTTCGCTCTTTGCATAGCGTCCGTCCCACCGTCTCGATCGTCCATCGTTGACCAGAGCCGTGAGACTGCTCATGTCGGTGACTGAGACGCAGAGAGCCCATGAATTATTAGTAGACGGAAAGGAAGACACCATGAGATTCGACATGACAGCAACGTTGAGAGAGCAAGCCGGCAAAGGAGTCGCACGGCAACTCAGACGGCAAGGAAAAATTCCCGCTGTGTTGTATGGGCAAGAAGAATGTCTCCTGCTGACCCTGGATCCTGATGGGGTTCGAAAAATTCTGCGTTCTCATGCCGCCGGCACCGCCCTGCTTTCCCTCTCTATTGCTGGAGCCAAGACGAAAGCCAATCGAACGGCCTTGCTCCGGGATTATCAAGTCGATCCCGTCAGCAACGAGATCCTGCATGCCGATCTTTTTGAAATTTCGATGGACAAACCAATCCGCGTGAAGGTGCCGGTGAGTGTGACAGGGGGCGTGCCACAAGGCGTGAAAGAGGGCGGCGTCCTCCACCACAATTTGCGTCACCTGAACATCGAATGTCTGCCGGGAGCCCTGCCGGACCATATCGAGGTTGATGCGTCCCAACTGGGAATCGCGCAAGGCATTCACATCCGGGAACTACCTCAACAGGAAGGTTGCCGATTTCTCGACGACGGCGATCAGATGGTCGTGAGCGTGGCGGCGCCGATGTCCGAGGCGAAACTCGAAGCGCTGCTGACCGGCGGAAGTGCCGGGGAGGAAGGGAAAGAACCCGAGCTTATCGCCAAGGGCAAAGTCGAAGGGGAAGCAGCGGCGGCTCCCGGGGCCGCTGAGGCCAAAGGTGAGGCAAAAGCCGCCGGTGCTCCAAAAGCCGAGAAAAAAGAGGTTAAGGAGGAAAAGAAGAAGTAAGCTTGCGATTGATTGTGGGCCTTGGCAACCCCGGTCGGCCGTACTCGTCTACTCGCCACAATGTGGGTGTCATGGCGTTGGAGCGGGCAGCCGTTCGCTGGAATATTCTTCTGCGGGAAATGGGATCGGCCCGAAGGGGCCAAGGCATCCTGGATCATCTCAATGTCACGTTGGCCCAACCGCTGGCTTGGATGAACCAAAACGGACCGGTGGTGGAAGGACTGGTCACGGAATTGGGCCTCACCTCTCCCGATCTCATTGTCATCCACGACGATGTCGACTTGCCGGTGGGCCGTCTGCGGATCAAACGTCTAGGCGGTTCGGGCGGGCATAATGGCATCCGCTCCGTTCAAACCGCGCTTGCCTCTCAAGAGTTTTGCCGAATCAAAATTGGAGTGGGTCGGCCGGCTCCCGGGGAGGAGACGGCGGACTATGTTCTCTCGCCGTTTCGCAAGGAGGAACGAGAAGTCGTGGAGCGGGCACTGGATCATGTGGTGATGGCATTGGAAACTTGTCTGTCGGAAGGGATTGAGAAGGCGATGAACCGATTTAATGTGCGCGATGCAGAGGGGGCGGAATAGTTCCATATGGGATTGTGTTGCGCATGGTCGGCTTTAACAATGTAATCATGAGTTCCCTGACAAGTCAGTGAGTGAGCAAGGAGAATTATGGGCATGCTGCTGGAAGGTAAAAAAGGACTGATCATCGGCGTTGCCAATAAATACAGCATCGCGTGGGCAATCGCCCAAGCGACGGTGCGCGAGGGGGCGCATCTCCTGTTCAATTATCAGAACGACCGTTTACGCGAAAATGTTGAGGAACTCGCCCGAACGATCCCGAAGGCTAACGCGTTTCCCTGCGATGTCGGAGATGATACGCAAATTGATGCCCTGATGAAGCATGTCGAGAAAGAGTTCGGTCAGCTCGACTTCCTTGTGCATTCAGTGGCATTCGCGCCGCGTGAGGAACTGACCGGGTCATTTCTGAACACCACACGGGCAGGATTTGCGACTGCTCTCGATGTCAGCGCCTATTCCTTAGTCGCCGCCACGAGGGCCGCGGTTCCTCTGATGTCCGCGGGGGGTGCCGTCGTCACGCTGACCTACTTGGGCAGTGAGCGTGTGGTGCCGCATTATAATGTCATGGGTGTCGCCAAGGCCGCGCTGGAGTCGAGCGTGCGGTACCTTGCCTATGACCTCGGCCCGAAAAATATCCGTGTGAATGCCATCTCCGCCGGCCCTATTAAGACGCTGGCCGCCCGCGGGGTCTCAGGGATCAGCAAGATGGTTGAGCACCACAAGGAGTGTGCGCCCCTTCGTCGGGCTACCGAGCAAGGAGAGGTCGGTGATACTGCGCTGTTTCTGGTGAGTTCGCTCGGTAGAGGTATCACCGGGGAAGTCATTTATGTCGACGGCGGTTATCATATCCTCGGATCCTTGGCGGCCATGGAGTGAGGGAATAAGGCAGACGAAAGAGTAGCGCTCACGCACGGCATCTACTCGTGTCGTCAGGATATAGATTCGTCGCGCTCGCTCCATGTTCAAAACAGGGTGTTTATTGACACCTTCTGAAGGCCTATGGTAGCTTCTGACGCTCATCTGGTGTGAAGCGCCCTCGATATTAACCGAAATCGGGGTCAATCTATTCCTCGCTCCAAGTCCGGTCTTGGGGCCATTGTCCAGGAGGTTCTGCATGCAGCTCTACGAGTCCATCTTTATTGTCCGTCCCTCGTTGTCCGACGAAGACACTTCCAAGCTGATCGACAAACTCAAAGGCGTGGTGGAAAAGTCCGGCACAGTCTTAAAACTCGAAAACTGGGGCAAGAAAAAGCTGGCCTATGAAGTGAAACGCGAGCGAAAAGGGACGTTCGTCTATCTGAATTTTCAATCCAAGGGCAATCTCATTAGCGAGCTTGAGCGATCCTATCGTTTGGAAGATTCGGTGATTAAGTTCTTGACCGTGCGCATGGAACAACCAGCGGCTCCAGCATCCACCAGCGAGGTGCCCGACCATGACAGGGTTCAATAAGGTCATTTTGATCGGAAACTTGACCCGAAATCCGGAAGTCCGCTATACGCCCAATGGAACGCCGGTCACGAGCTTTGGACTGGCGATCAATCGGCGGTTCAGGCAGGCGGAGGATTTGAGGGAAGAGGTCTGTTACATCGATATTGTCGTGTTCGGAAAGCAAGCGGAGCATTGTGGCCAGTATCTCAGCAAAGGCAACGGGGTGATCGTTGACGGCCGGCTTCAGCAACGACGCTGGGAGACGGAAGACGGGCAGAAGCGGAGCAAGCATGAGGTGGTGGCTCAAACGATCACCTTCTTGCCGAAGCGCTCAGAGGCAGCGCCCGAGTCGGCGGCCACAGAAGACCCACAATACGAATATGAGGAGCCGGTATAATGATGGACGAGAGAGGGGATCGTGGAGCAGGCGGGAGTGGAAGCGCGAGTGGCGGTGGCAGTGGAAGGTTTTTTCAGCGCAGACGTGTGTGTCGGTTCTGCTATGAAAAAATCCCCATCGACTTCAAGGATGTAGGATTGCTGCGGAACTTTTTGACCGAACGGGGTCGAATCGTGCCGCGCCGGATTTCCGGTAACTGCATGCCGCATCAACGTGAGTTAACCGTGGCCATCAAGCGAGCGCGAACCATTGCCATTTTGGCGTTTGCCGAAGAGCGATAGATCAGCGATGCGAGACGGTAGAATGGATTTGCTTCGATGATTGGGGATATGACCGGAGTATTGACCGTGGCAAGGCTCGGTTTTCAGTTAACGGAAATTCCAGAAGAGGGACTTGATCTCGCTGATGAGGTTCAGCCCGACGAGCTTGGTTTATTGCCGGAGGAAGCTCAGGTGGGCGAGCCCTTGTCTCTCTCCGCGCGTCTTACGAATGTCGGGGACCATGTCTACGTCGAGGGCGTGATTGATGGGACATTCGCGCGAGAATGTGTTCGGTGCCTCAAGGGGTACGAAGCCTATGTGGAAGTCCCGTTCACGGCGGCGTATCAGGGGTCCGATCCCACAGTTCGAAGCCGGGGACGAGCCACCAAGGACCGTCATCAGGAGTCCGATGAGGAAGGGACCTCTGAGCCATCCGATCAGGAAGACGATCTGTATGTCTGCACAGGCGATCGGGTGGAACTGGCGGAGATGCTCCGTGAGCACATTCTCTTATCGATTCCCATGCAACCGCTGTGTCGCGAAGAGTGCCGTGGTCTATGTCCTGTCTGTGGCCAAGATCGAAACGAAGCGCCGTGTAGCTGTATTGAAGCACCGAAAAGAACCCCATTTGCTGTTCTGCAAGAGCGGTTGAAAAAATCAACGTAAACGCTGCGCGAATTAGGACGAGTGAGACCCTGGAGCGAGGAAGACATGCCAAATCCAAAACATAAAATATCCCGAGCACGTCGAGACAAGCGGCGAACCCAAAAGATGAGGATCACCACCCCGAGCTTTTCCGTGTGCCCGCAATGCCATGAGCCGAAACTTCCCCATTACACCTGCCTGAATTGCGGGACATATAAAGGAATGGACATTATCGCCGTTGAGGAAAGTTAAGGGTGCTGAAGACGGCCCGCAACTTCGTTCTCGGTGCTGTGTTCGCCTCAACGTAGCTGCGCTCCGCCTGAGCACCCCCCACTCCCTGCGGCTTCTCGTGGGAGAGGCGCGCCGCATAGCGTGCCTGAGTGGGCGGGTGTAAGAGTGACCTTTTGAGCGTCCTCTCTCGTTAGCACACGAATCATCGAATGAAAATAGCCGTTGATGCCATGGGGGGGGACCACGGTCCCGCTCCGAATGTCGAAGGGGCCTTGCAAGCGGCCACAGAGTTGGGCGTCGAGGTCATTCTTGTCGGTGATGAATCGACGCTTCGCGGACAGCTCTCTCGTCTGCGGATTACCGATCCGCGCCTCACAGTCCGCCATGCTTCGCAAGTCGTGGAGATGCACGAGTCGCCCGCGCAAATTGCCCGGAAAAAACGCGACTCCTCGATATGGGTCGCGACAGAATTGGTCAAGACCGGTGAAGCCGAGGCAGTCGTCAGTGCGGGAAATACCGGCGCAAGCATGGTCGCCTCTTTTTTTCTGCTGGGGGTGATCAAAGGTGTAGAGCGGCCGGCCATTGCGACGTTACTTCCCACACTGACAGGCACCGCCATTATGCTGGATGTGGGTGCCAACGTCGATTGCGAGGCCGCCCACCTGATGCAATTCGCCTTAATGGGGAATGAATACGGTAAGTATTTGTTCAGCAAGCCAAACCCCCGGATCGGTCTCCTGAGCATCGGTGAAGAAGATAGTAAAGGCAATGAAGTCACAAAAGAGGCCTTTGCCCTGCTGAAGGCAAGTCCCATTAACTTTATCGGGAATGTCGAGGGGCGCGAGGTCTATAGCGGGGCGGCGGATGTCATCGTGTGCGACGGGTTCATCGGCAATGTCGCCTTGAAGATTTCCGAAGGGGTCGCGGATACGATTAAGAAATTGCTGATGAAGGAAATCGCCAGTTCGCGTCTGGGTCGGTTGGCCTATCTGTTTCTCGCGGGGCCGTTGATGCGACTTCGCCGGCGGATCGACTACGCCGAATTCGGTGGAGCGCCGCTGCTTGGCGTGAACGGCGTAAGCATGATCTGTCACGGGCGTTCCTCCGCCAAGGCGATCAAGAACGCGATTGCGCGCGCGAAGGGGTTGGCGGAGAGCCGGCTGCATGAATTGATTCAGCGAGATATCGAGGAAAGTCTTGCCCGGCAACGAGGAGACCAGCCACCATCATCCCCATGAGAAGTAGAATAGTAGGCACAGGAGCCTATGTTCCCGATCGCGTAATGACCAACGCCGACTTGGAACGGATGGTTGCGACATCCGATGCCTGGATTCTCGAACGCACGGGGATTCGGGAACGGCGGATCGCGGCTCCGGGCCAAGCCTGTTCCGATCTCGGCACGCGCGCCGCTCAACAAGCCTTAGCGGCTGCCGGGGTTCAGCCTGCCGACCTTGACATGATCCTGGTGGCGACCTGTACGGGCGATCAACCCTTGCCGTCGACTGCATGCTTTATTCAGGCACAATTGGGCGCGTGGCGCGCAGCGGCGTGCGATCTTTCGGCGGCCTGCTGCGGATTTGTCTATGCCCTGTCGGTTGCCGATGCCTATGTCAAAACCGGCTCACGATATGTCTTGGTGGTCGGTGCGGAGGTCATGTCCGCTATTACTGATTGGACAGATCGCGGGACCTGTATCCTCTTCGGAGATGGAGCAGGGGCCGCAGTCGTGGGACCGGCAGAGGGAGATCGCGGCATTCTGTCTACCCATTTGCATTCCGACGGCGGGCTGGGGGATTTGATTTGTGTGCCGGGCGGCGGATCGGACATGCCTCCGAGTGAGAAGATGCTCACGGAGAAAGCGCAGTATCTCAAAATGAAAGGGAATGAAACGTATAAGGTGGCCATCAAAACGCTGGAAGAGGTCGCGCGTGAAACGTTGTCGGCCCACGGTCTCACCGTCAACGATATCGATCTGTACGTGCCGCATCAGGCCAACATTCGCATCCTCAAAGCCGTGGCGGACCGACTTCAATTACCGATGGAGAAGATTTTCATGAACATCGACCGGTATGGCAATACGTCGGCCGCGTCGATTCCGCTGGCTCTCGACGAAGCGGTGAAATCGGGGCGAGTCAAGGACGGCAGTCTCGTGATGATCGGCGCCTTCGGCGCAGGCTTGACCTGGGCTTCGGCCTTGATTCGGTGGTAGCACGATGCTGAAAAAGGCTTCTTTATACCCTCCCACCCCAGCACTCCAAGACGCGCTACTTCCCGCGCTTCGTTCTCGGCTCCAGACAATCCTCAACGTCTCCGCGGGAAAGAGACGGTCTGGGCCGGGCTCAGGGATGGGCGGGTGTAATAAAGGTACGCCGCCGGTTTTTTCTCGCCTGCGGCCATGCTCGGGAAGGGGCGCGTCTTGGCTTGCCTGGGGTCGTCGGGTGCGATGGCAACCTTTGTAAGCATCCCGCAGCGTGGAAGGCCACTTCTCGCTGCGCACGGTCAACAAACTGGCTGTGTTGTCCTCACTTTAAAACCGATTTCATGAAATTCGGCGCCTGATTAGTGATGGTTCTGAAAAGGTTTTTCCCGTTGACATTGGGCACTGGTTTCCCTCATATCTAGCCCGATATGACGCCCGATATCGCGTTGGTTTTTCCCGGTCAAGGATCGCAATCGGTCGGGATGGGCCGAGCGTTTTACGATGCCATTCCGGAAATCAGGAAGGTGTATGAAGAAGCCGCAGCGATTCTCGGCTATGACATCGCCGGTCTGTGCTTTGACGGTCCGGCCGATCGGTTGAACTTAACTGAATACACCCAGCCAGCGCTTCTCACGGTCAGCATCGCGGCGCTCCGGACTTTCGAGCCGGCGGGTATCCATGCCATGGCTGTGGCCGGTCATAGCTTGGGAGAATATTCGGCTTTGGTTGCCGCAGGTGGGTTAACGTTCGAAACGGCTGTCTCGCTGGTCCAGAAACGGGGCCGGTACATGGCGGAGGCGGTTCCCTCGGGACGGGGCATGGTCGCAGCCGTGTTGGGCGTCTCGAAAGAGGTGGTCATCGAAGCTTGTCGGGAAGCCACTTCTGTCGGTGTCGTGGCGGCGGCGAATTTTAATT
>JBDUAJ010000043.1:0-15567 GCA_040004695.1 Nitrospirales bacterium | reverse complement strand
CTCCGTGCCACGTGCTCATCGTCGGTCAGTGCGGCCAGCGCGGCTCGCTGCGCCACGGTGTTCACATTAAACGGCGGGCGGATGCGATTCAAATAGCCGGCAATTTCAGGCGTGGTCAGTCCATAGCCGACGCGAAGTCCAGCCAGGCCGTAGATCTTTGAAAACGTTCGCAGGACAATGGCATTGCGGCGCTGCGTTACCCAGTTCAGGCTGTCGGGAAAATGCTGATCCTGAACATATTCGTAATAGGCTTCGTCAAATATGACAATGACATCGTCAGGTATGCGATGCATGAACGCGATGACATCATCGGCCGTGGCCATTGTGCCAGTCGGATTGTTGGGATTACAGATGAAGACGAGGCGCGTTCTATTCGTGATTGCCCCTGCCATCGCAGGCAGGTCATGCCGCCATTGCTTGAGGGGAACGATCACCGGCTTGCCATGTGCCGCTGTCACTTCCATCTTGTAAATGACGAATGTCTGGTCTGCCATGACGGCTTCATCGCCGGGCGAAAGAAACGCTCGAGCAAGCAGTCCCAGGATTTCATCGGATCCATTTCCGAGGAGCACGTGGTCGGGAGTCAGCTTGTAACGATCTGCGAGCGCGGCTCGAAGCCGATGGGCGCCTCCGTCCGGATAGCGATGAAGTGTGGCCGCAGTCTCTGCCAGGACAGCTAAGGCTTTGGGGGATGGCCCCAGAGGATTCTCATTGGACGCCAGTTTAATCGCTCGAGGAATGCCCAACTCGCGCTCCAGTTCATCGATGGGCTTGCCCGGCACGTAGGGGATAAGGGAGGCGATATGAGAGTGAATGTGCAATGGCATGTTTAACTGTGTATGGGGTAGGAGCCAAGAATTTTCATGAACAGGCAACGGCCCTTGATTTCTTCCAGGGCCTTCTTGACTCGATCTTCATCCACATGCCCCTCGATGTCCACGAAAAAAATGTATTCCCAGGCCTTCCGTCTGGAGGGGCGCGATTCGATCTTCGTCATGTTGATGCCATTCGAGGCAAAGGGCCGCAGCAAATCGTACAAGGCACCGACTTTGTCTTTAACGGACAACATGACGGACGACTTGTCCTTCCCGGTGCGCTCAGGCGGTTTCTGGGACAGCACCAAGAATCTGGTGAAATTATTGACATTGTCCTCAATCCGAGATCGGACGACTTTCAGACCGTACAATTCACCGGCGAGCTCCGAGGCGATCGCCGCTGCAGTCGGATCGGTTGCGCTTATTTCCGCCGCACGCGCCGTGCTTGGCACTTCCGCCACGGGAATCTTCGGCGCATTCGTTTCAAGCCAATTGCGGCACTGTGCAATCGCATGCGGATGAGAATAAATCGTTTTGATGTCCTCCACGCGTCCGGTTTTGGAAAGGAGGTGGTGGGAGACTTCCTGCAGCACTTCTCCATAGATGACTAGATTGGAGTCGATGAACATATCCAGGGTATGGTTGACCACACCCTCGGTGGAGTTTTCGATCGGGACGATTCCAAAATGCACTCGATCGCGTTCGACCTCATTAAACACTTCTTTGATACTCGTGACGGGGATGTACTGGGCCGAATTTCCGAATTTCTGCATACACGCGAGGTGCGTGAACGTTGCCGGCGGACCGAGATAGGCCACCCTCTGCGGGCCTTCCAATGACAGCGAGGCCGACATGATTTCGCGATAGACTGAACGTATCGCCTCATTGGGAAATGGTCCGGTGTTCTCCTGCGTGAGGCGCTCGATGATTTCTGCTTCTCGGCGTGGTGTGTGGAGATGCGTGTCCGTATCGGAGCGCTTTTTTAATTTTCCGATTTCAATGACATTCTTGGATCGCTCGTTGAGAAGACGCAACAGTTCATCATCGAGCTGATCGATGGCTTTGCGGAAGGATGCGATGTCTTTTTGATCATCCATATACTTGTGAACCACCCGAAGACGCAGTCGTGCGCCCTCGTTATTCAGCAGTCCGACGTTCGCAGGAAAATATGATCATACAGAAAAGTGCGTGAGAATTTCAAGGATATCAAAGGGATTTGTGCGTCTATGGGACAACGGACCGAGGCGGAACGCGCGGGATGCTCCAGAGCCTAAGACAGCAAATCCTTCATCTTTCCAAAGTGTTCAAAGGCGAGTCGCGTAGCTTGGCGGCCGCGGGCGGTGCGTTCGAGGTATCCCGATTGGATAAGAAATGGCTCATACACATCTTCGAGCGTAGCCTTTTCCTCGTTGACGGTGGCCGCGAGCGATTCAACGCCGACCGGTCCGCCTCGGAATTTCTCGACAATGGCCAAGAGAATTTTACGATCCATATCATCAAACCCTGCCGAATCGATGCCGAGCCATTCCAGCGCGTCCTGTGCGACGTCGCGGGTAATCCGGCCTTGCGCTTTGATCTGGGCGAAGTCACGCGCACGCTTGATCAGCCGATTCACGATTCGCGGCGTGCCACGTGCGCGATGAGCAATCTCTGACGCGCCCTCACGATCGATGGGCACGCCCAGCAGTCCGGCGGATCGTGTCACGATGGTCTCGAGTTCGGTGGGTGAGTAAAAGTCCAGCCGGTGGACCAGTCCGAATCGTTCACGGAGCGGCGAGGTCAGTGCACCGGCTCGTGTCGTCGCGCCGATGAGTGTGAAGCGAGGGAGGTCTAATTTCATGGTGCGCATGGAGGGTCCTTGCCCGATGACCAAATCGAGCTGGTAGTCTTCCATGGCTGGGTAGAGCGCTTCTTCCACTGATGCAGGAAGCCGGTGAATTTCGTCGATAAACAACACGTCGCCTTCTTGAAGATTGGTGAGAATGGCAGCCAGATCACCTGCATGCGCTAAGACGAGGCCGGATGTCGAGCGGATCGAGACCCCCATCTCACGGGCGATGATATGGGCAATGGTTGTCTTCCCCAGTCCAGGCGGGCCGTAAAATATGGCGTGGTCCAGGGCCTCGCCGCGTCGTTTCGCCGCCTCGACGCAGATCCGCAAGGATTCTTTCATTCGCGTCTGGCCGACATATTCATCCAAGGTTTGGGGACGTAACGTCGTGTCCAGTCCGCGTTCTTCGTCTGTTAATTGCCCATTCACGATGCGATCCGTCATCTCACGACCTTGGCACCCCTGGCACCTCGTCTATCGAACGGTCTTCGTTGGCTCATTCACTTTTCTTTTCCGGCGTTGGGCGAAACTTCGGTGGAGGCGGGATGGCGCCTTGCCCTGGAGCGACCGTGGAGCCGCAATTCGGGGGGCATGTAATCCCGCCTTGACCGGGGTCCGGTAAATTGCTCTGCATGTGCTCGAGCTGGCATTGTGTCATGCGCCCGCCATCGGTGTTGCCGCAACGGGCCGGGCTTGAAGAACTACCGACTTGCCGATACCCGTCCGGGCACGAGCCGCACACGGAGAGAATGTTTGCGCCCAAGGGCACACATTGGACGACCGTCGGATCCCCGTCTTTGCAAATTTTCGCGTCGGTCGTCACGCCGGTGGTCGCATAGCCTTCGGGGCAGGATCCGCAGGTCATTCGCGTACTTTTTGGTTCGCTGCTCTCTTGGGCAAGGAGTGTCATCGGGATACAGATGAGTACCATGACTCCCACCAAGACGCCGGCAAAGCGCCGGCCATACCACCGTCTGGACAGGCAAAGGCGTCGAAGCACTTCCGTGGTAGTGAGCGTCCGCATGATTAACTACCCCCTTGCTAGTTCCTTCAGTGTTTCGCGAATCAGGTCCTTGAGCAGTATAGGACTGGACTGGGATTGAGTGATCCGTTTGATGATGTCTTTTGCTTCTTGGGCGCGATAGCCGAGATTGACGAGAGCGGAGAGCGCATCATCGTGTACACGCGAGGAGTGGTCACCCGTTACAGTCGCCACAGCAGCAGGCATGGCTTGCAACCGCTCCACCTTGTCTTTCAGCTCCAGGACGATGCGTCCAGCGGATTTCTTGCCAATGCCCGGCACGGTGGCCAGCTTCTCCATATCGCCGGCTTGAATGGCAGACACCAGATCCGTCACACTCAAGGTGGAGAGTACGCTGAGCGCGAGCTTGGGGCCAATGCCGGAAATCCCGGTCAACAGAATGAACGCATCCTTTTCTGTCGCCGTCAAAAAGCCGAACAGCTGAATGGCATCTTCTCGGAGATGCGTATGGACGCGCAGAGACGCCGACTCATCGATGTCCGGAAGCGAATAAAATGTGCTCAGAGGAATGAAGACTTCGTAGCCGACGCCTTGAACGTCGAGGATGACCTGGGAGGGAGACTTAAACGCCAGCCGGCCGGTCAGCGCGGCAATCATCTGAAAAGCAGTGCTGAGTGCTGAGGGCTGTGTGCTGAGCGGAGGATTGGCAATGAGAATGCTTTACTGTTCATCGCTCATCGTTGTTGTTTACCCGGCCGCCGCTGCGACTTTTTCCATGATCTCTACGGGAATGTCGAAGTTGGCGTTCACCTTCTGGACATCATCCTGTTCGTCAAGAATTTCCATGAGCCGTAACATCTGCTCCGCGGCCTTCTCTTCCAATCGGATAAGATTCTGAGGAATGTAGGTGACCTCAGCGACCGTGGTCTCGATCTTGGCGTCGTTCAAGGCCTTTTTGACGGCTTCGAAGTCGTGAGGTGCCGTGATGATTTCAAAGGTCTTCTCATCGCTTTTCACATCTTCAGCGCCGGCTTCCAGTGCCAATGACAACAGCCGGTCCTCATCGATCTTTCCCTTTTCGACGGCCAGCAAGCCCTTCTTGTGAAATTGCCACGCAACGGAGCCGGCTTCGGCCATATTGCCGCCGTTCTTTGTGAGGATGTTTCGGATTTCTGCGACGGTCCGATTACGATTATCTGAGGTGATTTCCAGCAAGACGGCCGTTCCACCGGGCCCATACCCTTCCAGTGAAAACTCTTCATAGTTCACACCCGGCAATTCCCCCGTGCCACGCATGACGGCTTTCTTCAGGGTATCGCCCGGCATGTTCGCGTCTTTCGCCTTCGTAATCGCAAGGCGCAGACGGGAATTCCCATCGGGGTCGCCGCCTGTACGCGCCGCAATGGTCAATTCTCGGATGAGGCGGGTAAAAACCTTCCCCCGCTTCGCGTCCACAGAAGCTTTATGCCGTTTAACGGTAGCCCAGTGGCTATGGCCACCCATATCCCCTCCTCGCAGGACGCTGAAAAGGCCCACCAGCCGCGTTCTCAGTCGCGAGCTTCGCTTCAACGTACCGCAAAGGGTACGCCTCACAAATCTCTGCTCCCTGCGGCCTTGCCCCCGGAAGGGGCGCGTCTTGGCGCGCCTGGGGCGGGCGGGTGAAACAAGCCCTTTTGGCGTCCTGTCACTGAAGTCTATTCTAGCAATTGAAGCTGTCTAACACACTCCGAAGAGGGTGTCAACGAAGGTCCCGCACTGGGCTTGCAGGTCGCTGAGATGTCTTCGCGCCGCGAGCGGCATCGGTGATGCTCCACATCGCAATGGCCGCGAGAGGCAACATGCGCAGTAGAAAGCTGACGACATTGACCTGGCCCCCTAAGAACGTGCGTTGCAACACGGACAAGGTTTCGGACGTGACCCCGAGGCCTGCGTCAATAATCAGTGTGGCCAGTACAAAGCCCGCTCCCTTGGCCCATTGGCGGTTGTAGAATTGTCCGAGCCCGGGCAGCGCCGCGGATAAGAGCGCTGCCACTTTTGGGGAACGAGTTGCCGACATTTTCATTTACTCAGAATAGATCAGCAGTTGAATGCCGATCAGCAGAACCAGGGCCGCCCAGGCGAGCTCCCATGGTGAGCGCCGCTCAGTGAGGCCTGACGTTTTCCAATCGGACAGGAATTTCGATGAGCCTGCGGTCACAGCCATCACGCCCATGGCTGCGTGGTGCAGCGCAATTGTGTGTGCCGAAGGGTGAGCGCCGTGGCTATGCAGAAATAAGGACAGCCCACCAATGATGGCAAAAGCCGGCAAGGGAAGTTTCCACGTCGGCCCTGTCACGTGTCCTGTACGACGCAGCCATTCTATCCCACCGATGACGAGGGCGAGAATCCCAAACCATTTGTGCTGAATGGTTTCCCACTCGCCTGTTAGAAAGGTCTCGGTGAGAGATGATCCAAAGGGCCAGCCTGCGTGATCACTCCAGATCAGCAGAAACACGCCGACGGACACCATAAAAATCGGCAGAAGAAAGCGGGTCCAAGCCAGTACGGACGCCGCGAAGCCATAGCGGACTTCGCTGAGACCGATCAGAATGACGAAGATGCCCGCCAAGTGATGGTTGAAGTCTGAATAGGCTTTGCCTTCAGGAGAACCTTCCCAATGATCGGTCTGACCGGCAATGGCATTGTGATGATGAGATGATTCATGGTCATGGGACGTGGCATGTTCAGTGTCATCGTGTGGGAAGGCGGGGACCACCCAGAGCAGCGTAAGGATGGCGACGAGCCCGAGTCTTTTGATCCACAGGGTGCCTGTCAATTTCAAGAAGTCTCCTACGAACATGAAAAAGCCCACCCGGCGTTATACCGGATGGGCCTTTTCTGAGGCAAGCGTTCGTTCTCTACATGAACTTCATGAACTTCTCTTTCGCGTCGTCCATCAGATCAGCAGTAATAGTGGTGGCGCCTTTCTCTTTGGCAATCCGCTCGATCTCACGGCGAGCCATGGGTTGAATGAAATCGGGAATGTTTTCCAACCGCTTTTCAGCTTCAGGCGTCCAGGCCACCCCGTTGGAGTCATTCTTGGAATCGTCCATCACTTGCAGATTGATAGTCTTAAATCCGTGTTTCCGCGCATAGGCTTCCACACTGCTTTGGACCATGGGTTTCACGAACGAGGGCAACCGCTCAAGTCTTTCTTTGGCATCGGCGGTCCAGGTGAAGTCGGCCACCGCCCCGACGCCGGCTGCCGGCTTACTGCCGGAGGTCAGTCCCATTTCGGCTACCATGGCTGAGAATGGACAGCCACTGGCTGATTTGTCGCCCTCTTTGCCCTGATTTGTGGCGGTCTTTGCTGCACTGGTTGACGCGGCCACAGGTTGCCCACCGTGAATCTTTTCATTCAAATAGGCCCCCATTTGTCCAGATCCCGCGAGCGCTTCATCCTTTAAAGTGCCGCGCGTCATTTCGAATGGTTCGGCCGCGACCGTGCGACCGCCGAGTTTCACGCCCAGCGAACTGACCATCTGGGTTTCGCCCGGGTTGGTGACCATGGAAAACTTGGCCCCGCATGAGGGGCATCCGAAAAAGACGCCGAGCGATCCTTCGGCCGGCTTCTCCACCTTTTCGAAGCCCATGTAGGTTTCACAATTGAGGCAAACGAATTTCATGACGGCTCCTTGATGCCTAGCCTAGAGTTTTTGTGCAAGGACCTTTTTATAATCTAACAACGACCGAATCCGTTCCGCAATCTCCTGAAAGCGCTGAATCGTCGGGTACTGATCATCTAAGAGCGGGGCGCCCTTATCGAAGGTTCGTGCCAGCGTCCGGTCGAACGGGATTCGGCCGAGCAGCGGCACGTTGAGCGCGTCGCACAACGCCTCGGTATCGCCTTCAAAGAGGTCGTGCTCGGCTCCGCATGAGGGACAGCGATATTTGCTCATATTTTCCACCATGCCGAGCACGCGGATGCCCATGTCTCTCGCATAGGTGACGGACTTCTGCACGACGTCCGAGGCGACTTCTGATGGCGTGGTCACGACGATGGCCCCGGCGAGATCGGGAATGAAGCCCGCGATCACGGGCGGTTTGTCGGCGGCGGCGCCCGGTGGCAGATCGGTCAGCAAATAGTCGAGCTCGCCCCAGATGACATCCGCCAGGAATTCCCGGATGACATTCATCTCCATCAAACCAAGCCAGACGGGGCTGACGTCCATCGGGCCTTTCCAACGGACCGGCGAGGCTGGGTCGAGGAAGAAATCCATTGAGGCAACTTTGATTCCCAACGGCCCGACCGGTGGGATAGCCCCATCCGGTGTCATTGTCAAAGAATGGCCGGTCATCCCGAGCATTCGTGGCACACAGGGACCGTTGAGATCGACATCCAATAAGCCGACTTTCGCACCCTGGCGCGCAAAGGCCAGGGCCAGATTGACTGTCGTCATGCTCTTGCCGACGCCGCCTTTGCCGCTCATGACGACCAGCTTGTGCTGAATGCCGGCCATGCGGGCCTGCACCTGCCGCATCTGCTCGGTGATCTGCTCGACCACCTTGGCATCGTCGGAGTAGTGTAATTTACCGAGAATTGATTTCAGATCTTTTTCAATAGCCATAAGTCGCTCACGGTAGCATAGCGATTTCCGACGAGTCAAACATACAGGCTGTCGTAAAAACCGCCCAGCGGCGTTCTCGGTCGCGCGTCCCGCTCAACGTACCTCAAAGGGTACGCCTCGCGCGCCCCGCTTCCTGCGCCTTGCTGGACAGCTTTTTCAGCAGCCTGCCTCGTTCATTATTTAGATCGAATACTGAAACGTCGGCTTGGCTCCGATAGCCCGTGCCAGCACGCCTTTGCGTTTCAGTTCTTCGATGATCTGTTGGGCGGCTTCATCGAAGTTTTTCGGGCCGGCAAAATGGAGATCCGTGTTCGGTGGCGCCTCTTCGGCCGACTTGGTCATGTGCACCGCGATCACGGGAGTCGGGTGGACCAGCGTCCGGATGGATTGCGCAGCCTCATGGCCAGGTAGCGCAAAGGGATTGGTCGTCGAGATCAGAATGAGTCCCGTGTCGACGAGCAAGTGTGCGACCTCACCGTATCGGCGGACCATTTCCTGGGCGTGGGCCGTATCGGTTTCCGAGAGATCGGCGTCGAGCCCGCGACGGAGATTCTCAGCATCGAGCAGATAGGCGTGGCGGCCCTCTGCGACCAGCATGGCTTCCAGCTTGCGCGCTAAGAACGATTTCCCGGTGTGCCGGCCGCCGGTGAACAAAATAATCGCAGACCGATGGCCGTAGTGCTGCGCACGCGTCTCCGCACCCACTTCACCCTTGACCCACGCGAAATCTCGTCGACGCGCCTCATCCCGTAACATCTCCTGCTCATCATGAACCAGTTCCGTGATGATGCCCCCACCGGCGATATCGTAGTCATCCACGATGACAAACCGGCCGGTGGTTTCGAAGGTGCGGGACAGGTCGAAGGCAATCGGCGCCTTGGCGCGCACGGTCAGCTCGGCGACCTGATTCTTCTCAACGGCCTCGCCGCCCTGGAGATGATCGAGGGCGGCCGTATCGACAATTCTGTGAATGGCGACGATCTCGCACCCGACTTCGCGCGTGCCGAGGCGCAGCAGATACTTTTTCCTGCGTTCTAATGGACGGCGTCCCAGCCAAAATATGGTGGCGCGGAAGGCGGTGGAGACAAGCGGGATATCGTCCTGTCGCGAGGCAATTTCACCGCGCTCGACAAAGATTTGCTCGTCCAGCGTGACACCGACGGACTGCCCTGCGTGTGCCTCGATCGGTGACGGTTCGATGTTAAACGCTTCGATGGTCTTGACGTTCGCGCTCTTGTTGGAGGGGGAAAAGACGAGACGATCGCCTATCTTGAGCCGGCCCGCCGCAATCCGTCCGGCGATGATTCGTCGCGCGTCGAATTTGTAGACATCCTGGACCGGAAACCGCAGAGAGAGTTCAGCGCGTACGGACTCTTTTTTAAACTGACCCAGCGTGTCCAATACCGTCGAGCCTTGATACCAGGGCATGTGCGTGCTGCGCGTGACAATATTGTCGCCCAGCTTGGCGCTCACCGGGATGATACATTCGGGAGTAACCTTGAATTGGCCGAGAAACTCTCGATATTCCTTTTCGATCCCGTCGAACACATCCTGCCGGTAGCCGACCAGGTCCATCTTATTGACGACGACGGCGACCTGCTTGACACCCAACATTGAGAGCAGATAGCCGTGTTTTTTGGATTGTTCTTTGACGCCTTCGAGCGCGTCGATCAGCAATAAGGCGGCCTCGGCTCGGGCCGCGCCCGAGACCATATTCTTTAGGAACTCCTTGTGCCCAGGCGCATCGATGATGATGTATTGCCGTCCGTTCCACATGAAAAACGTCCGCGCCGTATCGATCGTAATGCCCTGCTCCTGCTCTTCAAGGAACGCATCGAAGAGGAAGGCATATTCGAATTCCTTCCCCTGCTGACGGCAAATCGCCTGCACCTTTTCCAATTTTCCGTCCGGTAACGATCCGGTATCGGCATAGAGCCGGCCCAACAAGGTGGACTTCCCATGATCGACGTGCCCGACGATCACAATGTTCATCGTCTCGGAGGGTTTGGTCTGAATTGTTTCCATGCTCACATTCCGTTGATCGCAGCGTATGCAGCATGCTCAAAAAGGTCGTCAGCAAGGCCGCAGGGAGCGAAGGCCGCGAGGCGTACCGAGAGGTACGTTGAGTGGTCTGAGCGACTGAGAACGAAGCTGGCGGCTTTTTTCAGCATGCTGGCCTACATGTAGCCGTCTTTGCGGAGCAACTCCATCCCTCTCCCCTCATCCTGCGCGCGTCCTGCCCGTTCCGCAACAGTCGTATGGCGGAGCTCGTCGATGATATCGTCGACCGTCTTGGCTGTGGACTTGATGGGAAAGGTACATGGCGCACAGCCGAGGCTTCGATAGCGAGTGCCTTCGCCCTTATCCAGATAGAGATCGATAAATGGAATGGTTTCCGATTTGATGTACTCCCAGATATTGATCTCGGTCCAGTCCAGTAGGGGGTGAACGCGTATATGCGTGCCCTGGGGGAAGGTCGTTTTAAACTGATCCCACAGCTCGGGTGGCTGATCGCGGAAATCCCAATCACCATGCTTATCCCGGGGAGAAAAATATCGCTCTTTGGCGCGCGTGCCTTCTTCATCCGCGCGAACGCCGAGGATGACCCCCGTATAGCCTTTGTCTTCGATCAAATTCTTGAGGCCCTGCGTCTTCAGGGCCGTGCAACAGGTGACGCGTCCCATGGACGGATTCATGCCCGCGGCCAGGGCTTCCTTATTTTGCCCGACGACGAGATTCAACCGCCACTCGCGCGAGATCCGGTCGCGGTATTCAATCATGGCGGGAATCTTGTAACTCGTATCCACGTGCAGCAACGGAAATGGGACATGGCCGAAGAAGGCCTTCCGGGTCAGCCACAGCAGGACCGTGGAATCCTTGCCCATCGACCAGAGCATGGCGAGATGATCGAAGTGCTTGTAGGCTTCGCGAAGGATATACACGCTCTGGTCTTCCAGTTGACGAAGATGCTTCACGCCGCAGACTCCTTTTGATCGGCGCCCGTGGACGACTTCGTCAGCTCGGCCAGCTTCTTCGCCGCAGCGCCTGAGTCAATCATCTGTTGAGCGATCGGGATGGCCGCCGAAATCGACGGCGTCGAGCCCGCTGCATAGAGCAGCAGCCCTGCGTTTTGCACGACCCAATCGCGGTGCGGGCCGCGAATCTCATTCGTGAGGATTCGTCGAAGCAAGGTGGCTTCCTGGTCGACTTCTCCGGGAGGAAAGCCGGCCATGTCTCGAAAGGAGCCATTGGCAAGACCGAAGTCGCGCGGCTGGAGCGTCAAGGGCATGATGCGCTCCTCTTTGACGTCCAGCAGGCGGGTGGCCGAAGCGATGGAGAGTTCAGGATCGCCTTCGACGCCCCGCAACACGACGACGCGTCGGCTGCCCAGCATGTTGAGCGCTTCGGCCGTCTTCTCGAAATAGGGAGGATGGGTCACCCCCATGATCTGTACCGGTGCGCGAGCCGGGTTCAGCATCTTTGCGACCGGATGAAAAAAGCTGCGCACGCCGAGCTCCTGCCGCAGCTGTAAAAACCTGGCCAGCGGCGGATGATAGAGCGCGATATCGAGATAGGCGAATCCTTTTGACGCGACGTCCTGCGTCACCTGATCGGGAGCTAAGTCGATGGGGACACCGAGGGCCGCCAGGACGGCCGCCATGCTCAGTCGTTCAGGAATCCCTTCATGTCCGTGTACGAGCACAGCGACACCTGCTGCCGCCGCGATAATGGCCGAACCCGCCAAGGCGTGAAACGTGTCCTTCTTGCCGGCATAGCTGGACACGTCAATCAGAGGTTTGCGCGTCGCAATGCGGAGCGGCGTTTTGTACTCACGGGCAGCCGACGTAAATGCCGCGAGCTCCGAGACTGATTCCATCTTGACGCGCATCGCCAGGAGAAATGCGCCGACTTGCACCGGCGTCGCCTGTCCTTCGATGAGCTGCCGCATGGCCTGCTTGGCCTCATCCCATGTCAAATCCTTTGAGGCTTTCGCGCCTTTGCCAATTTTGGTAATGAGATCTTGCATCGTAGAAGCCATGTGATGATCGTTGATGTGATGATTTAGAGTTTGCGTGGATGCTGGGATCAGCCGATCGCCAGATCATTAAATCAGCACACTCCTATTAGAACGTCAGTACTTCATCCGCGTGCGCCACCGCTTCTTTCCAAAAGGCTTCGACACGCTGTACTTCGTCCAGTTCTGGAATCAATTTCTCAACCGGAATGTCGAAATACTCGATGGAATCACGGCAGACCGAAAACTTGGCATCGCCCTTCTCTTTGATCTCGCGTAAGAGTAAGGGAAGGTCATGCAGCTTGCGGTCTTTCCAAAGATTCCGCACTTTGACTTCTCGCCCACGGTAGGCTTCGGTAAACGTCAGCTCGTGTACTTTATCGACGGTCAAGCGTGCGACCGCTTCATCCCTGAACAGGATGCTGACCCGTATGCCGGATTCCACCGCAATGCAGGCGAGCTGACAGGCTTGCAGGATGTTGTTATACGTGCCCCGCGTGACAATCATCGCTAACTGTTTCATAGGTGAATACTCCGTCCGTCGCGAAATTTCACTGTCAGTTTCACTGGATTCGTAAGGCACGTTCAGACGTGATGACGATCATGATCGCTATGGCGGATTGTCATTGTGCAATCCACACTCGGTCTTGCCGAAATTCTTCCACCGGCCCGACCGCGCATCGTCTCCGGGAAGCACCGGAGCCGTGCAATGCGTGCAGCCGACGCTGGGATAATTGCGATCGTGGAGGGCATTGTACGGCACTTCATGGACTCGAATGTAAGTCCAGACATCCTCGGCGCTCCACTTCGCCAGCGGATTGAATTTCACCAACGCAAATTTGTGATCCCATTCGACCAAACCGGCGTTCGCCCTGTTCGCCCCTTGATCGCGTCGGATGCCCGTGACCCAGGCCGAATAGCCACCGAGGATCTGTGTCAATGGCTGCACCTTGCGCACATTGCAACATTGATCGGGGTCACGCAACCACAGGGCCTCTCCATATTGCGCGGCCTGCCGGTCAGGGGTCAGCAAGGACTTGACCTGGATGACCTGCGAGGGCAGCAATCCATACTTCTCTATAATCCGATCCCGTACCTCATAGGTTTCGGGAAAGAGAAAGTCAGTATCCAGATAAAAGAGTGGAGTCCGTGGATTGATCTTATGAATCATATCGACCAGGGCGACATCCTCTGCTCCGAAGCTGCACGCCAGAATGAGACTCTGCGGATAGTGAGTGAGGGCATGGGCCAAGACCTCCCATGGCTGTTGCGCTTCTGATGAGTCGCTCAAGGCTTTGAGCGACTCATCAGACGGTCGTGTTTTCGCTTCACTCACTCTTTCTTTCCCCCATCCTCAATCCACTAGGGTGCGAAGAGAAGCCTTTCACTGCGCGCCTATTCCACCCACCCACCTCCGCGCCTGCCAAGACAGGCGTCTTACCCGAGCGAGCACATTCTTATCGTGCGCGGTGCGCGAGCACGAAGGCTCTCTTCGCACCCTGCCCTCACCCTTCTACTTTTTCCACAAGAATTTTAAAGTGTGCGGCCTTCGGCTCCAACGGTTCTTGGATCAAAATTTTGTGACCGTCGTTGCGTAGACTCATGGGTACATTTTTGATTGGCTCTCCGGCATCCAGCCAGACTTCCAATTGCTCCCCGGTATCCATCATTTCCAGTTTGAGCTTGGTCTTGACGTAGTTCAGCGGGCACGCGACGCCTCGAAGATCGTAGATCGACGCTGCCGCTGTTGGGGGAGCCGACTGTATCTTTACCACAGGGGATGTTGAGTCCTGGCGTGGGGTTTCTGATGACTCTTCCTCCGTCTTGAGCTTGAGGTCTTTCCCCATTTGCTCCGTCGCGGCCTTGCACGCTTCCACGAACCCACGTGCGAATTCGATCTTTGCCCGGGCAAACCCCGGTGTCGTATCTTTGGGTCCGAGGTCGTCAACTTGCGCGACAAGATTGCGATAGGAAGCAGGGACGACGTTTCGGCCCGCGAAGCGCCGTTCGAATTCAGACAGGGTTTCGGAATCGGTGGACGGGTCTGTGCCTTCGGTGACCAAGAGTGCTTTGGCCGCCGCCAGGACCGCTCGATAGGCTTTGTTGACCGACACGGCGTATTGGTGCTTGTCCAAGAGGAGACGACCCTGATACAGTTCTTGTTCCGCTTCGAGAATGCGATTGTCGATCATTTCGAGGGCGCCGCCGGCGCATTCACCCGGGCCGAGATCTTCCATCACAAATTCGTCTTCACCCTCCCAATCATAGTAATACGTGGGATCTTCATCGAACGGCGGGACAATCGTATAAGGAATCAGTTCTTCCTTGAGCTTGGCTTTCCCGCTCCGACTGAGGAAGGCGGGGAAGGTTTCCCCCGACTGTCGCTGGCGACGGAAGAGATCTACCAAATGCGAGACCGCGGCTGGGACGTTCTTTGCCGGCAGCTTCACGGTCATCTGACCAATCTTAGCCGTGCCGTTCACTTGGCCTCCAAGATGCAGCTCATAGTGCGGCGCGACGTGCTCAGCGATGCGCTTTCCGACGCCATGGAGTCCGATCGTGGCGATGTGGTGTTGCGCGCAAGAGTTGTGGCAGCCGCTGATTTTGACGCTGGTTCCTGCCAGGTCGTCCGGGACCTGGCCGGGAGGAAACACTTCAGCCATGGCACGGGCCAGTCCTTTGGACGATGTAATGCCCAGGCCGCATGTATCGGTGCCGGGGCAGGCGATGATGTCCTCGACCAACTCCGCCCCGGGAGCTGCGAGACCATGGGTTGCCAAATCGCTATACAAGGCTTCGAGCTGCGTCTCGGGGATCCAACGCAGGATGATGTTCTGATTGATCGTCGTTCTGAGATTGCCGTTGGAATAGGTTTCAGCCAAGTCAGCCACCACATTCATCTGCAGCGAGGTGATGTCGCCCATCTGCAGCTTGATAATCGCGGCGGCATAGCCTGATTGGCGCTGTGTGACGGTATTGGTCCGTTTCCAGGCCTGGTATGCCGATTCGGAGTGCGAGCCGTTGCCGTTGCCATTTTGGTGACCATTGGCAGACACAGTTTTGCTGGACGTCGGCATGATTAAACGCGGAGGCTCATCCCGATGCTCAAGCAGGCGGATCGGCCCATGGTCTGGGCGGGCATGGCCCATGGCCACATAGGCGTCTTCCCAGCGGTGCTTGAACTCATCGAAGCCCAATTTATCGATGACGAATTTCATCCGCGCCTTGTTGCGATTCTTCCGGTTCCCCAGGCTGTCGAATACTTTGATGACGGCTTCGACGCTGGGAATCAATTCATCCATGGGCACAAAGTCGCG
>JBDUAJ010000042.1:0-15651 GCA_040004695.1 Nitrospirales bacterium | reverse complement strand
ACGGCCGCCTCACCACTCGGCGGCGTCCGCAAACGTGACGCGCGTTATTCCGCGCCTCGCGGACCTCGCGACGACATTCACGAATAATCCAGGCTAGAGTCGCTCGCACGTTGCAAGTCAGACGGCGGACGCCTCCCAATGCCGTGCCAGTCGTCGAGCACGTGGTTCGCAGGATTCCCAACTGATTCTCAGTGTGGCGGCCGTACTAATAAGAAAACACAATCAATCAGTTCATCCGCCCATGCCACGGAGTCCAGGCAGGCACGCATGTTGGGCTCATCGTGATAAGCGATGACGTACACCGAGAGTTTAGACATGCAGCACTCGGAGGGAACCCTGCCTGGTCACAATATCCTGGAGATGCTGAAGGACAAGATTGGAGTCAATTCGATCCAGGCAGTCCCAGTACGGACACGCCTCGTAGATACACTTTTCACACGTCGGCACATCTGGCCGCAAGACCACGCCGGTGCCCAATGGCCGCCATCGTGTCGGCAAATTGTTCCGACGAGGATCGAACAGACTCACGGTGGGCACGCCGAGCGCCGCGGCCATATGAGCCGGACCGGTTGCGCCCGATACGATGGCATGGCTGGTTCCAATCACGCCCATGAGCTCCCGCACGGCCAGTTGCCCCATGAGATCCAACATGCCCGGCATATCGGAAAGCGCACCGCGCTCGGCATAGAATCTCTCGCGCTCTGCCGCCGTCCCCGTCAGCACCACACCAAAACCCGCCCGAATGAGCTGATGCGCCAAGCCCCAATAGTGTTCCCCTTTCCATCGCCGTGCGGCAAATCCACCTGGATGCAGCACCACGCGGGGCGCCGGCACGATCGCTGTCCGCCTGATCGCCGATTGCCGCTCTTCCTGCGTGAGTACCAACGAAGGTCGGACCGCCGCGCCACCATCAAGACCCAATCCAGCAAGCAGTCCCACATTATAGTCGGTTTCATGCTGTGAAAAATCACTGCGGTGCTGGTAGACGCGTCGATTTGCGAACACGCTATACCAGCGATACCCGGTGGCCACCCGCCACGGCACCCGCGCCAGCCAAGCGGCCATCATCAGACGCCGGAACGGCTTCAGAAACATCGCCGCATCGACCCCGTCCCGAAAAAGACGAGTGAGTTCTCGTAACGATTCGTGACCCGTCATGGCCACCACTTCATCCACATCGGAATGATGATCAAAGACCGGCGCCGCATAGGCGCTGGACAGAAAGGCGATCTTGGCCTGTGGAAGCAGCCGACGTAATGCGGTGGCGACCGGCAGACACAGAATCTGATCGCCGATGCCGTCCGGCCTGACCAGAAGAATCTTTTTGAGCGCAGCGGCTGACATCGGTGTCAATGGGCGACTCGCCAGGCCAAGTGTTCACGTACGGCGTTTATCACTGCCTTCGGATCAATCGTCGCTAAACATTCCAGCTGCACGGGATTTCTACACGTCCGACTGAAACAGGGACTGCACGGAATCCCGCTTCTGAGCACGCGATGCTCGGCTCCGTACGGACCGGTTCGTACAGGACTTGTCGGACCGAAGAGGGCCACCACCGGCGTTCCCATCGCCGCGGCAATATGCATAGGGCCTGAGTCATTCGTCAGCAGCAGAGAAGCCGAGGCCAGAAGGGCCGGCAATAGCTCAGGGCTGGTCTGACCGGTGAGGTCGATGGGCGTTGTTTGCATTCTCCTGAGGACCGCCTGAGTAGCCGCGCAGTCATCAGGGCCGCCGATCAAGGCCACGGGGCCAAGACGTTCCTCTTGTAAGGCATCCGCCACTGTCGCGAAATGCTCGGGCGGCCAACGTTTC
Organism: Nitrospirales bacterium; assembly: GCA_040004695.1. Lineage (GTDB taxonomy): Bacteria > Nitrospirota > Nitrospiria > Nitrospirales > Nitrospiraceae > JAICXS01. The sequence goes on along the minus strand of JBDUAJ010000042.1, from coordinate 13,839 downwards.
GTGTCCCACCGCGCCGACACATTCATGGCGATCCACGGTGCTCCGGGAGCGACGCCACACCCTTTCAAGAGTTGGGCAACTCGTTCACGATCGGTGGAGGATAGTCTGGTGCGGAATTCGGGTGCCCCTTTCGGTGAAGCACCCACCGCCGAGGCTATGAGCAGATACCGATCCACGGCATGCATGTCCGACGTAACTGCAACGCGCTGCGTATAGCATAACGGACTGCCTTCCCTAGCATTGTCAAACCCGACCCGCGTACGACAACCGGTGAGCCATGCGATTGCCCCACTGCGCAAGAGGCCCTGGAGATCGATGACCAGATCGAATGCGGCTGCACGGAGTGGGGGAACCATGCGCAGCCATCCCTGCAGACCTGGCTCTATCGGCCAAATCCGATCCAATCCCTCTACGCGTTCGAGCACGCCGGCCCACTGACGCTTGACGAGCCAGGTAATATGAGCAGAAGGAAACCGATCGCGCAAGGCCGCGAGGGTCGGCAGCGCGTGGATGACGTCTCCCAAAGAACTGGGTTTAATAATGAGAATGCGCCGGTAATCTGGCATAGCAAGAGCCCTCAGCGTTCAGCCGTCCGCATTCAGCTTCGCCATCTAAGATAACAGTTTGAGAAGATCCTTGTCAGGGCTGACCGCTGAAGGCTGACGGCTGACGGCTTGTGTTCACGTCGCGAAAGATCCACGCCACGGCGTCACCGAGGCCTTCCGCCACAAAGTGCGGGGCTATCCCGCTCGGCTCCCTGTCATGAACTGCCTCGCGAGGAGTCTGGCCTGACAGGACCAACACACCTCGCGCCCCAACGTGCCGGGCTAATTCAATATCACGCGGCTGATCACCGATGACATAGGCTCGTGAGAGGTCGAGCGCAAGGTCTGCTACCGCTCGATGAATCATGGCAGTCTGTGGCTTTCGGCACCGACAGCCGTCATCCGGGTGATGTGGACAAAAGTATATGGCATCAAGGCGCGCTCCCCCCGCTTCAAGACGGGTCAGCAGTACCGCATGAATCGTTTTTAATTGATCCACCGTGATGAAACCGCGCGCAATGGCCGATTGATTGGTGACGAGCACCACCCGGGCTCCCGCCTGATTCAGACGCGCCACCGCCTCCACCACTCCAGGGAGCAGGTCCAACTCCTGAGGAGATGTGATATATCCCGTGTCACGATTCACCGTCCCATCCCGATCGAGAAATACGGTCACACCGGCCAAAGATAAGGGCTGAGGGCTGAGGGCTGAGGGCTGAGTTGTGATCTCAGACAGCTGATTGCTGAGGGCTGATGGCTGACGGCTCATGTCTTTCAATTGTTCCGCCGCTGCTTCATAGACGTGCTCCACCGTGACGCCGGTCATGCATCGATGATCAATCGGACATTCTCGTAGTAAACACGGCGAACACTCCACAGACTGCCGGACGATCTGATGAGTCTCACCAAAGGGCGACGTCGTCCGGAAATCCGTGGGCCCAAAGATCGCAACAACCGGCACGTCGAACGCGGCGGCAATGTGCATCGGCCCCGTATCGTTTGTGACAAAGAGCCGGCATCGCTTAATGACGGACATCAATTCGCGAATCGATGTCCGGCCGGACAACACCACCGGTTTCCTGCGCATCTTCTCCGCGATGGCCTCTCCTAAGGCTTCTTCCCCCGTCGCACCTACGATCACGACCCGTCCTCCGAATTGCTCCACCACCCGGTCGGTTGCTTCAGCGAACCGCTCGGGCAGCCAACGCTTCGCACTCCCGTATGTCGAGCCTGGATTGATGCCGATCAGTCGATCGGTCGCCTGAATCCCCGCTTCCGCGAGCCGTTGCCTCATGATCAGCTCTTCAGCCTTGCTCACAAACAGCCGGGGAGCCGTCGGCGAAGGCGTAATGCCAAGAGGACGGAGGAGATCCACATAATACTGCGTCTGATGCCCGAGTGCGGTCCGGTTCGGCACCGTAATGGGATCGCTCAGCAAGAAGCCACGCCCATCGGTGCCGTACCCATACCGGCGAGGAATTCCGGCAAGGAATGCGAGCAAGGCGGCTTCAAAGGCATTTTGAAAGAGGATCGCGAAATCGAACCGACCACGTCTGAGTTCGGACCCTAACACCCACTTCCCGCGTAATCGTGCATGACGTCCACGATGTTCGTAGACCAGCATGTGATCGATCGCAGGATGCTGCTGAAACAATTCAGCGACGGCAGGTTTCACCAATAACGTGATCTCGGCCTTGGGGAAGCCCTGACGAATCGCCGACAAAGCCGGCTCACTCATCACCGCATCGCCGATCCAATTCGTGCCGCGAATGACAATGCGAGTCACAGCGTGTTGCACGGCGGAGGGGCCAGACCTCTTCACGGCTGATGCCAGCACATTTGTCACATTCCGTAATTCATCGCTCATGATTCATCGCTCACCGCCAGCAGGTGTTTCAGCCGGTCCTCGCCTTCAAGGATGTGCGTATCCAGTCGCATCGCCCAGACCGGCATACTCAGGGGAGGAAGGGTGTGTAATTTTACGGCATCTTTCTCGGTCGTGACCAGCACCGGCGCGCCGACCCGCTCGGCCCGCGCTCTGACACGAGTGACATCCGACATCGTGTACACATGATGATCAGGAAACACCACTTCATCGACCACGATGATTCCCTGACGGAGCACCGAAGTGCGAAACGCCCCGGCATTACCGATCCCGCTGAAGATCACAGCCCTCTGCCCAGTGAGTGCGTCTAAAGGGACACCCGTGCCGGTGTGGGCGTCGACAAACCCCTGTGGCGTAAATCGAATGAGGATCGGCTTCACCTCATATCCAACGGCCTGTTGAATCAGCGAGACGATTGGTTGTGCGTCGGCACTCCCTTCCACCCGCGTCACGAGCAACGCCGTGGCCCGCGCCGCAGCTGACACCGGCTCACGAAGCCGACCGGCGGGCACCAGCGCTCGAAGCCCATGCTCATCGGTGGCATCGACAAGCAGGAGATCCACATCGCGATAGAGTGCCCGATGCTGAAATCCATCGTCAAGCACGAGGCAATCAATGGAACATTGCGCTAAGACCCACCGGCCAAGCTCGTAGCGATCCGATCCGACGGCCACCACTGCTCGAGGGCATCGCTGGGCGATCAGAAATGGCTCATCTCCAGCCTCCTCCGGTCCCACCAAGATCTTGCGGCCATCCGACACCAAGACGCGAGGCGTTCGGCTGCGGCGGCGATACCCGCGGCTAAGCACGGCGACTCGATGTCCGGCGGCAAGGAGCGCATCGGTCACAGCAATGGTGACGGGCGTTTTGCCGGTACCACCGACCGTCAAATTTCCTATGCTCACGACACGACAGGGCAGTCGCCGCTGAGGCAACCACCCTCGATCATAGAGCGTGTTGCGACATTGGGTCGCCCATCCATAGGGAATGGAGAGCGCGCGGAGAAGCCAACTGAAGCCATTCGCCAGGAACGATGAACGGTCGGATACAAACAGACTCCGAACACTCATGGCGCATCACTCATCGTTCATCGTGATTTTTCGGCCAGCCGTTTCATACGAAAGGAGTCCGGCTGACGGCTCGCGGTTGACGTTCGGGCACTGAGCAATCGCGCGATGACCTCTACCGTTTGTTCAAGGGCGCCCCTGTTCTCGATGACTACCTGTTGAGCCGCACGACCCATTCGTTCGAGTGCTGAACGATCATTGAGAAGAGCCGCCACATGCGTAGTCAGCTCTGCCCCGTCCGTCGCTCGTCGTCCGCCCTCGGCCCGAAGCAGCAGATCGGCAATCTCTGCGCAATGATCGGTGTACGGACCGAAAAACACCGGCTTGCCCCAGATGGCGGGTTCCAAGAGATTATGGCCGCCGATCGGCACGAAGGTGCCTCCCACGAACGTGGCGACCGCATAGCGATACACCGTCGCCAGTTCCCCTCTGCTATCTAGAATGATGACCCTTGGCCCGTTCGGCGGAACACAGCCGCCCGGCAACAGACTTCGCCGAACGACCGCAAAGCCCTTCGCGACGGCAACCGCTGCAACCTGAGCCGCTCTCTCGATGTGTCGGGGCGCCAACAGCAAGACCAGGCCAGGATAGTGCTGCAGCAGTGTCCGATAGCAGGCCAGCAATTGCTCTTCCTCGCCGGGATGCGTACTGCCGGCGACGAACAATTCCTCATCACTCGTGAGCAGGAGATTTCGAAGGTCGTCGGCGTCTGTCTTGTCGATATGAGGGACGGGCTGGTCAAATTTGATGTTACCGGTGCACACGACGCGGTCTGCAGGCGCGCCCAAGTTCGTGATGCGCTCCGCATCGCGACGCGATTGCATGAGACAGGAGGTCACACAGGCGAGCATCTGCGTCATGAGCGGACGGATGAGCCTGTACCCACGGTATGACTGTGAGGATAGGCGGCCATTCACTAAGACCACGGGCACGCCACGGGAGGAGAGTATGCGCAACAAATTCGGCCAGAGTTCCGTTTCGACGCATATAAACAGCGCGGGACGCAATGTTTCGACCACCCTGGACACCACCCAGGGGACGTCCAACGGCACATAGCGATGCTCGGCAACTCCCGTCAAGCGCTGTTCCACGGCTTCGCGCCCCGTTTCGGTCACGGTCGTGACGATCAGTCGATATTCTGCATGTCGCGCGTGAAGCACCCGCACGAGCGGGACCGCCGCCACGACTTCGCCCAAGGAGACAGCATGCACCCAGATGACCGGCTGTGTCGATTCAGGATTGGCTGACTCCGAACGATACCATCCAAGCCGCTGAGGAATCCCGCGTCGGCATCGTTGTTTGGCCAACAGGATCACGAGAATAGCCGGCGAGGCTACGATGAGCGCTAGATTGTAGAGGAAGTACCACATAAGTATAGCTCTCAGCGGTCAGCCATCAGCAAGTACGATTTCCCACTGAGGGCTGATAGCTGAAAGCTGATGGCTACATCTTCACCGCTTCATCCGCTTCCGCGGTCAGCCGATTCAACGCGGTTTCCAGCTCACGGCGCTTGGCTTCCATCTCAGTCGGGTCGGCATCTCGCGGCACCCAAATCGGACTCCCCCAGAGGATGACACCCCGTCCAAAAGGGTATGGGACCAGGAACCGATCCCAACTGGCGAAGAGTTTTTTTTTGAGCAGCTGAACGTGAGCGGCAAAATCGGAAGGCCGGTCAACTTCGCGATTTGAATCGTACCGGGCTGCGCGACGTACCGCGGTCCTTTTGGTCCGTCGGGAGTGATGGCGAGATCGACGCCGGACCGCCCTAGTTTAATAAGTTGCCGTAGCGCCGCGGTCCCGCCTCGCGTCGAAGACCCTCTGACGGAATGATAGCCGAACCGCGACATAATCCGACTGATCAATTCGCCGTCGCGATGCTGACTGATGAGAATATGCACTTCTCGCCCATGGTAAGCCAGAGGAATCATCAATTGGCGGCCGTGCCAAAATGCCAGGATAATATGCTGTCCGTCACGATAGAGGTTCTCCACGGCATCGGCTCCGCGAACCGTCATGCGCATCGTCTTTCCTAACAGTCCAATGATGGATGCGCCGACAGGTGGAAGTAAAGCAACCGCGAGTCGATTGAGGAGCACTAATTTCATCTAATTTCTAATTTTGAATTTTGCATTGCTTCAGGGCGCCACATCTTGAAACTGCATCCTGTGGAGCCGTTTATACTGTCCACCTCGCTTAAGCAGTTCCTGATGTGAGCCGATCTCGACAATCCGCCCCCGGTCCAGCACGACGATGCGGTCGGCATTTTGGATGGTGGACAAGCGATGCGCAATGACGAGGGTGGTTCTGTCTTTCATCAAATTGGTCAGCGCGAGTTGAACGATGCGTTCAGACTCCGAATCCAAGGCCGATGTCGCCTCGTCTAAAATAAGGATCGGAGAATCACGCAAGATCGCCCGCGCAATGGCCAGCCGCTGGCGTTCACCGCCTGACAGCTTGACGCCATTTTCGCCGATGAGCGTGTCATATCCATTCGGCAGCCGTTGGATAAAGTCGTGGGCATAGGCCGCCATCGCCGCCTCGATGACCTCCTTCTCGGGAGCGTCCACGCGTCCGTAGGCGATATTGTACTTAATCGTTTCATCAAACAGCACCGTACTCTGTGACACGATGCCGATCTGTCGCCGTAAAGACTGTAACGTGTATTCTCGGATATCATGTCCATCAATCACCAAGCTTCCTCCGCTCGGCTCGTAGAAACGAGGGACGAGGCTGACTAACGTCGTCTTTCCGCTCCCGCTGCTCCCGACAAGCGCGACGACTTCCCCAGCCGACACGGTCAAATCGATCCCCATGAGTGCCGACGCTTCACTGCTCTCGTACTGAAATGTCACGCCTCGAAACTCCAGCGAACGGGACATCGGCATCAGTTCTTTCAAGCCCTGGTCGCGGCTTTGCTCGTTCTCCAGATCCAGGACGTCAAAGACCCGCTCGGCCGCGGACAGGGCCTGTTGCACCATATTATTCGCGCTCGAGAGCCTGCGAATGGGCGTGTACGCCATGAACATGGCGGTTAAAAATGAGAAGAAGGCGCCGGGCGTCATGGCGCTCTGGATCACCAAATATCCGCCGTACCAAATAATCGCGGCGACCCCGACAACGCCGATCACCTCCATGTGGGAATTCCCCAAAGAGGAGACTTGGATGGCTTTCATCGTCATGCGGAGAAAGGCTTCATTGCTACCCCGAAACCGCTTGCCCTCGGCATCCTCGCGTCCAAACGCTTTCACGATGCGGATACCCGCCAGTGTTTCCTGAAGCGTGGAGGCCATGTCACCCATGCGCTCCTGCCCTCGCGTGGCCAGCTTCCGCAACCGTTGACCCATCCTCACCATGGTGTACGAGGAGACTGGAATCACAAACAAGGAGACTGCCGCCAGTTTCCAGTTCTGATAAAAAATGACGACGAACATAGCCAGAAACGTCAGGCCTTGCTGAAACAGGTCTTTCAGCACACCGACGACGGCATTGGCCATGAGACTGACATCGTTGATGACACGAGACACCAATCGCCCCGATGTATTCGAATCATGAAAGCGAACCGGCAGACGCATCAATTGAAGGAATAGCCGCTCGCGGATATCGGTGACGACCTGGTTGCCGACGTAATTCATCAGATAGTTTTGTCCATAGCTGAAGGCCGCCTTGAGCACGGCTACGACAAGAATGGCAATCGGCAGCACGTTCAGGAGAAAAGTATCTTTATTAATGAAAATGCCGTCCAACACAGGCCGGACCAGCCAGGCATAGGCACCGGTCAAGCCGGCAACCATCCCGGAGAAAATAAATGCCGCGATGAGACGTACCTTATACGGCTTGAAAAACTCGAGGAGTCGAAGAAACGATTTCATGTTCGGCACTCCGCCAGGACGACAGCCGCCGCCCGCCGGGAGGCTCCTGGTTCGCCAAGGGACGTCCGCACTTGTTGAAGCGCCTCTCGCATCTGCCGATACGCGACACGGTCGCGCAGCAAATGCGACGCTTCCTCCGTCAACCGTTCCGGGGTGACATCGTGTTGGAGGACTTCCGGGACAATCGCCCGCTCTGCGATCAGATTCGCCAGGCCAATCCACTTGACCCTGACCAGTTGTCGAGCCAACCAGAAGGTAAATCTCGGAGCGCGATAGACGATGATCATCGGTGTCCCGACGAGGGCGGCTTGCAGCGTCGCAGTCCCGGAGGCGATCAACAGCAAATCGGCCGCCGCCATGACCTCATTGGGATGATGTTTCACGACGCGAATTTTTACCGGACATTCCGCCAAGAGTTGATCGACAAGACGGTCTTGAATCGTTCCGGCTTGCGCCATGATGACTTGGAGGCCCGGGTACAGGTGCGCCAACCGGGCAACCGTCTGCAGCAGGACGGGAAGCAGCAACTGCACTTCGCCTACGCGGCTTCCAGGCAGAAGGCCGATCACCGGCGCCGACGACTCCAGACCGAATTCCTTTCGTAGCGTGGCTTGATCATAGGATGGCGCGACGGCATCTAACAGAGGGTGTCCCACGAAAGTGCAGGGTACCCCGGCGCGGTCGTACAGGGCTTTTTCAAACGGCAACGTGACCACCACATGATCGACCCGCCGTTGCATCCAGCGCATCCGCCCCGGTCGCCACGCCCAGAGCTGCGGCGCAATGTAATATACCACTCGATGGCCGGCCTTTTTGGCGACGCGGGCAAAATGAAAGTTCAGACCGGGATTGTCAATCAGTACCACGCCATCCAGTGTCTCGGTTTGCAACAGATGCCGCACCTTTTTGAGCCGATGGATCACTGCGCGTAGCGCGCTCGGACCGATGAGGCCGATGATATCCAGATGGCCGATGCCCTCCACCACATCAACGCCGGCAGCCTGCATGCGCGCGCCGCCGATGCCCAGCAACGTCGCGTCCGGCGCCAGGGCCTTCAGGGCAATAGCGAGGTTGGCACCGTGCAAGTCGCCTGATGCCTCCCCCGTGATGATGAGAATGCGTGGCATGGTTTAGTTGGGGGTAAGGGGGTAGAGAGATAGCGAGGTAACAGTTAGCAATCCTCCAGCCCTATCACTTTACCCCTCTATCCCTTACCCCTCCACCGAGTGTCGCTGCACAAATGAGCCGATCGAGGCCAGGACTTGATGGGCGAGGGCCAGCGCGGCGGCGCCATCTTCCCCTGAAACAACCGGCGGCGTGCGTGATGCGATCGCGTGGAGGAACGCCTCCAACTCCAGCTTCAACGGTTCTTCGTCGATCGTCTTGGCGGGCTCCATGAAAATTTCAGGCCGCTGGTTGATCCCAAGCTGCCGACGCAAAATCGCCGCCTGGCGGGCCTGGTAGTCCACGGACAGATATGCATCGCGCTGGAACAAACGGAGTTTTCGCATCCGGGTCGTCGACACACGACTCGCCGTGAAGTTGGCGACACACCCGCCGGTAAAGGCAATCCGCGCGTTCGCAATATCGATCGTCGAGGACAAGACCGGGACCCCGGCGGCCCGTACCTCCTCCACCCCCCCAGGATTGAAGGAGAGCACCATATCGAGATCGTGGATCATGAGGTCCAGCACGACATCGACGTCTGTGCCTCGATCTCCATACGGGCTCAACCGATGACACTCGATGAAGCCGGGTCTCTTGATCTCTGACCGCACCGCACGAATCGCAGGATTGAATCGTTCGATGTGTCCGACTTGAAGGACACATCCACGATGACGAGCCAGGTCAATGAGCTCGGACGCTTCGGCAAGCGTGACGGTAATGGGCTTTTCCACCAACACATGCACGCCGGCATTGAGGCACAGCTTTGCGACCGCATGATGGGCTGAGGTGGGAACCGCAATGCTGACGGCATCGACCTCAGCAAGAAGTGCGGTCACCTCCGGGTAGACGACAGCCCCGTGCTTGTCGGCTATCGTCTGTGCGCGTCTAGGATCATGATCCGTCACCCCGGCGAGTGTGGATCCGGGCAGCGTCGCGTAAAGACGGGCATGGTGTTGACCCAGATGGCCGACCCCGATCACACCGGCTCGTAGTTTACGCATTGAGTAATCAGTAATCGGGTGAAGAGTGACCGAAGATTTGTCTGCTCAAATCGGACATCCCCACATCATACTTCAACGTTTCTTGCCTATTCCTACGATCGCAATGCCCGCTCCTTCGGCTCTGCGCAACGTCTCCTCTCGGTCGAGAAGCACGGTGCGACCCGCCTCAAGGGCGAGAACCGACGCATGCACGGCTTCCATGGTTTTAATCGTGTGAGGTCCGACCGCCGGGAGATCAAAACGCAAGTCCTGCTGCGGTTTGCATCGTTTCACGACCACCACGCCTTCACGGCCCAGCGCGCCGGCACGACGAATCGTTTCATCCGTGCCCTCCACCGCTTCCACCGCCACCACCACTCGGTCTTTAATGACCACGCACTGGCCGATGTCCAATCGCCCGATTTCATGAGCCATGTCCCAGCCGAAATCAATATCCTCCCATTCCTTTTTCGTCGGACTGCGCTTGGTGAGCGCCCCCTCTTCAACCAGAATACCGGTCAGTCCAAACGTCGACTCACGAATTTGTATCCCTTCGCGCTCCAGCTCAGCTGCGATTTCACGGAGAATCGCATCGTCCTTCCAGGCCCGAAGACGGCTGGCCAGAGCCAGCGCCCGGAAGTCCGGGCGTACCGTCGTAAACACATGCGTCTTTTTCACGCCGCCCAGCATGACGGCTTGCTGAACCCCATCTTCTTTCAAGGCGTTAATGAGCTTATTGAACTGCCCGATCTTAATCCAATGGATTCGTTCGACATGCTGTTCCAACTCAGGAGCCGTCTCACCGATATGCGCGACGGCAGACACCGTATACCCCAACCGCTTGGCATTATCTGCAAAAATGATGGGAAATCGTCCATTGCCTGCAATGAGCCCTATCCGCTGTCCGGCCTTTGATGCCTGACCGTCTTCACCCGGCTGCACTATTCTTCCTCCTCTTGCCCCACCCCAACGGACCGACAGATACCTCGCTTAGTACCTTCGACAAAGGTCACCACTTCCTGGACATCCGGCTGATCTTTAAATTCTTCTCGGGCACGCTTGAGGGCTTCCGCCAGCATCAACCCCGAGCGGAACAGCAGCTCATAGGCCTGCTTCAGTGCCGAAATCCGCTCATGCGTGAAGCCTTGGCGTTTCAGCCCGATGGAATTAAGACCGTAGAGGTGCGCGCGATATCCTCCTGCCGCGCGCATAAACGGCGGGACATCCCGCCCGACCGCCGAGCAGCCGCCGATCATGACCTGCGACCCGATACGGACGTATTGATGAATCCCGGACAGTCCGCCGATAATCGCATGGTCTCCGACCGTGATATGCCCGGCCAATGTCGCCGCGTTGGCCATGATGATGTGAGCGCCCAACTCGCAGTCGTGTGCCACATGCACATAGGCCATCAAAAAATTATGAGGCCCGATAATCGTGGCACCACCGCCGAATACCGTGCCGCGATTGACGGTGACATATTCGCGCAGGATAGAATCATGTCCGATGACCACGCGTGTCGGCTCACCTTTATATTGCAAATGCTGGGGCGCGGTCCCGATCGACGCAAACGGATAGATCTGACACCGCTCACCGATTTCCGTCCAACCCTCGACGTTGACATGGGACATGAGTTGCGTCCCTCGCCCGATACGGACATGTTCCCCGATGACGGCGTACGGTCCGATCGACACGTCCTCACCGATTTGTGCCTTCGGGTGCACGATTGCGGTTGGGTGAATCTGCACACTAGCCTCCAGTGTAAGACGTTAACCGTTATTCGTTAATCGGCCGCCCCTCTTCTCTGACGATTCACGAATAACGTTACTTTTCCGTTTCCTGCGTCACCATCGCCGTCATCTCCGCCTCGCAGACCAGGTCAGAATCGACATAGGCCTTGGCCTGCATTTTCCAGAACGGCGGACGTTTCCTCAAAACTTCTATTTCAAACCTGAGCTGATCGCCGGGCACCACGGGCTTTCTAAACTTTGCGCTATCCACACCCGTGAGATACACAACCGGACGGCCCTCCGCCGGGACCGATTTCATGGCCAATACCCCGCCCACCTGCGCCATGGCCTCGAGGATCAACACCCCCGGCATAATGGGACGGTCGGGAAAGTGTCCCTGAAAAAATGGCTCATTGATCGTGACATTTTTAATGCCCACGATTCGCCGACCCACTTCCAGTTCGCGGATTCGATCGACCAGCAGAAAGGGATATCGATGCGGAAGGGTTGCCTGAATCTCTTCGATGGATATCATAGTGACCGTGCCTCCTTGCAGCCGCCCTTCCTACTTGTTTTGCCGATCGAATTCCTTGACCACCTGATCAGTGAGATCAAGCGAGTCGTGGGCGTAGATGACGATTCTCAGCGTATTCTCACTGCCCCTATCCAGCACGGCCGCCAACCCATTTTTTTCCGCGACGGCAGCTGCGGCCTGATCGATCTTCTTCTGATATTCTTCGACCAATTGCTTCTGCTTTGTTTGAATCTCGCGATTAAAATCCTGGAGCCGGCGCTGATAGTTTTCGAACTTTACCCGGAATTGCTCCTGTTTCTCCCGCTTCACGGCATCGCTGACGCTCGGGTCTTCCTTCTTCAACTCGCTCTCTATTCTTTTGAGTTCTTCATCGTCAGCCGCGACGATGCGCTGCCGGGCCGTTGAAAATTCTTTGAGCCCATCTAACGCACGCTTCCCCGCCTTGGACCGCTCCAAGATGGCCTGCTGATCGACGACGCCCACCTTCACGGATTCCGCGGCGGATCCAAACGAATAGGGCCACATGATCATCACGGCCATCGCCGCAATGATGATCCTGACCTGCTTGCTCATGCTATCTCCTTTGTTCTCGCTTCACTGCACGGACGTTCGCCGAGTTTACGGAGCATCTTTTTCTTTATTGAACTCTTCAATGACTTTGGTGGAAATATCGAGTGCCGCATCGTGATATACCGTCGGGCCGCCTTTCCCCTTTTCCACCACCATGACCAGGCCCAGCTGCTGCGCCACTTTTGCCACGACACGTTCGGCTTTTTCCCGGAACCCTTCGAGTACTTCCTTTTGCTTGTCCTGAACTTCTCGATTCATTTCATTGGCACGCTGTTGAAATTCAGCCACGCGCCGGCGCAGAAGATCTTCTCGATCTTTTTTCCCGCCCGCACTGAGCACACTGGCTTGCTTGACGAAGTCATCTTCCATGCGCTTGAGCTCTTTTTCCTCCAACTCAATGACCGCTTGGCGGTTTTTCATAAAGTTGCTCAGGACGTCTCGGGCTCGCCTGCCGGCCTCAGTGTCCAGGAGCACCCGCTGAAGATCGACGACACCAATCTGTGCCGGAAGCCGCGATACCGGGGCAGTCGATGAGCCGGATTGCACCGTAGGTAGCGATTGGACCGGTTGTTCCGAGTGACTCGCTTGATTCGATTGGCCTTGGCCCGCGCAAGCCGCATTGAGACAGACTATCGCCAGACCGGCGAACACGACGCATCTTGTGAGATGATATTTATTCATAATGATCCATTATGCACTATTTGTCCGGCCATATTACTAGACGCCACTAGTCAGTCTGGTCCCGGTCCCTCTTTCTGAACACCGCTAGAACAGCGAGCCGACAGAGAACTCAAATACGCCCTTACGCTCCCCCTCGCGCGCGTCGAGGTTCAATCCATAGGCGACACGGAGTGGCCCGAAGGGAGAAATCCATCGTAGTTCGATGCCGGCCGCCTTCCGTAAATTAAAATTCAGGCTCTCCCCCTCTCCAAACCCTTTGCCGTAATCAAAGAAGATCACGCCATTGAGTTTCGCTTCGCTTGAAATCGGGAAGATAAAATCATTGTTAATAATGATTTCGCGATCGGCACCCAGCAAGGAATGATCGGGTGTCACTGGGCCGGCCCGACCGAAGGAGAATCCGCGCATCGTATTAATACCGCCGACAAAGTACCGCTCAGTCAGCGGAATGGGCTTACCATCCAATCCCTCTACGAGACCGAATCGTCCGCGAATTGAATGCCGCGTATCCCAAAACAGCGGCGTGTATTTAATGGTATCCAATGTGACTTTATAAAAACTGGTGGTTCCACCGAGCTTTGGCGTGCCGAAATCGAAATTGATCGCATTACGCATGCCCTTTCGAGGGTCAAGAAAATAGTCTCGTGTATCGCGCGCCATCGAAGTCCGAAATCCGGTCGTCGTAAAGGAGCCGATCTGACCAAGGATGAACGCGGGCGCCGATCCTAGCGGGTCACTGTATTTAAAGTGTTCGACCACCGGACTGAAGCTGCCCGATACGTATTCCGAAAACCACCGCCCGAAGGTCAC
>JBDUAJ010000203.1:0-4620 GCA_040004695.1 Nitrospirales bacterium | reverse complement strand
CGATGACTCGTCAAAGTCCTTCCAGCTAGAACCTTGACCCTCTAAAAAATCGCATGCTACAGTCAGTCAACCGAATACGGGTAGGCTGATGCGCATCATTGCTGGGTCACATAAGGGACGGCGTCTGCTGTCTCCTAACACACACGACATCCGTCCCACCTCGGGTCGCGTCAAAGAGGCACTCTTTTCCATTCTGGGAGATAGAGTCATTGGTGCGACCGTTCTCGATTTATTTGCCGGGACCGGAGCGATCGGGATTGAAGCCCTGAGTCGAGGGGCTGCGCGAGTGATCTTTGTTGAATCGGATCCGACATCATTGAGGCTTCTCCAAGCCAATCTCAGTCAGTGCCGGTTCTCGGAGAATACCGAGATCTATCCCGGTGAGACGCGTGCGTTTCTCCAGCATGCGGCACGTCACGGCTTGGCGTTCGATGTCATCTTTGCTGATCCTCCATACCGCAATGACAGCGCCAACACGCTGTTGCCATTGCTGGGACAGAGTGCTATGATCCTGCCTCACACGGTCGTGATTCTCGAGCATCCTGCCAAACATCAGATCCCACCACAGGTTGGTCCATTGAAACGAGTCCGTCAGTATCGATACGGGGATTCCTCCCTCTCTCTCTTTCGGCAAGTCGATCAAAAGGCATCCTCCTCATGAAAATCGGGGTCTATCCCGGCACGTTCGATCCGATCACGAACGGCCATACCGATCTCATTACGCGCAGCTTGCAGGTGTTTGATAAGGTCATTGTGGCCATTGCCCTGAATCCGAGCAAGCATCCCCTTTTCGACTTGCCGGACCGAGTGGAGATGGTGAAATTGGCAACCAAGAACGTGTCCAACGTGGAAGTCGAGCCCTTTAGCGGCCTCTTGGTCGACTACGTCAGGCTACGCGGTGCACGAGCCGTCATCCGAGGGCTCCGAGCGATATCCGATTTCGAGTATGAGTTTCAGATGGCCCTGATCAACCGGAAACTGGACCAGGGGTTTGAAACTGTATTTTTTATGCCGAGTGAAGAATATTCGTACCTGACGTCCAGCATTATCAAGGAAGTGGCGAGCTTGGGCGGAGCCCTCAACGACTTCGTGCACCCTGAAGTCGCAACACGTCTACGCGATCGCTTTCGGAGACACACACCATGAAACTGGCAGCCCGCGCCGGACGCATCGTTCCCTCCCCGACTCTCAGTATCACAGCCGCCGCCAAAGCGATGGTCGCGCAGGGCATTGACGTGATCGAATTCGCCTCGGGTGAGCCTGACTTCGATACGCCGGATCTCGTCAAAGACGCCGCGCATACCGCCATCAAGAATGGGTTCACCAAATACACGTCGGCATCCGGCATCGATGAACTGAAGTTAGCGGTGGTCAAGAAGCTTGAGACGGAACAGGGTTTGCAATACGACAAGTCTCAGATCCTTATTTCCTGTGGGGCGAAGCACACGCTGTACAACATTGCTGAAGCCTTGTTCGAACAAGGAGATGAAGTCATTATTCCTTCGCCGTTCTGGGTCTCCTATCCCGATCAAATCCTGCTCAATGATGCGACCCCCGTTTTACTGGACACCAAGGAAGCCGACGGCTATGTCGTGAAGCGCCGAGACTTGGAAGCGAAGATCACGCCCAGAACCAAAGCAATCATCATCAACAGTCCCTGCAATCCCACGGGCGCTACCTACAATCGAGAATGTCTTCAGGAGATTGCCGACATCGCAGCGCGTCATGATTTGGTCATCATCTCGGACGAAATTTATGAAAAGATTATTTATGATGGAGTTTCTCACATCAGCATCGCCACGTTAGGACCTGAGATTGCCGCTCGCACGGTCATCGTGAATGGCGTGTCGAAAGCGTATGCCATGACGGGATGGCGAATCGGATATGCCGCAGGCCCCCAAGCGCTCATTGCCGCGATGGCAAACATACAAAGCCAAAGCACCTCGAATCCGACCTCGATTTCGCAGAAGGCTGCCGTCGCGGCGCTCCGAGATGGCGCCCCCTTTACTCAACACATGCTGAAGGAATTCGATCGCCGCCGCCGGTTTATGGTCGGTCGACTCAACACCATGCCGGGCGTCACCTGTTCCATGCCGACCGGAGCGTTCTATGCCTTTCCCAATGTGTCGGGACTTTTCAATCGGGCACATGCTGCAGGCAAGATCCACGCAGCGGCTGACCTTGCCACGTATCTACTCCAAGAAGCGAAAGTGGCTGTGGTCCCAGGGGAGCCGTTTGGAAGCACCTCACATATTCGGCTCTCCTATGCGACGAATATGGACGCGATCACCCACGGATTGGATCGTATGGAGGCCGCATTAGCCAAACTGGCTTAAGGGAATGCTGCTTAGCGTGGCTAGGCTTGACATCGGGGAAAAGAGCATTACATATGTAGTACTGGTCACGACCGGATGGACGCGGTGAGGAGGGTCCTACACGTGCCAATTTATGAATATGTGTGTCAAAGTTGCCAGCATCGGTTTGAAGTGAAACAAAAGTTTTCTGATGATCCGATTTTGAGTTGCGTCCGATGCGGGCAAGCCGTCAACAAGATCATTTCTGCTCCCGCCATCATGTTTAAGGGCAGCGGTTGGTACGTGACCGATTATTCAGACAAAATGAAGGCTCCTGGCCAATCCAGTCCAGCCGAACCGACAAATAAATCGGCCAGCGGCAAAGAAGACCAAAAAACTCAGCCGTCTACCGCGAGTAGCGAACCCGCGTCTCCTTCTTCCAATACCGCCGCACCATCTACCCGCACTGGAGAGGCTGCTTCCAAACCTTCTTCTACGCCGACGACTCCTGTGACTTCAACGCCATCATCCTAACACTCTCTCCCCACCGATAGATGCTAGGCCGCCCGCTTTTTGGGGGCCGGCTTTTTCTTTGCCGGCTTTTTGGCTGCCGGCTTGGCGACGGATTTTGTCGATACCGGGTTCGATTTCGCTTTCGCAAGTCGACTTGTCTTTTCTCTTTCAGCCGTCAACACTTGTTCCACTGCTGACATTTTGCCGGTGAGTTCACGATTGGAGCGAGTCAGATCATCCACGCGTGCCTGCAGCTCTTGCTTGGCCGCGTTCGACTCATTCAACTGCGCCACCATCTTCGTGCGTTCCGCCGCGGTGATTTGCGCTTCCTGCTGCAATTGCTCAATTTGCGCCTGAAGTGCCGGCGGCCAATAATCACAGCCACTGACGGCCATGCTCATCAACATGAGGGCTGCAACTCCACACAACAGTCTTCCTCTTCGTACCTGCATCACTGTACCTCCTCCATTAACCGTCAGAGTGGTTGGTCAGGCATAAGTATACCTGACTCGTTGAGCACAGCCCGAATGGCTTCTCGACTCACCGGGCCTTCACGCAGCACACGAATAGAGCCGGTGATGTCGACCAGAGTCGATGGTAATCCGCCCGACGTTTCTCCTCCATCGAGAATAAGATCCACATCACCTCCCAACTCCTCCAACACTTGTTCAGCCGTTCGCACCGGCGAGTGTCCGGTCCGATTGGCGCTGGTTCCGGTCAGCGGCCCGACGTGATGGAGAAGATGAAGGAGAGCATGATGAGCCGGCTGCCGAATGCCCACCGTCCTGGTACCTCTTGTCAATTCGGGCGGAAGATGCGGAGTCGCTCGAAAGACTAGAGTCACAGGTCCCGGCCAGAACCGACCCATAAGAACCCGTGCTGCAAGTGGAACGTCCGTCACCAATTGGTCTAACTGTGCGCGGTCGCTGATAAGGACAAGAATAGGTTTATCTTCTCCTCGCCCCTTGATCGTGCACACGCGACGGACCGCCTCCTCATTAAATGGGCGAGCGCCGAGCGCATAATAACTTTCCGTGGGCATCGCGAGCACGCCGCTTTGATGAAGCAGACGGTTGGCGGTCTCCAACACATCAACTGAGGGATCAGGCCCCAGGGAAAGCCGTCTACTCATCGATCGTTCCAAAGATGGAGACGCGCGGTTCATTACATCAGATGCGCCGTTAAGGCTCGATGAGCAATATCAGATCTGAAATGACATCCGTCAAAACGGATCTTTCTCACAGTGTGATAGGCCTGCTCTCGAGCCGTCGCTAAATCGGGCCCGATTCCGGTTATCCCGAGCACTCGACCTCCGGCGGTCACAACATTCGCACCCTGATGTTTGGTCCCGGCATGAAATACCATGGTCTCTTGTGCCCCGTCGCCGAGCCCGTGAATAGTAGTGCCGGACTCATAGGGTCCTGGGTAACCCTTCGACGTCATGACCACGCAGACCGCGCTCTGTGCATGCCACTTCACTGCCAATTGATCGAGCCGATGCTCCACCACCGCTTCGATCACATCCAGGAGATCTGCCTGAAGTAGCGGCAGTACAACCTGCGTTTCGGGATCGCCAAAACGCGCGTTGAATTCCAAGACGAATGGTGTGCTGCGCACGATCATGAGGCCTGCGTAGAGGACACCTTGATACGGGCTTCCCATCCGCGATAAGCCTTCCACAGCGGGATGGAATACATCTTTCATAACCGTCTGAATGAGTTCGGGCGTCACAATTGGGGCTGGGGCATAGGCACCCATGCCACCCGTATTGGCGCCACTATCGCCATCACCGACGCGCTTGTGATCTTGAGCG
>JBDUAJ010000041.1:0-15693 GCA_040004695.1 Nitrospirales bacterium | reverse complement strand
GACGTCAACGGATTGCGGACCTCGTGTGCAAAACCTGCCGCCATGATCTCCAGCGACCGCAAGCGATCCGTACGGAGCACCAAGCGCTGAGACTGCTGGAGATCCTCATACAGCTGCCGCAGATCTTCATACAGCCGGGCATTGTCCACGGCAATGGCGGCGTTCTGTCCCAAGGTGGTCAGTAAATCCAGATCCGCCGGCGAGTACATTTGACGAGCGGGCCGACAGCCGAGGTTACAAAAGCCGATGACCCGCTCCTTGTTGATCAGCGGAATGCAGACTTCCGCTCCCATGCCGTCCATCACGTCCAGCATCGGTTGTCCGAGCCGGTCACCGCCCAGCGCCAGCTCTTCTCGCACTAGAATGATTCGCGTAGTGATCAGGGAGTGAGAGACGGCCTCCTCGACGTGGATCGTCTCCTTCCTCGATGGTGACGCCTCGGCTCCGGAGAAGGCCACACATCGATACAACTGACTCTCCTTTTCCCACAAATACAGGGACGCGACCGGGGTGTCCATGGCACGGGCCACTGTACGCACGATCTCGTCGGTCAGCGCTGTGAGGTCCAAAACTCTGACCATCGATTGGGAGAAGCCGGTGAGGGTCTCATACGCCTTATACTGTCGTTTAAACATGGTTTTGGCCACGGCGGTCTCCAGCCGCTTATGGAACATTTCTAAGGTCGCCGCGCACAGCATGAAGGCCGTGAGGACCATGCCGGCCAAGACATAGTCTATCGTGCCCGTCTTCACCCGGATCAGGAGGAGAACGACCACATACGTGGGGGCAAAAATCAGCGGAAGCAGGAGACTATAGGTCAGCCCCTTGTGCAAGACCTCCGACGTGTTGATCAGCCGATGTTTGACGATCGCATACGCGATCATCGCGGCACACACCGTCACCAATCCATAATTGCCGTAGGGGAAGATTGGGATATCGTACACATAAAAGAACGTCGTCGTACCACCGGCAAACCCGAGGACTGTCGCGACTAAGAGATAGCGGATTTGATTGCGTCGAATGGCGGAGCTGCCGTGATACTCCCTCCAGAGTCCAAAAAAGGCAATGAACAGACAGGTACTAAAATACGTCAGGAAAGCGGGGTAGAGAGGGCCTGCCTTTGGATAGAATTGAAAGACGCCGATCGGGGCGACGTCGCGGATGAGCCACCGATGCGAATCAATGGCGGCCAACACGAATCCGCTCGCCACCACGTAGAGCACGACGACGAGCATCCGCTTGGCGTGGAGGTAGCATAAGATGAAGTGGAGAAAGAGAATCGGAATGCACGCGGCGGCGACATGTAGCAGCTGACTCCAGCGTAAGGCCGCGTCGGGATCGGAGGCGAGGGATTGATTAAAGACCCCGAAGGCCCACACGCTGACACTGATACACCAGAGGGCAAACAGTCGATTCAAAAGACGCGTGCGACCGCGCAAGTAGACGAAGCTCGCGAGACCAAGGAAAATCGCGGTGCTTAACAGATTGGAGAGCGTATAACAGACGAGGCTCAGCGGATACGGATCGTGCACCCTGGTGCCTCCAGGTCCAGATGGACGTAGTCATCACCTACGGTGATTATACCAGGGCACGTTGGACGATGAGCGCCACATTCTTTCCGCATCCGAACAGATTGCTTAGGGCGGTATTGATGTGGGCATGACGCGCGTGATTGGGCACGATGTCGAGATCGCAGTTGGGGTCCCGGACGGCAAAGTTAATAGTCGGCGCAAGGACACCGTCCGCAATGGCGAGACAATTGGAGATGAGTTGAAATGCCCCGAGCGCAGCCCATGGGTAGCCGGTCATGGACTGAATGCCGCTCACCGGGATCTGTGTCGTCCGGGCGCCAAACATCGCCTTAATTACGCGCGCCTCGGTCCAGTCACAGGCATGCGTCGCAATAGCATAGGCGTTGATATAGTCAATGTCTTCGGGCACCAACGCGGCATCGCGCAGAGCCATCTGCACCGCGCGCGTGGCCTGATAGCCACTCGGATCAGATCGGGTGAGGCTATAGGCATCGCAGGTCGAGCCCCAACCTTTAAATTCGGCGTAGATCTGCGCTCCTCGCTCCAGTGCATGCTCCCAGTCTTCAAACACGAGCACCCCGGCCCCTTCTCCTAACACCGGCCCATCGCGCTCGGCATCGAATGGTCGCGGGGTGCGGACCGGCTCTTCATTGAGGGTCGATAACGCCCCGGCTGAACACATGGCCCCGAAAATGGTCGAGTCCAAAGGCGCTTCTGTCCCGCCCACCAACACCACGTCCAATTCCCCTCGCTGGATCAGCTCGGCGGCACTCCCAAACGCCGTGCCGGCTGACGCACAGCCACTGGAGATTGTATCGGCGCGCCCTTTCAGGCCGAACTCCAGGGCCACCTGGCCTGAGACCGCATTCGGATAGGTCGCAATCAGGGAGTAGGGATTCATGCTCTTGTGACCGCCGTCCTGCTTGATTCGTTCTTGCTCAAAGGCCCAGCGCAGTCCCCCGACAGCCGTGCCGATCACCACGCCGACCCGTTCACAGTCCAATTTGTCGAAGTCCAAACCCGCATCAGCGACAGCCTGCATGGCGCTGGCCACCCCAAATTGTGTACAGCGGTCCATCTGGCGAATCTTTTTCGGACTAAGATACCGGGTGGGATCAAAATCCTTTACCTCGGCGGCCAGTTGAGACGGAAACTGACGGGCGTCGAAGCGCGTGATGCGGCCGACACCCGACCGACCTTGTTGCAATCCCTGGCTAAATCCTTGCCGTCCGCTGCCGACCGGCGAGATGACCCCCATCCCGGTGATGGCCACGCGACGTCGAATAAATTGACTGGCGATCGCCCGGTCTGTCACGACAATGGACACCTGCTTGTCAAACAGGCGGGAGGAGAGCGAGTCGCTCACGACCTCGGCCGCCGCTTTTCCGAGCTCCTCCAGGCAGGCTTCAAGGACTCGTCCTTCGACCTGGCCGACCTGCTGAAACCGCAGTCCCAGCTCGTACAGGTTCAGACCCTCCGGCGCGTCGGTGGCCGCCATATAGACGATCTCACCGGTGAAGCCGACGAAACATAAGTTGCGATTGAAGGAGAGCTGCAGGATGAGTTGGGTCCCGACGGGGATGGGCTGATCTGTCTGGAGCCGCGCTCCGCCAGGACTGATATCGCGGCAGAGGGCCTTCGCGAACTGGCCACGGACCTGAAAGGTTACTGGAAGGCTGAGCGAGAGTCGGACCGTATGGCGGCGGGATTGGTGTCGTCGCTCGGGAAAGGAAATCGTACGAGCGTGATGTCGGCGATTGAGCCCTGCTTGCGTCATGACTCCGTCCAAGACTGCTCTCTGATCCGACGTCCGTGCTTCGTCACGATCGTGCGTGGTTGGAGATCAACCACAGGGACAATGGCTCGGCCCCCGGGGCGAAGGTGCCGCGACGGGGGGGTTGCCACTTTTACGCTCTGAATGTGCATGATAGGGTCACGGCTCATTCCAGAGCGGGTGGCAGATATATCTAAGACCGATGCATTATGGTGGCAACGTGTTGTTGTGTCAATCCTCCTTTGGGCCAGGCCCGTTCAGCTCCATGTACGGCCCTAGACTGCCGATGGGGCCGTCGAGCGCTCCTGCGGAGGTAGACGCACATGCGGACTGGCCAGTGGCCGCTGCAGCGGCCGAAAGGAAGATAGTCCACCGTCGGTGACCATCTGCTAGATCGGCGAAGCCGAGCCGGCCACATGCGCCAGAAAAATGTCTTTGGCATAGCAGCTAAGGCCGATCTCCCGTCCGGGCAGTCAGGTAGATCGCATCCAGGCAGAGCTTGAGGACTCCTTGTTTCAGCTGTTGTTGATTCCCACAGATTCGTGGAAGATTGCTCTTGAAATCCTGCTCGATGCGAATGCCGCGCTGTGTGGCCTCCGTACGCCCAGGAGTAACGCGCCAAAGGCTCCGGCTATCGCGGCGGCTGCGTCCATCCGATCCTGCAGACCGCCCCGCAGGATATCGAATGCGATGAAGGCGATCGGCACTCTGGTGGCAAGATTGCGTTCGGTCACGCCGGTGAGATGAATGAATGCTTGCACTGCAGCGTTTGGAAGCCCACCGGGTCGAGCGCCACAATTTTCCCGTCCAAGACGACCGAGGCCTTCAGTTGTTTCGCAAACCATTTGAGAAGGCGGACCAGATCCGGGCTTGGATGGTCTTGTCGTTGCCAAGCCGCGAGACAATGTGTACGCCACCCGTCCCAGCTTCCACATCGATGAGCGCGCGGATACCATTATATTTGGGTTCGTAGACAAATTGGGGGTCCGTCAGTGACACCTCGATCAGGGAGGTCAGCATGGGTCGGAGGGTGGCGGCATCCAGGGCTCAGCTGACCAGGCCGTAGAGAGTTTCGTGTCCTGGTCAGTCCTACTTGAACTACAAGAAGTATCGCGTTTTGGAATCGGACATGGGGACACCACTCCAGACCTGCTCGTATTAGATTGGAGTTTACCTGGCCTTAGTGGGCGTTGAGGTGTTCAAAAGGCTCCGTGCAAACCAAGCGACGGCTGATCTGGTCGTGTCCATGGTCACTGGGATGAAGGAGATGAGGTCCGTCAAGAGCTTCAGGGCCTAAACGTTTTTGCCTCATTTGCCAAACCATTTTACCCTGCAGCGATATGGCAGAAGATCGATGAGGCGTTGAGCGTAACACTGAAAGCGTCCACTGCATCGAGAATCCTAAAAATTCGAAGGAGCATCGAGGATAGGTGCGAATACAACGTTTAAAAATTTACACGTAAGTTGACTGAACCGACGTGGTAGGTGGTTTGATATCTGCCGTTAACGGAACCAGGTATTGCCACGGGGTTAGCATTGCCATTGACCGTCCTCGTCTCATAGAGCAGCGCCTTATAGGCGACATCCAGACCGACGGCCCGTAAGAATTTGTTTTCGGAACCCGCGCATTCGAACAATCCAAGAAAGCGGCCGCCTTCTTTGCAGAGAAGTCCTAAACCAACTGAAATCGAATGATTGTCCGCGTCCGGCACCGAGGGGTTAAACGCGGCGTCTGGCGTCGGCGACTGCGAATGCCAATATCCTGCGCGCAGTGCTATTTCCCAATTCGGAAGGACCTCTGGATGAAGCCATTTATATTCGGTACCTACCATAATCGTGTAGCCACTTCGATAGTTCTGAGGGAAGGGAATGGTACCCAACGCAGGTGACAGGTGAACGTCAAGATTGCGAATTGATTTCCAGCCGGTATAGTCCACGTCCACCTCCAGCTTCCAGTCCCGATCATGATCTCGCACGGGCCAGATCGCGATGCCCCCGGTAAGGACTTGAGGAAGTACGAGTGTCGTGGACGCCGGGGACAACGACGTGCCGCCTGCTAAGAAATCACCGTTGAGATGAAGGGTCGCTTGGCTGCGATACACCATCCCGATATTGGCGAGAGGTTTTCCGTCGCCGTTCAATAACGGTGTGTAAAGAAAGCTGGTGTTGAATCCGAGCGCGGTGTCTTTGCCGTTAATTTCGAGGGGCGTCCCTGCCGGCGGAAGACCCGGACCTCCGGATGATATCAGGCGTTGCTCATACTGGCCTTCCCCAATCAGGTTCGAGAACGTATAGATATCGAGGCCTAGTCCCACCGAAAGTCGATCATTGAACTTATAGGCGACGGTCGGCTTGATATTCAGCAATTGCAGGGCGGCACCTGTTGTCGCCGTCGAGAATGGCCCATTATTCGGCCAGCGATAGAGCGTCCCGAACGGAAAGGTGAGGCCAACCCCCACAGCCATATTTCTCAGCACCGGCGCCGACACACCAAGGTCTTGTAAGTTCCCCGTGATGTAAATATTGCTCGGCGGCGGATAGGCAATGGATCCGTTGAAATCTCCCCGGGCGGTCTGGCCCGCCGCATTTCGGAAGGAGGTGCTGCCGCCGAGAAGTGTGGTCCCAAAATACGTCTGGACGCCGCGCAATTGCATCATACCGGCCGGGTTGTAATAAATTGCGGAAGGATCATCTGCCTGAGCCGTGAAGGCATTACTCTGGCCCGCCGCTCCAGCGCCTTGATCCAGGATACGGAACGATGAGGCAGACACGGCTGATGGCCATACTGCCGACAAGAGGCAAATGAACAGGAGAACACGTGGCGCAGATTCTGTTAATAGATTCACGCAGGATGGAGAAAAAGACGCAGCGCTACCTCCATTGGTCTCCATGAAACCCTCCCTTTTTAAGTAGGATGGAGCATTTCACTCCTGGCCTGTGACACCAGAGAAGGATCTAAGGCGAATCGCTTTTTTTAAAAATTTAGATTCGTCACCCGGGATCGCGAGGGGTCGTATATTACACCGTTGCCGGTATTGTCAAGAAGGCCTCACTCATCACTCAGTCTTGAACGTCTACTTGACAGAGGCCTAGTGGTGGCCGATAACCTCCCATACCTTTACATCGTCAAATTGGCAACGCGGGAGCAGCGACTAGTACAGGCCATCTCGAAATAGCGAGCGCGCCACGGAGGTGCTGGGGTGTCGGTCTCGGGCGACGTCCATGCTTCGGTCGAGCACCAACCTGACAAGGGCTCTGAGAACGACGACAATCCAACGTCTTCCTCATCGAGCACATATGAACATTGGCGCGAACAGTTTGCCTCAGAGCGACTTCGGGTGCTGTACTATCTGGGCCTTATTGCGAACCCAGTCTTTATCGCGGCCGACATCCTCCTCCACCGTGACCATCTCAATTCGCTCCTTGTCATCCGGTCAGTACTTGAGCTGGCCCTGTTAGTCTGTTTTTTCCTGCTGACACGACATCCCTCTCTGCTGAAGCCAAATGCGCTATTAGTTCTTTGGGTTTGGATCGGCAACCTGTGTATTGCCCAAATGACGGTAGTCCTCGGCGGCTTCACAGCTCAGTATTACAATGGCTTGAATCTTGTGTTTTTGGCTGCAGCCGTCATCGTTCCTATTTCATGGCCAAGCCATCTTGTGGCACAGATTGGGATCCTAAGCTATTACTATGGTGCCAATTTCCTTCACGGCACGACTTCGGGAGGAATCAATGCAGCCATAGAAAACTCTTTCTTCCTCGTGTGGACATGTGTCGCCCTACTCTTTTCCGTGTATTTGTACGAGCGCCTACAACGCGCTGAATTTGACGCGCGGCAATCAGAACGCACCGTGCGCCGAGAGCTTGAGGCATCCAATCAGAAGCTTCTGGAACTGGACCGCTTGAAAAGTGAGTTCTTTGCCAACATTAGTCATGAACTTCGGACCCCGCTCACCCTAAGTCTCGGTGCGTTCAAGACCCTCGTGAGAAGTTCTCCCCCTGGCTGCAGCGAGGAGCTCATACAGACGGGCCTTCGAAACACGTCGCGACTGCTTTTCTTGATCAACGAACTGTTGGACCTTGCCAAGTTTGATAGCGGTCGAGCGCAGCTTCGAAAGCGTCGCGTCGATCTGGCAATTCTGATACGGAATGTCGCGGCAAACTTCGAGTCAAGCCAAAAGAGTCGCGTGCATACAAAGGGGCTGAGTCAGCCCCTCACGGTCGAGGTTGACCCCCGTCAGATGAAGAAGGTGTTGTATAACCTACTTTCCAATGCGTTCAAATTTAGCGACCCTGTCGACGGTCAGGTCTGGATTCGAGTAAGTCTCAGAGGAGACACGGTTGAACTGGACATTGAAGACAATGGCATAGGAATTCCTCTTGAACAGCACCAGCGCATTTTTGAGCGTTTCACCCAAGTGGAAGGCAGTGCCACCAGGCGATATGAAGGAAGCGGGATAGGATTGGCCCTGGTCAAGGAAATTGTGGCACTTCACGGTGGAACGATTTCAGTTGAAAGCGAAGTTGGCCGAGGGTCGACTTTTACGCTCCTGATACCTTGCGAAAAAATCGGGACTGAGGAGATCGTGGAGGTGGACGATGATGATGAAGGGACCATCATTCCTCTTCTGCCGGGAAGCCAAGAAGAAGAGGTGGGGATGGTTATCTGCTCGCCAGGTCAGGCAGACAACAATCCGCTGATCCTCGTGGCGGATGATAATCCCGACATGCGTCGATATGTCGAGCGAATATTAGGCAGAAAGTTTCGTATTGTGCTTGCCAAGGATGGAGCCGAAGCGCTGGAATATGCAAAAAGTAAGCGCCCGGCGCTCATCCTCACCGATGCGATGATGCCACGAATGAGCGGGTATGACTTGCTCAGGGCGGTGCGGGCTGATAACTTTCTTCGATCCATTCCAGTTGTGTTCTTGACCGCTCGGGCCGGCACGGACGCGCATGTGGAAAGTTTGGAAGCGGGGGCGGATGATTATATAGCAAAGCCCTTTGATGAGAACGAACTTCTGGCTCGCGTAAGCAACTTGGTTCGGGTACGGGCGCAAGAGAAAGAGCTCATTGAACTCCAGAAAGAAAAGATGGCGCGGTTTCTTCCTCCGCACGTCGCTGACATGATCGTCTCAGGCGATCATGATAATTTCCTGAATGGCCATCGGACGGAAATAAGCGTTTTGTTCGTAGATCTCCGAGGCTTCACCGCATTTGCTGAAACCGCGGAACCTGAAGAGCTGATGACGGTGTTAAAACAGTACCAACAAGAAATGGGCGAGGTGATTTCAGAATATGGTGGAACGCTTGAAAGGTTTTCTGGAGATGCCATAATGGTGTTTTTTAATGATCCTCTTCCTGTTCCGAATCATGCGGAACAGGCGACACGCATGGCCCTCAAGATGCGAGATCGACTGGCGCAGTTAGTATCTCAGTGGAGCCGGCACGGAATCGCGCTCGGTGCAGGGATGGGAATCTCTATAGGCCATGCAACGTTGGGGGTGATAGGCTTTAAAAAGCGCCAGGATTACGCAGCCATTGGTGGGGTCACAAATCTTGCTGCTCGGCTCTGTAGCGAGGCTCAACACGGTCAGATCCTTGTCTCGGATAGGTTTCTCCATTATGTTGAAGACCTTGTCGAAGCAGAACCGGTGGGCAATATGACGTTGAAAGGTTTTAATAGGTCCGTACGTGCCTATAACCTTATTTGCTTAAAGAGGCACACAGTCGAGCCAAATGAGGCATGAGAGACTCGGGTCGTGGTGCCGTAGGTAGAGCGGTATTGGACTTCATACAAGGTCCGGTGCTCTAGCGGATCACGATGTCGGAGGTGGCGGCACTACCTTGCAGTGCCTTTCAAACAATCCCAAGTGAGATGCGCATTGTTGTAGAAAAATGAAAACGACAGCGGTCCCCCGCAACCAACAGAATTCATGAACGGCCTTGTCTACCTGATGAAGGAGCCAAGGCCGTTTTATTTAGTTTCTTGGTAGTGTGTTAATGCAAGACGGTATCTAACCTCTGACGCCGTTCTTACGCGTTGACCTGGGATACTGAGCAATCAAATGTCACGGCTCGTTTCTCCGGTGCGCTCATGAAAACAGCAACCGATGGAGAACCCTTGAAAATAGTCATGTCCGAAAATGGCCAGACTTAAGTGGCTCAGTACTGCATAGTGGAAGACATGGAACGGTTTGACTCAGAGGCCTGTTACCGCGCAATTCAGACTCGTGATCGTCGATTCGATGGCCGTCTGTTTGTCGGTGTGACGTCGACTGGCATCTATTGCCGCCCGATTTGCCCTGCACGAACGCCAAAATATGAAAATTGTCGATTCTTCCAAACGGCTGCTGCCGCACAGGAGGCCGGCTTCCGAGCGTGTCTACGCTGCCGCCCAGAGATTTCACCTGAGTTGGCAGGCTGGCGGGGAACATCCAATACCGTCTCGCGTGCTCTTTCGCTCATTGCTGAAGGATTTCTCGACCAAAGCGAAGCAAGCGTCGATACACTCGCGGAGCGTCTAGGCATCGGTGAACGGCAACTTCGGCGGCTATTTGAGGAACATCTGGGCGCTTCTCCATTATCGGTCGCGCAAACGCGTCGCGTGCTCTTCGCGAAACAGCTCCTTCACGAGACTCAGCTATCAATGACCAAGGTCGCAATGGCTTCAGGCTTCGGCAGCGTGCGGCGTTTCAACGACACATTCCGCACGCTCTACCGAAGACCGCCATCCGAGTTGCGCCGTCGAAGGCGAGTGCATGAACCGGGGCTGTCATTGCCAGCAGCAATTACGTTGCAGGTTGCCTACCAGTCTCCGTATGACTGGAATTCCATGTTGGCCTATTTGGACGCGCGAGCGATCGACGGAGTGGAAGAGGTGAGGAACGGGCGCTACCGGCGGACCGTTTCCCATGAAAGCAGCGACGGAGTTGTGGAGGTTGCCAACGATCCAGTTCGTCAGGGTCTCACCGTGAGCATTCAGTTCCCTTGCGTGCGTGCGCTGCCGGTGATTGTTTTGCGCGTACGGCGCATGTTCGATCTTTATGCTGACGTGAACAGCATCGGAGCGCATCTGTCGAACGATCCAGCATTGGCACGATTGATTGCTGAGCGGCCAGGGCTTCGCGCTCCGGGTGGTTGGGAGGGATTCGAATTGGCGGTACGCGCCATACTCGGCCAGCAGATTACAGTCGAGGCAGCACGGCAGCTTGCCGGTAAGCTTGTGAGGATGTGCAATCCATCATCGGCAACCCTTGCGAACGGCAGTCTCACGTGCGTATTTCCGTCCGCACGCTGCTTGGCAGCATCTGACTTGAGCGCCCTCGGTATGCCAAACTCTCGCAAGCGCACGCTCAAAGCTCTGGCTGAGGCTGCGATGATGAACCCGCGTTTATTTGAGCCGGTCGGCTCAGTCGAAGAAGCCATCGTCCGGCTGCGCGCGATCCCTGGCGTTGGTGAGTGGACGGCGCAGTACATCGCACTTCGTGCTCTTCGCGAGACCGATGCGTTTCCCGCAACGGACATTGGAATTCTTCGCGGCGCCGCAAAGATAGACCGGGATGTCACGACCACGCAGCAGTTAATCGAACGAGCAGAGATCTGGCGGCCATGGCGCGCTTACGCTGCACAGCACCTGTGGGCGGCCGGTGCCCCTATGGTGTCAAAGATCAACGAGAGGTCTCATGCATAACCAGCTTCGCTTCTTCATGGACCGGATGATGACGCCACTTGGTAACCTGATTCTTCTATCGGATGAATGTGGCAACCTGCGCGCTGTTGACTGGACTGACCACGAAGAACGCATGCGTCGTCTTCTCTCACGGCATTATCGCGCGGCGCAAGTCACGATGGAGCCGAGCCGGAACCCGTTTGGCCTCACATCGGCACTCGAATCTTACTTCGGCGGTGATTTGGAATGCCTTCAATCACTTCCTGTGTCAACCGGAGGCACTGTTTTTCAGCGGAGCGTCTGGCAATCTCTGCGGTCGATTCCTGCGGGAAAAACGATCAGCTACGGCAGACTCGCTAAACGGCTCGGTCAGCCTGCAGCCGTGCGAGCTGTGGGACTCGCGAATGGCGCGAATCCGATCGGCATCGTGGTTCCCTGCCATCGCGTGATCGGTGCCAACGGATCGCTGACCGGCTACGGGGGTGGCCTTCAGCGGAAGCAATGGCTGCTTGACCACGAACGGAAGCACAGCAGCGCGCTGACATCTCGACGTAGTTTCTAGTTGTTAGCAGGTCTGCATTCACTCAAGCTTTATCATGTGTTTTGGAGTGGGTTCGATGACCGCCTCACATCAGCAGAAGGAGGCTTCAACAGAGAGATGGTCGGCACCGTCCATGACCACAATTATCGCTACACGCCCCATCCTCGACCCCCTCTAGACCACAAGTTCAATCAGCGGTCTACTGAACGGTATGGCCAACAAATTCGGAGCATTGCAGACCCCCGCAACCAAATCGCGAATGAACGGCCTTGGCTCTTCGATGAAGGAGTCAAGGCCGTTGTATTTTGATGAGACAACATGTGTGTCTGTGTTAATTAACGTTAGAGGCTGCTGACAGTCTTTAGCCGTGGGGGTAGACTGACTCCTGTTCCATTCTGAGAGGGCGCTAAGCATTTGTGACTAATATCGCGTTCACCACGCTTGTCATCCTTGTGTTGTCGTTTCCCGGCTATGTTCTTCGCGGGAGTTATTATGCGGGAAAGTTCACCAGCCATGTGCTGCCGCGCAACTGGACAGAGGACATAGCCCGCGCCATTCTCATCTCCCTGCCCTTGCATCTCACGATGCTCAGTGTGTTTGAGTGGCTTCAGTATTCCGGGGTGATTCACACGACGCTGATCTTCGAGGCGGTGTTCCGTGTCCTCGCCGGCGAGTACGACGATAATATTTCGACGATTATTGCGAACCTCTACGCCAACACTCGATACGTGATCTCATATTATATGAGCACACTCATCGTGGCGCTGGGATTGGGGTATGCGCTGCGCAAGATCGTCTGGAAGTGGAAGTGGGACGTCAAATACCCCTGGCTGTTCAGGTACAAGAACGAGTGGCTCTACACACTCATGGGGCGGGACGTGCCTGTTCCGCCCGAATATTCGGAAGCGAAAATCTATGTACGGGTGGAGGCGCTGACCAAGATTCCCCTGCAAGAGGAGACGGCTAGAACTCGACTGTATCGCGGTATCGTCGAGGGGTTTACAACCGAAGACAGTGGCGCGCTGCGCGACATTCTCTTGACTGAAGTTGAACGGGGGAAATTTAGAAAAGAACCGGCGAAGGAGCCCGAGTTTTATTGGAAGCCGGTCACGCCGGGGAATTTGATGATCTTGAAGTATTCTGAACTGCAGAATGTAAATATCACTTATCTGATGGAACTTCCGCCGTCTTCTTCTCCGACAGAAAAAACGGTTGCGACACAATCTTTCCGCTCCGGGTGATCTCCACGACTTGGCGTGCTTCTTTCTTTAACGCATCTAACCCTTTTTCAATCTCCAGCATGAGGGCGCCATACATTCCCACGGTAGCCTCCTTCTTGTCAGCTTCAGTCAGCCTACCACAAAAGGAGCGGAGGGCGCTATCTATATGACATGTCCTACGTTATCAAGAACGATGATTGGCAAGCAACTGTAAATGTGGCTATCTCCGCTCGCTGTACCCCTGTTCTACCCAGCGTTCTAATTGTTTGATGCGCCGCTTGAGCTGATCGAGGCTGGCGTTCTCAATCCGGCTCCCGGTGCGTCGCACGAGTTCGAGATTGATCCGTCGATGTTCGACGCCTGAGCGCTGCGCGACCTGGATGACTAAGCCTTTATGAGTCTGGCGCAATTGTTCTTTGCGTTCATGGAGCGGCAGCGTGTCGGGTTGAGGTGGTGCTGCGCCTGCTTCGGGGGCCGCGTCCTCCTCTTCATCTCCGATCCTGCCGTGAACCAGCGCGACGCCGCGCAACGGAATAAAGGGCTCCGCTTCGTTCGGGTGGACGTCGAAGAGCGTTCTCGGTTCGGCACGTGCGAGCTCGATCAGCACGTGGTCGCGCTCGGCTTTGATGGCCTCTGCGTACTCGACCAGCCGGGGATCGCGAGGCAGATAGAGATACGCGCGTTGCGACGAAGGCAGATCGCCTTGCATCCGGACAAACCGACCGACGACTTGGCGGAAATACATTTCCGTTTGCACATTCGTCGCGTAGACCCCGACCCGGAGTCGTGGGATATCGACGCCTTCCGACACCATGTTGACGGCGATCAGCCAGCGATCCTTGCTGCTCGCAAAGCGCTCGATGATTTGTGTCGACATGGGATCGTCTGAAATGGCCACGCGCGCAGGGGTGCCGGTCATGGCCTTGATGTGCACCGCGAGAAGCCGTGCATGGTCCTGATCCATCGCGATAATCAGCCCGCCGGCTGCGGCATGCTGCTTTCTCAGATTCGTCAGTTCGGCATCGGCGTCTTTGATGACCGAGTTCACCCACTCGTCGTGCATCAGTGCGGTCTTAAGTCGCTCCTGCTGTTTGCGACGCCCCAGTTGATCGGCAAAACGCGCGGTCACTTCCTTGCCCCGTGAGACCCAACTCAGATCGCCTTCATAGGTGGGGAAGACAATGGGGCGGCAGACCTTCTCGGCGAGCGCCTCACGGTACCCGTAGCTGAAATCCGGTGCGCTTTGCTCATTCTCGTAGGTGACAAACGGGATGGGGTTATTATCGGTCCGAAACGGAGTGCCGGACAATGCTAATCGTCTGACCGCCTGGCCGAACGCATCGCGAAGGGCTTCGCCCCAATCTTTGCCGTCCCCGGCATGATGTAGCTCGTCGAAGACGGCCAGCGTTGGCGATTGGCGACACGCGAGCCGATACACGTTCGGCGAGAGGCATACTTGTTGATACGTCACGACGCATCCATGGTAATCCCGGCTCTCCCTCGCTTGGTCGTTGCTCAGATAAGGATCGAGCCGGATGCCTGCCTCGTGGGCGGCGCGAGCCCATTGCTGCCGCAGATGATTCGTGGGACAGATGACGACGACGCGAGCGGCGGCTTTCCGCTGCAGCAGGTCGTGCGCGATGCGAAGCGCGACACGCGTTTTGCCGGCGCCCGGCGTCGCCATGGCAAGAAAATCCGGCTTGGAATGGTTGGAGACTTGCTCGAAGGCACGTTGCTGCCAGTCGCGCAGTTTGATCTTCCAAGGTTCCAGCGAGAGGGTCATGATAGTGCGTTGATCACGTGAAAGAAGCAGGGAGGTCTATCGGAAGTGGACGGCAGTGTCAAGCGAATAGGTTAGATACGTAGGCTGCCATACCCAACCTGCCCTCCTGTCGGCTGATGTGTGACGCTCGCGCTCATCATTACACTGCTGACGAGTTAATCATAGGGAGGCGTCATGAAGTTTTCCGATGCACATCATCATCACCCATTTCCGCAGGCGGGTCGCCTATTGATTATTGACGACGACGACGTGCTTCTCTCCGCCTTGCCGTGGCCGATCAAGCGGCGCATGCCGCACGTGAACGTCGATACGGCGGACACGCCTGAAGAGACGCTTCGTCATGTGTACTCACACGACTATGATGTGATTCTGAGTCTATTCGGATGCCGCGAATGGACGGTGTGACGCTCTTGCGCAAACTGAGGGCCGATCCAGCCGCAAACCCCAGTCATTCTGTGTACCGCGTGTGGAGAGGAAGAGTTACGCCGGCAGGCCAATTCCGCGGGGGCATTTGCCTTTATCAGCAAACCGCTCGATCCTCACTTCCTTGTCGAGTTACTGAAAAATGCCATGTTCGAACACCGGCGATAGATCCAACAGATAGAAAAACAGCCATAGGAGATGCCATTCGACCTGGTATGGCTCAACGTCGGTCCACTGGTCGCGATGAACAACGAGATGCAGGTTGCGGAGAAAAATCGGGCATTTCAAGTTCGCCGTCGGAATAACTGTTCGCAAGTCGTAAGATAAGGCGATGGCCTAGACGTCCTGGTCTTACGGTGGATCGAGTGGCCCAGCCCATTCTCCCCCGGTCACTTTCACGTCATCAAAGGATCCGTCCGGCCATTGGAAGTATCCCGTCTCGTCTACCTCAACGATAATGGGAGAGGGATCTCGATAGGTGCCACGCCGCCAATACCATCCTACTTGCAACGGTTTCTCTGCACTCCATGAAAGCTTTCGCATGAGATGATGCATCGGCTGTTTTGTCATGGCGCTCTTTCTCGCATCCTAATCCGCCTGTGCTGTTCACGCGTACAAACTGGCCCAATAAGAAGGAGTATAAGGTGTCGTCTTCTTAGCCGGGTCCATACAACACGGGACGAATTCGGTGATTTTGTGTTCATTAAGCTATCGCATTCTTTGGGTCATCGTCTAGCACATCGCTGAG
>JBDUAJ010000202.1:0-4635 GCA_040004695.1 Nitrospirales bacterium | reverse complement strand
CCGAGGGTAAGGCCACTTGCCCTCGGCGTTTCTTTTAGCAATCTACAAAATCTTCAGATGTGACGCGTAGAGAACTCAGCAGTAGGAGGCTGGTTGCGGGACATATCCGCTTCGTGGGGATATGGCTTGTGCAGAGACGGCCTGCTCCTTGGTGTTCATCAAGACCCACTTATCAGGCTGTGCGAGAATGGCTTCGACGAGTTTCGTGTGAAGTGCATGACCTGCCCGATCGGCGATCACATGGCCGATCATCGGCACACGTAAAAAGGCGAGATCGCCGATCAAATCGAGAATTTTGTGGCGCACAAACTCATCGTGAAATCTTAGACCCGATTCATTCATGACGCCCTGCTCTGAAAGAATAATCGTATTCTCCAACGATCCCCCTTTACCGAGTCCGCGAGACCAGAGGTACTTCACCTCTTTCATAAAACCGAACGTACGGGCGGCCGCAATGGTTCGATCGAACAAGGAAACCGACCAATCATACACATAGGTTTGTCGCTGAATCAGTGGGTGATCGTACTGAATTGAGTACGTTATACGACTAGTTGGAGACGGCTCGACTACGATCCGCTTGCTTCCCTCAACCACTTCAATCGATTGCATGATTTTCAAGAATGGCTGCGGACGATCCTGCGGGATAATGCCGGCCGCCTGGATCAAGCGCACAAATGGATCGGCGCTGCCATCCATTACGGGGATCTCTTCCCCATCCAGCTCAATGAAGGCATTATCAACGTTCAACCCTGAAAGAGCCGCCAAAACGTGCTCGACCGTTTTCACTGCAGCCCCGTTGGCGCTGATGGTCGTACACAGTTCAGCCGGAACTAAATTGCCAACCGACGCTGAGAGTGCAATGCGGGCTCCCCCTTCGTTCCTGATAAATACAATCCCAGTATCAGGAGGAGCCGGGCAGAGCTTGACCCTAGCCGGCTTCCCAGTATGGAGCCCTACTCCTGAACAGATCATTGCACGTCCGAGTGTTTGCTGTTGTCGCATAGTTCCCCCTGGGACTTGTAGGAAAGCAACTGATGTGCCATGTAATTGCCCGTGCATGTAAGCAGTAAGTTATTGATAAATAATTATTTTATTAAATATGCGTTGTGCGTCTTTTGTTGCAGAAATAAAACAGTGTGCTGTTTTAAGATCCTATCCTCGCTGCATATGTGTCATTCCTGCTCCTCTGAACCCACTGATTCTAACGCAAAATTAAGAGGTTCAACAAGTTTGACCATCGGAAATCAGTCCAGTGGAATCGTCGGCATCGTTGGGGGCTCGGTCGATCAGCACCGGGCTTACGTCGCCCGTAGGCATCCCTGCTATCCCGATAAAGGATGAGCGCGTAATTTACCCCTTCACTGAACAATTGTTGAAAGTAATAGGCGCTGCACCTCTCTCGGGTCGTGAAACTTCATTTGTCGCCGAGCCGAACGTCTGTGCTATAACCCTCCGACTATTATTCCATCAGGCTTATCCTCCTCATGAGTACTGAAAACATCTGGCTCGCGATTGGGTTTCTGGGTCAAGGCATATTTTTCATGCGATGGGTCGTGCAATGGCTGGCGTCCGAACGGAGCGCGGAGAGTCGTGTACCAATAGGGTTTTGGTATCTCAGCATGGTTGGAGGTCTCATCACGTTGGCCTATGCGATCTATCGCAAGGACCCCGTCTTCATTGCCGGACAGAGTATTGGAACCTTTGTCTATATCCGCAATCTCATGCTGATCCAGAAACAGTCCGTCTCCCGTGAGGCAGCTCAGAAATCTATTTCCCCCGATCCGCCTGCAGGTGATCGTTGAAGAAGTGGTTTCCCGCCCTGTTGTTGCTTGCGACGGCAATTCTCTTACTGTTCCTCAATCTGGGCAAGTTAGGACTGACAGATCGGGACGAAGGCAGCAATGCCGAGGTCGCTCGTGAAATGGTGGAAAGCGGTGATTGGATAACGCCGACGCTCAACGGGGAGCCACGCTTCGAGAAACCTGTCTTCGTTTATTGGCTCATGAGCGCGGCTTATCGCATTTTAGGCGTCAGCGAGGTGGCGGCACGGGTTCCGTCTGCAGTATGTATGGCAGCCCTGATCCTTCTCCAACATTGGTTCCTCACGACCACTCGGGGGGCCTTCATTGGACTTGTCGGTAGCCTGATGTTGCTGCTGAATATCGAAATGGTCGCTATCGGACGCATGGCGCTGACCGACAGCGCCTTGATCTTTTTCACCACCGCCTCGCTGTATGGGTTCTGGCTTGGGTTGCATGGCGAGGGGAGACAGCGACATGCATTCTGGTTATTTTATGCCGGGATGGCAATCGGCATGCTCACCAAAGGCCCAATTGGAGTCGTCGTGCCGCTGTTGGGCAGCATCCCGTATCTCATCGTCACTCATCGATGGAAACAATTTGGGCGGAGAGGATTCCCGGTTGTAGGCCTCCTCATCTTCGCGCTCATTGCACTTCCCTGGTATGGAGCGATGCTCTGGATCCATGGATCTAGCTATCTGGCGTCCGTGAAGGCCGATACTGTCGGCCGATTCTTCAATGTCATTGGTGGGCGCGGTGGGACGATCTTTTTGTATCTCCCTATTCCCTTCTTTGGGTTTTTCCCTTGGAGCGGCTTCTTACCGGCAGCGTTATTCGGAGTGTGGAAAGAATGGCGGGAAACACGACGTTCGACACTACAAGACAATGATCGAAAACCAGAGCCTCAAGAATTAGAACTCTTTGCCGCGCTCTGGCTCCTCGGGATATTTGTCCTTTTCATGCTATCCGCAACACGACTGCCTCATTACATTGGGCCGCTCTATCCTGCTGCTGCCATCCTCGTCGCCTCATACTGGAGCCGATGTGTGAAAGAACCGGGGACGCCCGGACTTCGCGCCTCACTCTGGACGCTCATGCTCCTTGGATTTGTCCTGGGTCTCCTCCTCATTGCGTCGCCGCTTTTTTACGCGACCTACATTGAGCAGATCACCAAGGAGTTCCCGGTGGCAAGAGCCGTCGCACCGGGCATCGCACCCACGGCCGTAGGGTTCGTCTTGATTATAGGCGTCGGGATCGTCGGCTATTTCGGGTTGGCTGAACATCGCCGCGCGGGTGCCTTTTGGGCCGCCGCGGCTACTATTGTCGTGGTCATGCTGATTGCCATTGTCATCATGTTGCCGCACTTCAGTAAGTATTTCATAGATCCGCCCCATGAATTGGCATATGTGGCCGGCGTGAATTTGCAACCGCACGATCAGTTGATCATTTATGGGCCTCCTAAACCCGCTCTGCTGTTTTACGCGAAACGACAGGCCGTGATGATCAAGCCAGGAGAGGAAGACACGATGAAACCGCACATCGCTGGACCGGGGCGAACGATGATTCTCTTGCCGTCTCGACTGAAATCGAAATTGCCCGCGGAAGCAGCCGGTTTTTCTCCTATTCTCGAACGCTATGGCTATGCGTTGCTGGCCAATGAACCGATGGTGAAGCTGCCCCCCACACCGATGAATCAGCCGACCATCCCAACAAATCCCCACGGGCTTTGACCCGTAGGTTGCGCCTACTCCTTCAGCATCCCTGCAGGCGTAGCCTGGACAAGCCTTGCACCGAACTAGACTATGGGCAACAGCCCTTTGAGATATTGGATGATGAATATGGCGAACGCGAGCCCCACTATGAGCGGCATTTCTGCAAACACCGCACGATAGCCTAAGTAGCAGGGAAATCTTTTTTCCGATAGAAAAGAAGACGTGCCGACTTCTGGACGCAGCAACCACTGAATGAAACCAAGGATTCCTGCCAAGAGAGGGACCAACCATAATCCGGTAGTCAATGCCACGCCGATCACAATGAGCGTATTGGCCTGAATTAAGGCCGCCATCACCATCGTGTTCATTCCGGATGGCCGGCACATGCTTCGAAATATTCGCATCGCCACACCAGTAACGATCAGGACGACGCCCACGACCGTCATCACACCGGCCACGGATGGCTGTGGAGGGTGAGTCGCTAGCCAGAGCAGTGAGAAGACCAGGATCAACGACGGAAGAAACTGAGTTGTCATATCCAGCATGGACCGCTTCCACTCTCGAATTGGATAAGCCACACTCATTCCTACAATCGTCCCAAGGCAAATACCCGCGATCACATCTGTCGGAAAATGTGACCCTCGAACGGCACGACTGACGGCGACGAAGCCGGCCACTCCATACACGAGCCACGCGAGCTTCGGAAACGATTTAGCGAGCACCGTGGCCACCGCAAAGGACGCGGTGGTGTGCCCCGATGGAAAAGAATCCAGTCCAGTCTCCAACGATGGTCGCCACGGCAGTCCATTGTCCCCATGCATCAAGCGGGGTCGCGGCCGACCAATCCCATGCTTTAAGGCTTGCACGGCAATCGCGGCGACCCCATGTGCGAGAAGGGTTTTGAATCCGGCGGTCTGAACGTGCGGCTGTTTCCAGAGCCACCCCCCCAACAGTAATCCGCCACTGACCGCCACCAACGCAGCGCCACTTCCAAGGCGGGTACCGAAATCTCCCGTTCGCTCCAGCCAGGAGATATGAAGCGAGCGAAGAAACCGGGCAAACGGCAGATCGATTTGAAAGAGCCCCCAGAAAGGCCCCCAGCCAGTAGCTATAGCTGGGAAAAT
>JBDUAJ010000040.1:0-15870 GCA_040004695.1 Nitrospirales bacterium | reverse complement strand
CCGGTGCCATAAGTCCCTATTATGTGGACTGCCGGGTGCTCATGGCTCACCCAGGACCTCGGTTGCTCGTCGCGCAACTCGCGGCCACGATGATCCAAGATCTGACCGTCCAGTGTATTGGAGGATTGGAAATCGGCGCCATTGCCATCGCAACAGCCATTTCCGATCAAGGGTATCGCGGAATGCCGCTACGAGAATGGCGTACCTTCGTCGTGCGAAAACAGGTGAAAGACCACGGCACGGCAAAACTCATCGATGGAGCGATTCACGCGGGTGATCACGCCTTGATCGTGGACGATGTCCTCACCAGTGGGGGGTCAGTCATCAAAGCGGTAACGGCGGCACGCGAGGCAGGATTGCACGTCTCGCACGCCCTCGTCCTCGTCGATCGAGAAGAACAAGACGGCCGCGCCAAAGTCGAAGCGCTTGGGGTGAAGTTGCTCAGCTTGCTGACGATTACAGACCTCGAAGCAGCTCAGCGGTAGCCTTCGTTCCTGTTCTTTTTCCGACCTTCTCTCTCCACACATGAATGCAAGTCGGGGAATCGCCGAAGGTGGTTTTTACTGCGCGTGTACAGGGAGCACATTCCGATTGTGCGCCCTGCACGAGCACGGAAACCACCTTCGGTGATTCCCCTCTTCTATTTCTTCTCCTTGCATTCAAACTCTATCCCCCACCGCCGCTCGCGAATCTCTTCCATTCCGCCCGAGTTTTCATTGATCCGGCTGCGCGCTTTGGTCTCTCCCTCCCGTACAATCCGATAGGATCCTCCGCAGTGCTGCTGCATCATCTGAAGCGCGGCTTTGCGAAACGGGGATAATAAGGATCCACTCTCTTTGAACGGATACACGACGATTCCTCCGGATTCGCTGCTCTGCACCAAGCGCAGCCCCTCCGAGCATCCACACAACACCAGCATTGAGGCCGTTACAGCGAGCAGACCGATCCTTGACCGCCTGCTTCCCGTCGACTTAAGATAACTGACAGGAGCGTGGAGAGCGCTTTTTACACGGAGGCGAACCATGTATCGAATCCTTTTACTTGGAGCGGCGTTCACCCTCACGCTCGGCATGATGGCCGACCGCGCCGTCTGGGCCTATCATTCCTACGTGCTCACCGTTGCCCAATTGCGAGCCGGTTTGGAAAAAGGGCCTTCACCGGAGCAGAAACCATTCATCCTCATCGATGTCCGCTCACCGCAGGAGCATGAGACCGGCGTCATCCCAGGCACAGATTTGAATATCGACTTTCGTGAGATTAAAGCGCGCCATCGAGAGATTGGCGCCAAACTGGATGATCACATCGTCGTTTATTGCCAATCCGGCCATCGTAGTAACATTGCCGCCGAAGCGCTGGCCGACCTGGGATACCGACATGTGTACAACGTTGACGGCAGCATGGGAGCCTGGGTCGAAGCCGGATATCCCGTACAGCCGGCGAAGCGGTGAACTAGGGGTAGAGGGGTAGGGTGATTAAGGGGTAGAGCCGGTGGGTTTTTCCACATCCTCACTTACCACTATACCCCGTTACCTCATTGCCCCTTCCTACGTCCCGCGGTAACAGGCCGATGACGGCCGGCAAGGGGATGTGGCGCATCCCCCCTCCATCGACGACATCTTGAAACGACTGGACCGATGGAGTTCCTCCCGGTGGCCCCGCCTCAGGCAAACTGCCTTCGATCAGCAGATCGGATGACGCACCCCCATCCATGACCATGGCTTGATGAATGTCCGGAAATCCACTCCGAAGACAGGTCGCAAGTTCCCAGAGCGCGACCGTGTCGGTCGTTTTCAAGAGAAGAATGAACCCGTCTCGAGCTTCCGCCACAATGGTTTGGTGCGCACGCTTGCCCGTCTGCCTCACTCGGGGCTTCCCCATGCGATCAAGCAGCATCAAGGACTGCGCAGCCTCGCGGTAAGCCATCTTGTCCATCTCCCACGGTTCCAGGGCCAAATCCATGACACGCGCCTTGCGCAGCCCAGGGACAGTCGGTTCAGCCACAAAGAGCCCCTGCCACTGCGCATGGCGTTTAGAGCCCAGCGAGCGCCCGTCCTTCACCAGCAATCCCATATAAGAGTAATCATCTCGAAACAAGCCGGCATTAAACAGGAGACCGGCACCCGTGCGGCGCTGCCATTCTTTGATGGTCAGGGGCGCAGGCAGCTTCTCATCGAGGTAGTGATAGGTGACAAACCGATATCGCTCGGGATCGACGCGTACGGCAATCAGTGGCGGCACCTCATCATCACAGGCCCGCCCCGGCTCCCATACGGCCACCGATAAGCCTTCCGCAAGCGGCTCCCAGGCTACTGTCGTCTGTCCCCACGTCAGGAACGGCCCTGTCAATCCTTGTAGAATGACCATGATTGCAATGCCAAACGCGCCCCATAGCCATCCCTCACGGGCTCGGACGTCCTCGATCTGCGTGGAGGGCTGAAGCACGGTGAATCTCATAATGTCTACGTAGATTGGCATGCGCATCGGCTCGGAAAATGCGAGTATAAAAGATGGCTTTGGGAAGCGTCAATTCTTAAGCGTTGCGCGACCGCCGAACCATTGTTCTTGCGTTTGGAAAGGAGCGCTTTAATGCGAAGGGTGGATCGGTCAAAGGCGTATTGACTTCTTCATAATCATTGCTAGACTGGGCCAGTTTGAACCTCTTGGAGTCCCATGCGTCTATCAATCTTTTGGCGCCTCACGATCGGCTTTCTCGCCATCATTGTCCTGGTTTCCGGGGTCAATCTGTTTGCGCTGCACCAGATTCGGCAAATCACTGAGTTTAGCAATGCGCTCGTCTCCACACACTACCCCGCCATCGACACGGCCAAATGGTTGATCGACAATCTCTATGCTCAAGTACGCAATGAAAAAAAATATTTGGCCGTCCGCGACGATGTCTTTTTAAAACATTTCGATAACGATGCGCGGGAATTTCAGCATGCCCTGGAGGCGCTCTTGCACCAGGAAGCGTCTCCCGATGGGCAACGGGCGTTGAGGGAAATTGAAACACTCCATGACGACTATCGGATCCTCTTTCACACGGAAGCTCGACTAGAACCCGTGCGCACCCAAAAGATGAGTAAGGAGTATGAGTCCCAACGTGATGCCCTCGTGACCAGTATGACGAAACACTTGGAGTCCTTCGTGGATCTCCACGAGGCGTCGATCAGTACCGTCGTCAATGACGCCCGCCGGCGGTCAGAGCAAGCCGGTGTCGTCACAAAACAGTTGGTAATCAGCGCCCTCTGCCTGGGGCTGTTACTCGCCAGTCTGGCAACCTACAGTATTCTGTCTCCTTTACGCCGTTTGCAAGAACACATTCGGCAAATCGGCCTGGGTAATTTCAAGACCGCGGTGAATGTCTCTGCTCCCAGCGATCTGCGGGAGTTGGTGGAATCCGTCGGCGCCATGGCCAAGAAGCTTCAAGAGTTAGACGATCTCAAAGCCGAGTTCGTCTCGCATATCACCCATGAACTCCGTTCACCACTCACGGCCATCCATGCCGGCACACAGCTCATGTTAGAAGAAATTCCAGGGCCCGTGAACGAACCGCAACGCGAAACCCTGGAATTGATGGTGGAGAGCAGCCGACAACTCATTGACATGATTTCCAGTCTGCTCGATCTTTCAAAAATCGACGCCGGTATGATGGAATACCGCATCGTCTCCTCCGACATGAAACGCGTTCTGGATACCGCCGTCAATAAGATCCGCCTCCTGTCAGACCGGGAACGTATCCGTCTCGTCATCGAAGCGCCGCGGGGCCCGCTCTTCGTCCCCGTCGACGAGACTCGCATGCAACAGGTTCTGGATAATCTGCTCTCCAATGCCCTCAAGTTCAGCCGCGAAGGCGGCTCGATCTACTTACGATTAGAACCGGACCAGAAGGAAAAGGTGCTCAGAATTTCGGTGACGGATACGGGTCGCGGGATTGCGCCCGAATCAATCCAACATATTTTCGAACGATTCTATCAGGGCGCCGTCCGGGCACGAGGCGGGTCTCCCGGAACGGGGATCGGCTTAGCGTTGGTCAAAAGGGTTGTGGAAGCACACGGTGGGCGTATTTGGGCTGAAAGCGAACTCGGCAAGGGTACGACGATGACCTTTGTCCTGCCCTTAAGCGACTCGTAATCATGCTCGATATCACGCGCATATTCATCGGCGCTTGCCCGGCTGCTCTCGTGGCCGTCTTAGTCGCATGTGCCGAACTTCCGACCACGACGACCAGCGCTCCTGCGTCATCGCTTTCATCCACCGGACCGTTCTTCCATCTGGATGCGAATGACGCGAGAGCCTATCGCGCGCTCGCGCGAGAACAAGACCTTCACCTCACGGCCTGTTCGCAGGAGCGCACCTGCGAGCAGGCTCATTTTTCGCGTGCCTTGTTGGCCCTGTTTGACAACCAGCGAACAGCGGCCAAACACTTTCAGGAAGTCA
Source organism: Nitrospirales bacterium (assembly GCA_040004695.1). Taxonomy (GTDB): domain Bacteria; phylum Nitrospirota; class Nitrospiria; order Nitrospirales; family Nitrospiraceae; genus JAICXS01. The sequence continues at coordinate 11,433 of JBDUAJ010000040.1, read as the reverse complement.
TCGCGGGAGCGCCGAAGAGCCGGTTGGCCACGGTGAGCGCCGACTGGCTGAAACTCCTGCAGGACGCTCCATCCGAGAAAGAGCGCCAAGCCCACTTGGCCAAGGCCACGCAAAACGTGATTCTGGAGCTGCTGAATCGCGAGCAAGTCGTGAAGGAAGAGTTGAGCACACGTGAGAAAAAGTTAGAAGAGTTATCGACGCAGCTGGAAACCCTGAAGCTCATCGATCAAGAAATGAACGAAAAGGCCCATCGGATCCGGCCTCGTACACGAACCTTTCAAGGGATATCCGATCCCGCCGACGCGACGAAATAGCTCCGCCACCACCGATGTCTCGCTACATGGCTTCCTCTCAACAGAACGTGATGAGACTGTGCGGCCATTGCAACGGCTCGGCCTCGCAAGAAAATAGCTACCCTCCAAATGGGAGTACGGAAGGCACGACGGCGGCGGCCGGAGCGAGGTTGGAGAACATGAGGGTGGCGGCCACAACCCATTCGATAAATGGCTTGGGGTAAATGCCCAGTATCAACGTTCCGGCCAACCCGACATAAATGACCGCTTGCATGGAAGGCGACACCACGAGCGGCGAGCGATCGGTGGGTTCATTGATATACATTTTCTTGACGATGATCAGATAGTAATACATTGAGATCACGATGTTCACCAACCCCACGATAATCAGGGTATAGAGCTCCTGCTTGATCGCCGCCAGGAAAATGTACAGCTTGCCGATAAAGCCTGCCAACGGCGGAACCCCGGCTAAGGATAAGAGGAAGACGAGCATGGCGAACGCGAGAAATGGTGAGCGCCGGTTGAGCCCACTATAATCCTCAATTTCATCGCTTCGAATCAGATTGCTGACGGCAATGACCACAGCAAACGCGCCCAAATTGGCAAACAGGTAGGTCAGGAGATAGAAGAGAATCGCATCCTCGCCCATTTTCGTTCCGGCCGCCAACCCGATTAAGATATTTCCGATCTGTGCGATTCCCGAATAGGCCAGCAGCCGCTTGATGTTCTTTTGTGCGATGGCCACGATATTGCCATAGGTCATCGAGAGAATCGACACACCCACGAGTAAGAGAACCCATGCCGGTTTAAGCGCCGCCAAAGAGACAAAGAATAGGCGCAATAAAATAGCGAAGGCCGCGGCTTTTGGGGCGATGGACAGGAATGCCGTGATAGGGGTCGGCGCCCCGTGATAGGTGTCGGGTATCCAGGAATGGAACGGCACGGCGCCGATCTTAAAACCCAAAGAGGCAAAGATGAGCAAGAAGCCGATGACCAAGCCCGGCGTCCAGGCTGTCGCGGCAATCTCCGGAAAGAGAATCTTGCCGGTTTCGCCATAGACCAGGCTGATGCCATACGCTAAGAGTCCTGCCGCAAACACGCCTAAAATGAAGAATTTCAGACCCGCTTCATTGGATGCGACATCCTCGCGCAGGTAGGCGACGAGAACATAGAAGCCAAACGTCGAAAATTCCAGTGTGATGAACATCGACAGCAGATCATTGGCGGACGCCATGAACATCATGCCTAAGGCCGACATGAGCACGAGGAAATAGTACTCGCCCTTAAAAAAGCGGAACCGCTGCACGTAATCCCTCGATGCCAGGATCACCAGCATGGTGGCGCCCACGACCAGAATCTTAAAAAAGAGCGCCATCCGATCCAGCACGAACATGTTGGTGAACAGCGTGCCGCTCACGCCCTTCACGTCGAACCACACTAAATTCGCCAGCACGATGGCGAGGCCGCATACGCTCAAGTAGGCAAGCTGCTCCTTCGGCAACTTCGGCATGGCGAAATCCACGATCAGGACGCCGCAGAGCCACAGCGTGAGAATAATCTCAGGCAGCATCAACAGCAGGTCGGAGCCGGTGAGATTCAGTGTAAAGGTCATACCAATGCTTTCAGCTGTCAGCGATCAGCACTCAGCTTGTGGCCTTCAGATCTCTGAGCTGAAGGCTGATAGCTGACGGCTGACAGCTTATTATTCGTCTGTCCATCTGTTTTCAACGGCACGACTTCGGTGATCCGAGCGATCAGGGGATCCACTCCGGAACGAATGATGTTATAGAAGTGGCCCGGGAAAATGCCAAAAAAGATACTGGTCGCGATCATGAGGAGCAGCGGCATACGATCGACCCAGCCGACGGCATCGTGCGCATGGCTGTATTGCTCCACGGTAGGACCGTAGAAGATACCCCGCATCATGCGAAGCAAATAAGCCATCGTAAGGACGATACCGACGACCGCCACAATGACTTGGAACGGATACTTATTCCAACTGCCGACGATAATCATGACCTCGGCGATGAAGTTGACCGTGCCGGGCATGCCGATCGACGCCATGCAGGCGATGATGAAGCAGGAGGCGATAAAGGGCATGCGGTTGACCAGGCCGCCGAGCGACGGGATGTCGCGCGTATGCGTCTGGTCGTAGACCCATCCGGCCATGGCGAACAACATGCCGGTCGCCATCGCATGCGCAAACATATAGAGCACGGCACCCGACAGACTGATGTAGTCGAGCGCCGCCATACCCAGGAACACATAGCCCATATGGCTCGAACTCGAATAGCCGATGACATATTTGGTGTCCTTCGCATAGTACGCGACAAATCCTCCGTACATGATACTGAACACACAGAGGATCGCCGCGATGGGCATCAATTCGCGTGTCGTTTGCGGCAGGATTTCGAACGCCACGCGGATAATGGAGAAATGGCCCAACTTCATCAACACGCCCGCGTGCAACATGCTGGTTGCGGCCGGTGCCGCCGCGTGGCCCACGGGGGACCACGAATGCAGCGGCCAAATCGGCGCAATGGATGCGAAGCCAAAGAAGATCAGCAACCAAATCAAAGTCGCGAGCGGCCCAGAGAACTTGGCCTGTTCGCGGAGGACGAGGATGTCAAAAGTGTTCAGACCGGAGAACTTGTAAATGAGCAAAATGCCCATGAGCGCCAACACCGCCCCGGCAGAGAGGAACAGCACGAGTTTCATCGCGGCGTATTCCTTACTGTTGGACCCAAAATTGAAAATGAATCCGACGGAATCCCGCTTTTCTCGCTCCTCTGGGCTGGTCATAGCTAGATAGTTCTTGGTGTGACTGCCCCACATGCCCAACAGGAGATACATAGGCAGCACGGACATTTCATAGAAGAAGTAGAGAAAGAAAAGATCCAAGCACATGAACACGCCGATCGTGGCGGCGGCGAGCACAAGCAGGAAGATATAAAATTCTTTGATCCGATCTTTAATGTGCCAGGAGATGAAGATGCCGGCGAACAGCAGGATTGAAGAAGCCAAGACTAACGGCGTGCCAATACCATCCACGCCGAGATAAAAGGAAATGCCCAGTTCCTTGGACCATTCATACTTCTGAATGAATTGAAACCCGCCCTTCGCCGGGTCATAGGCATAGAAAAGATAGAGCGAGGCAATCAGCGAGACAAAGGCGGATCCAGCCGCCACCAACCGTACCGGCAGCGCCCGCCGATTGGGAATAAACAACAACAGGATGGACCCGACAAACGGCGCAAACAGAATATAAAGTAATGTGTACTCAGCCATCCGATTCTTTTTCTCTCCCCTTCTCCTAATAGCGAGCGGCACGTCCTGACGGGGTGGTCAGGTCAACCTTTACTGCGCGCGTTCACCGAGCACTTTCCAAATGTGCGCGGTGCACGAGCACGGAGGTTGGCCTGACCACCCCGTCTCTGCCATGACCATCACCATCGGCTACAAGTGCTCCCCGTTCAAGCCGCTGAACGATTGCCTCCACCGATCCATTCATCATGTTCAGGAACGGCGCTGGATAGATGCCGATCCAAAAAATCATAATCGAGAGAGAGAGGGCGATGACGACTTCCCGTCCAGTCAAATCTGTCAACGCCTGCACGCCTTCCGCCAACGGTCCGAACATGGCGCGCTCGTAGTACCAGAGGAAATAGGCTGCGCCGAAAATGACCCCGGTGACCGCAATGACCGCGTATTCCCAATGGGCTTTAAAGGCACCCAGCAGAATCAGAAATTCTCCAACGAAGCCGTTCGTGCCCGGTAAGCCGATGGAAGCCAGCCCGATAATCAGAAAAAATGTGGCAAGCAACGGGACCTTTTTTGCCAGTCCTCCGAACGCCGACAAACGGGTACTATATCGCCGGGAATACAGAAAGCCGGCGATAAAAAACAGGCCGGCCGTGCTGAAGCCCAGGTTGATCATCGTCAGCAAACTCCCTTGGAGGCCTTGGAAGTTCAGGGCGAATAGTCCCAAGACCACGAATCCCAAGTGGCTGATACTGCTGAAGGCGAGGAGTCTGCGCAAATCAGGTTGAACCAGCGCAATGATCGCGCCGTACAGAATCGCAATCACGGCCAGAATCATCATGACGGTGACTACACCATTGCTTTTCGACGCGTCCGGCAACAGGGGCAAGCTGAACCGCATGAATCCATACGTCCCTAGCTTCACTCCCGCCAGCATGACTGCCACTCCAATCGGTCCCTCCACCAGCGCATCAGGCAACCAGGTATGGAACGGAAAGAGGGGTGCTTTAAAGGCCAACCCCATGAACAGCAGCCAGAAAATCAGGATCTGTTGGCTCAGCGGGATCGGGACGGTGAGGAGTTCGAGAAGGTCAAAGGTATAGGACGGCTCGATATGATGCATCATCGCCCAGGCGTGATAGTTCAAGTCGAGCAGGACGATGCCGACCAGCATGAAGACGCTGCCCAATAGGGTATACAGCACATATTTGAGGGCCGCGTAGTGCCGATCCACACCTGTCCCCCAGAGCTTGATGAGGAAATAACTGGGGATCAGCATCAATTCCCAAAACACGAAAAACAGAATAAGATCGATCGACACAAAAATACCCATGGTCATCGACTCAAAGGCCAAGACAGCCATGAAGTAGGCTTTCGCCTGATGGCGAACCGTATCCCATGAATAGAGAATGATCAGCGTCGTGAGAAGAGCGGTCAGGCCGACGAATAACACGCTGATCCCGTCCACGGCCAGGTGGTAGCTGATGCCGAGTGGTGGAATCCACGCCACCCGTTCTGTGAACTGCATGGCCGCCGTGCCTGGCTGGAAATGAAAGAGCACCATGCCGGCAAGAACCAACTCCAGCACAGCGATGCCGAGCGCCGAGCTTTTCAGCAGATCCTCATCCTGAATGAGCCACAGAATCATCGCTCCCAAGAAAGGAAAGAAGAGCACCAGCGACAGAATAGGGAATCCAAACGTCAGTTCATCAAGCATAGTTTTTCGTTAAACGCTAATCGTTAAACGTTATTGGCAAGAGCCTAAAACTCCTGGCGATTAACGTCCATTGAGCGCTAGGCCCATCGGCAGCGCGCCCGTCCACCACAGTAAGATCAAATGAACCAGGATAAACAGCCCTGCCACGATAATGGCCGCATAATGATGCACCATCCCGCTTTGAAGTCGTCGCCATGACCGCGCTATCAAGTGGTTGCCATAGCCGATCACATTGAGACCCGCGTACACGACATATTTTTCAATCCAGGTACTCGCCGCCGCTCCAGACTCTGTCCCTTGTCCAACGGCCCGTACAATGCCGTCGATGACCGTACGATCGAACCAATCCCAGACCCGTCCCAATTGTTTGGTCGGCTCGACAAACAGAAGGTCATAGAGTTCATCGACGTAATACTTGTGCAGCAACGTCGTATAGACCGCAGAAAACCGCCCAGCGAGTTCAGGCGCCGCCTCCGCGCGGACTGCATAAAGATAATGGGCCAGGCCCCACCCTAACAAGGCGATGGCCGTGGCCGCGCCCATCAACATGAGGATAAGACCAACACCCACATGCTCACCTGCTGCTTCAGCCCCGGCCGTCACCGGCTGCAAGAACGAATGAAACCATCCCGATTCAGGGGGCACGCCAGGAAATCCGCCGATAACCGCCAACACAGCTAATGCGACCAAGGGCCCAATCATAATGGTCGGCGATTCATGGACATGCTGAGCGGTCTGACGATCCATGCGTGAAGGGCCGTAGAACGTGAGGTATGTAAGGCGGAACATGTAGAAAGCGGTCAGAAAAGCCCCGACGGCTCCCATGCCGTACAACACGTACTGATGGTGGATGAACGCATGGGTGAGGATTTCATCTTTACTCCAGAACCCCGATAGGGGAAAGATCCCTGCGATCGCGAGCGTTCCAATGAGGAACAGCGCATGGGTCCAAGGGATACGGTCTTTGAGTCCGCCCATCTTACGAATATCCTGCTCCCCGCTCAACGCGTGTATAACGGACCCGGCGGACAAGAACAGCAAGGCCTTAAAAAAGGCATGGGTCATCAAATGAAAGATGGCGGCTGTGTAAGCCCCGATCCCGCAAGCCAGAAACATATAGCCGAGCTGGCTGACGGTTGAATAGGCCAATACCCGCTTAATGTCCGTCTGGACCAGTCCGATGGTGGCCGCAAAGAGCGCCGTAATCCCACCGATCCATGCCACCGTCGTCATGGCCATGGGCGCCATATCGTAAATCGCATGATTGCGGACAATCATATAGACACCGGCCGTCACCATGGTCGCGGCATGGATCAGGGCGCTGACCGGCGTCGGACCTTCCATGGCATCGGGCAGCCAGGTGTAGAGTGGGAGCTGCGCCGATTTGCCGACCGCGCCGATCAGCAAGCAAATGGCGATGGCGGTGGCCATTTCGGGAGACAGTTGTCCTGCGTTCGCCAGCACCTTGGTGTAATCCAATGTCTTGAAATTGACGAAGACCAGAAAAATCGCGATCAGGAATCCCGCATCACCGATCCGGTTCACCACAAAGGCCTTGGTCGCAGCCTTGGCCGCCGAAACACGATCAAAGTAGTACCCAATTAACAAATAGGAACAGAGTCCGACGCCTTCCCACCCGATAAAGAGCACGACGTAGTTATTGCCCATCACGAGGAGGAGCATCGACACCATGAAGAGGTTCATGTAGGTGAAGAAGCGCGTAAATCCTTCCTCGCCGTGCATATAGCCTACGGAGTAGAGATGGATCAGGAAGCCGACGCCGGTGACGACGAGCAGCATGATGCAGCTCAGGGGATCGATCAGAAACGCGAGATTGATAGTCAGATCACCGCCGTAGATCCACTTATAGGCGATGACTTCCCGCGCTTGCCCGCTCTGGATGGTGTGCACGAAGACGGCGATGGAGCAAAGGAACGATAATCCCACCGATCCCCACGCCAGGCGATGCGCCATATCGTGAGAATAGCGATGTCCGATGAGGCCGTTTAAGAGAACGGCTGTCAGCGGGAAGAGAGGGATCAACAATACGAGCACGTCGAACGAGGTCACGCCACTACCATTTCAAAAGATTCATTTCATCCACATTCGTGGAAATCTTTCCTCGGAACACCACGATGATGATGGCGAGGCCCACTGCCGCCTCGCCGGCCGCGATGGCGATGACAAACAGCGCCACGATTTGACCGGCCATCGACTCTAAGTAGTGAGAAAAAGCCACCAAATTGATATTGGCGGCATTCAACATGATCTCGACGGACATCAGCACGATGATGAAGTTCCGGCGGATCAGAACACCGATCAGTCCCGTCGTAAACAGGACGGCACTGACGATGATGTAGGCGCTTAAAGGAACCATGGGCCGTTAATCGTTAAACGTTATTCGTTACCCGCAACCCGGATCGGCTCAGATCGCTCTTCTTGTGTGATTCACGGATAACGATTAATCTATCTTTCCCTTATCTCACCACTCGTTGGCGTCTTGGCCAAGACGATGGCGCCGATGATGGCGCCCAGGAGAAACACCCCGACGATCTCAAAGGGCAGCAGGTATTCGCTAAACATCTTGATGCCGATCGCATAGGTGGCCCCATCCTGCAAAACCGCTTCGGCGGGCGCATCACCCTTGGATCCATTGAAGGGCGACTGCAAGATCAGCAGCACCAACTCACCGCAAATCGCAATTGCAGCAAAGAGCATCACGGCATATTTCGAGTGGAGATACCGCTCGTCGGATTTCAGATTCAGTAGCATTAAGACGAAGAGGTAGAGGACCAGAATCGCGCCCGCATACACGATGATCTGCACGGCAAAGAGAAATTCGGCGTTCAAGAGCACAAACAGCCCCGCCACATGCAGCAGCAACGTCAGCAGCGCAAGTCCACAGTGCACAGGGCTTCTCAGCGCCACCGTCAACACCCCTGCCAGGATGCTCACCAACGAAAAGTAGACAAAAAAGATTGGCACCATCGGGTTAGTTCAGCATAAGACTGAAATTAGAGTAGTTGCAGAGTGATCAAAAAAGTCATCCAACAAGGCCGCAGACGAAACTAAACCGGAGGCGTACCCTCGGGGGTACGTTGAGGATTTAGTTGAGTCGAGAACGCAGTTGGGGACTTTTTTCATCACTCTGCTACGTCAGGTGTTTGGGTGGCGGTTGCGTTGGTTTGATAACCGACTGTGGGAAGAAGTACCGATACTCGCGGCTCTCTTGCCCCTCTTTTTCTTGGCCATGGGCGTAGAGATATTTTTTCGCATCCGTCAAATGACGTTCACCAATGTCGTACAGCCGCTTCTTATCGAACAGGAGCGTCCGTTTGTCATGAGTGGAGTACTCGTACATTTTCGTCATTGCGAGGGCATTCACCGGGCATGCTTCTACGCAATAGCCGCAGAATACGCACTTCGTAATATCGATATAGAATTCACTGGCAAAACGCTGCAACGGAAGCGACTTATCTTCAGAACTAATGACCTTAATGCAGTGTGAGGGACAGGCCACTTCGCAGAGATCGCACCCGACGCAACGCTCCTGTCCATCGTCGTACCGCAGAAGGCCGAGCGCCCCACGGTGCGTGTCCGGAATCGTTCGCTGTTCTCGCGGGTACTGGAACGTAATGGGGCGATGAAACATGTGCTTGAACGTGACCTTCATCGCGTCCCATATTTCCGTAAAGAGAGCAGCTTGCCAGACCCGCTTCGTGAATGTACCAACGCTCATAGTGCTTCCAGTTCAGACTTTTTGGATGGCGGCCGACGTCAACTTAAAATACGGCACCCCGGTATGGCGATCGATCTCGACGGCCATCAGATCCTTCACAGGCGGTTCATTAAAGTGCTCGGGGAAGAAACAGGAACCCGGCACCATCGCCAAGTCGGCTTGCACACCCATGTCTAACTTCCCTTGGGCAGTCGTCACTCGAACTTTGGCCCCATCCGTCAACCCGAGACGCTCCATATCTTTCGGGTTCATGTGAAGACGCCCCGTGTTGGGCGCAATAGTCATCAATCCCGGCGCTTGCGTCGAGAGCTTCCCGGAATGATACAGCAATTGCCCCAGCGTGAGCGCAAAGGGTTTCGCAGCGTGTGCCGTGCCGGCTTGGTCTCCCTGATACCGAGTCTTCAGTTCCGCGCTATACCCGTTACTGAGATAGGCGTCGGGATTCACCGTCGCCTTTCGCGGTTGCCCGAGATTGTAATACCCCGGCAGCAGCTTCATAATTTCGCGCTGAATATCATAAGGCGATTCATAGTCGAGTTGGCACCCGAGTCCTGACGCAATGGCCGTCATAATGTGCCAATCGGGAAGGCTCTCCCCGATCGGATCCATAGCAGGCCGGATTCGCAGCACCTTGCCTTCAAGATTCGTAAATGTCCCTTCTTTCTCCGCATAGGTACAGGCGGGAAGAACGACGTGTGCGACGCGAGCCGTCTCGGTAAGGAACAGATCCTGGCAGACCAAGAGATCCAGTCGCTCCAAGGCAGCCTGTACTTCCATTGATTTAGGCAACGTCGCCAACGGGTTCTCTCCGACCACGTACAACGCCTTAATCTGACCGTTTCGACAGCGCTTGAGAATCTCCGTTAATGTGGCGCCCTTTCCAGACGCGGGCAACTCAGCGCCCCATGCTTTGGCACATCGATCACGGGACGCCGCATCGGTGAATAGAGCCTGACCGGGCAGAAACTCCGGGGCGACCCCCATATCGACCGCGCCTTGCTCATTGACTTCCTCGGTGACCGTGCTCACGCCACAACCGGGTCTGCCCAGCTTCCCGGTGATCCATGCGAGATCCAAAAGCGACAGGACCTTCTCATAGCCACCTGACCGGCGAACAATGCCCTCGGCACAAAGAATGATGGCGCGGGGGGCCTCGGCAAAAATTGAGGCCGCTTCATGGATCTGCTCCATCGCGATACCGGTCGCCGCAGTAATTGCGTCAAAGGAGAGCTTCGCAACGGCATCCTTAAGAGCCGCAAAGGCATTCGGATGTTTGTCCGTCGCCTCCGTATCGATCAGGTCCTGCTCAATCACCGATTTCACGAGCCCCTGCACAAAAACGCCCTCGCTGCCTGGCTTCACCATCATAGGATGCGAAGCGAGCCTGGCGATGTTCGTCTGAGCGGAATCAACCACGATGACCTGAGATTTGTAAATACGAATCGCGTCCTTGACCCGCACGGACGTCAGCGGATTCGTCTCCGTCAAATTGCTCCCGACCAAGAGGATGGCCTTGGCCTTGGTGAGATCCTCCCAATCGTTCATGCTTCGCCCAACGCCTACGGCATGTTGCGCAGCCCGGACAAAATTGATGTGGCCATACCGAGCACTACTGTCCAGTTGATTCGTTCCAATTGCGACCCGCATGAGCTTCTGGAACAGATAGAGTTCCTCATTGGTGCATCGAGCCGTGATCAGGCCGGCGATGGCATCCGGACCGTGCTTCGCTTTGATATCGACCAAGCGATCGACCACCGAGTGCACCGCTTCGAGCCACGGCGCCTCAACGAGCTTGCCATCCTTGCGCATGAGCGGCTGCTGCAGCCGCGCCTTGCTGTCGATGTACTCAAAGCCGAATCGACCGCGCACACAAATCCCGCCATGTCCCTTGGCGGTCTCCGAACGATCGCCCCATTTATTTTTCCAGGACAGCGGGGAGGTGACCCTGACCACTTCTCGGTCCTTGGTCTCGATATGCATCTGGCAGCCATCGCCGCAGTAATTACACGTGGTCGTCGTCTTCTTCAACTGCCATGGCTTGTACAGATACTTGGAAAATTTGTTAGTGATCGCGCCGACGGGACAGACTGCGAGACAATCACCGCAAAACTCGCATGACAGAGGATTATCGCCCTTGGCGACGACCTGATTGAATCCGCCCTTCTTCATGAATTGGAGCGCATCGATCATCAACACGTCTTTGCAGACGTTGATGCACTCGCCGCAGGCGATGCACCGGTTCATATTGAAGTCCAGCACCAGACTGCGCGTGTCTTCAGGAATCAGTTTTTGCTTGGCGTTGGCCAGATTGGTGACTTGATGCTGAAACGCCATGTCTTGCAATTCGCAATGGCCATCGGCGTCGCACACCGGGCAATCGAGCGGGTGCACGGACAGATGCTTTTCCACCGCCTTCTTCCGCG
>JBDUAJ010000039.1:0-15931 GCA_040004695.1 Nitrospirales bacterium | reverse complement strand
AATCTGAGCCAATCAAACGATTCCCCATTCCTTCCGCTCATTTTTCGCTTCAGGCAACACTGCTGGAGTCCCGGCGAGTCTTCCCTTCGGACGGCGGGCACGGGCTCTGTGCCACTTCGCGTCGGATTTTATGCCGGCTAATCCGGCAGCGGCCGGCCTTTGGTTTCCGGGGCAAAAATAAGGATCAAGAGACCCAGCAGATATACGAGAGCAATCGTGGAGGCGGCACGACCGAAGCCGCCGAGAGTTGTCGCAAGGAAGCCGGTGAGAAACGGCCCTGCCGACGCGAGCACCCGTCCGGCGTTAAAGCAAAATCCTGAACCGGTTGCGCGTAGACGGGTCGGATATAACTCCGGCAGATAAATGGGAAACCCTGCAAAAATTCCATTGCTGAAAAATCCGAGTACAGGAAGCAGAAGAAGGACATGGGCATAACTGTGCGGCGTGAAAAAAGTGACCGGCACCATGGCCAGACTCCCGGCGCACATCAATGCGAAGATGGGCCGTCTCCCAAAACGATCGGCGAGCGACCCGAACCACAGATAACCGAAGAGCGCTCCTGCGTTGACCGCCATGATGGCATAGCTGACATATCCCGCGAGGGAGTCCGGCGGCAAGCCTTGGAGGTCGGGGAGCGCGCGCACGAGGCTGGGCAACCAACTCGTGACGCCCCATAAACCAAACACGGCGACGAACGCCAGTCCTGAGCCGACCCAGGTGACCCGGGCGAGAGGGCCCCGGAATAGCTCCGGCAGTTTCATGACAGGCTCGGTGCCGTCTCTCAGGTCTTGCGCGTGGGCCTGCGTCCATCGTTCCGGTTCCTTCACCCAGATGCGCACGAGCAGTGCGGCTAAGGCGGGAAGGATGCCGACAAGGAACAAGACGCGCCAACTATATCCTCGCAACAGCAAGTTCAGCGCAGCAGCCAAAAAAAATCCGACAGCCCACGCGGATTGCAAGATGCCGGCGGCCTTCGCGCGTTTCTCTTCCGGCCAGGTTTCTGCGACGATCGCCGCGCCCGCGGCCCACTCCCCTCCGATACCTAACGCCGTCAAAAAGCGATAGATCGCTAAGTGCCACCACTCCTGGGATAGTGCTGCCATTCCGGTAAACGTGGCATAGAGAAGAATCGTGGCCATCAACGTCTTGGTCCGGCCATACCGATCGGCAAGTATCCCGAACAGTACGCCGCCAACGGCCCACCCGACTAAAAAGACCGAGAAAATAATGCCGCCGTACCAACCAATCGTTTCAGTCGATGATGCGCTTGGACCGGAAATGTGTAAGAGGTCCTCCAGGGACGGATGGAGCACCAATGCATAAATCGTCGCGTCCATGGAATCGAAGACCCAGCCAAGCCAGGCGACAAAGAGGACGATCCATTGATAGCGCGTGACACCGCGCCTCCATGAGAACATCACGAAACGTTCCTCTTTGTGCCCGCCTGCAAGGACGTCATTCTTGCTCCTCTTTCACGAATCGAGTGATGAGAACTCAATTTCGCTGTGCACTGTAAGTCATCTGTCCCGAACGTCACAATACCCGCTACTGGAAAGCCATTAGCAGGATTGTTGAGTTGTTGTTTATGGTGCGTTATGGTACCGTAACTTTCTCCATCACATGGGCCTGGTGATGGGGATGGGGCAGCAAGGCCCTCAACCGATGTTGTTTTGCCCGGGAATCTTCCGGAAGCCAGACCTAAGTCGCTAGGTCTCTCGCGTCTTCGGCCCGTCCCTTCCTGTTGCTTTTCACCGTCCAAGACAATATCACCATCAAAGGAGGGACCCCTCATGGGTTCGAAGATCTATGTCGGTGGCTTGCCGTACTCTGCGACCGATCAGCAATTGCAGGAGCTGTTTGCGCCGCACGGCTCCGTGGCATCGGCGAAGGTAATTACGGATAAGTTTACCGGCCAGTCGCGTGGATTCGGCTTCGTGGAAATGTCGTCAGGCGAAGAGGCGAATAAGGCGATCGCCGCGCTCAACGGCACCCAAATGGACGGGCGGACCCTCACCGTCAATGAGGCCAAGCCTCAGGAGCCCAGGTTTGGCGGCGGAGAAAGCCGAGGCGGCCGTGGCGGCGGTGGCGGCGGTGGATTCGGCGGAGGCCGAGGCGGCAAACGGGATCGCTTTTAAGTTGCAACAATTTCGCGGGCGAGCTGCCATCACATGATCGCAGCTCGCCTTTATGTGACCGGATAGTTGATGCCATCACTACGAGGAGCAACATGAATTACTCACAGAAGTCGATAACGGCCGCTTTCATGTTGGCCATGTTCACAAGCGCGGCCGTCTATGCGGATGCTTCGTCCGAGCCATCGCAGGTTATCGCAGACGGGGCGAAGGTGACGGTGGAGTATACGCTGGCACTGCCCGATAAGACCGTGTTAGAAACCAATGTCGGGAAGGAGCCGATTTCGTACACGCATGGCAATCACGAAATCATTCCTGGACTGGAGAAAGCGCTGGCCGGTCTGAAAGCGGGGGACAAGAAGCACGTCACGGTCACGGCCGAAGATGCGTATGGTCCGTACGATGAACAGAGAAAGGTGACGGTCACGAAAGAGCAAGTTCCTCCTGAGGTGACGGTCGGGAGCAGGTTACGAGCGCAGAATGGGATGGAAGCAAAGGTGCTCTCGGTTGACGGCAATTCAGTGGTGGTGGATACGAATCACCCCCTGGCCGGCAAGTCACTGGTATTCGATATCAATGTGCTGAAGGTCGAGAAACAAGACGCAAAGCCTGCTCAATAAACCAAGCGGCCGGCCGGACGTCAGCGTGACGTTCGACCGGCCGTTACTCCTGACCTTTTTCTCAATGCAGTATGCGATCCCGCTTCAGCGTGTCCCGCAACATGCCGGCGTGAAGCCGGAGATTCCGCAAGCCAACTGCTCACGGGGCGCAGTCGATACCCGGTGAGCAATCCGGTATTCATGACCGCGAGGCACGCTGCTGATCGATGTCGCCGGCTCGCTCCTTTAATCGTTCTAGGCGTGTGCGATCCAACGTGACAAAAATGGTCTTCTCCTGAGTGACGGTGACGGTTCCAGGCGATTTGCCTTTGACTTTTCTCACGTATTTGCGCCGGGTATACATCACCTCACCCTTGCCGCTTTTCTTGAGGTCGCTATAGAGCAAGGCCAACGTCGCGGCATCGCGCAATGTCTCATGTGACGGGTCACCACCCTTTTCGAGGCGGAGCACGACATGCGAGCCGGGTGTGCCCTGCGCATGAAGCCAGAGGTCATCCGGTCGCGCTTCCCCGAACGTGAGCGCCTCATTCTCCCGAGCGTTCCGGCCCACGTAGATCGGCATCCCGTCGTGTGAGACGAATCGACGAAACGGCCCGGAGCGGGCTTCACGCTTCGCCTTCGCATACGGTGGAGGTCCGGCAGTGGGGACTCCTGTCATCGGACGTGATGAGGGGACAGTATCGGATAGGCCGTGTTCCAGGTTCGTGCATTCGGTTTGCAAGGCGTTCAAGTCCTCTTCGGCTCGTGCGAGGCGTGGCCGGATCTCCTGTTCTGCCGCCACATGCTTATGGTGTTTTTTGAAGTAGTCGTTCATGTTGCCCTGGGGACTTTTGGATGGGTCTAACGGAATGACCAATTCAGGCATGGCCGGATCGAAATAGTCCACGACCGTCAGTTGCTCATGCCCTTTTTCCATCGCGTGAAGGTTCGTTTTCAGAAGCTCGCCGTACCGTGCGTAGTCTTTGTAGCGGGCGGCTTTGTCGAGATCGCCTCGAAACACCTCCACACGACGCGCCGCTTTCTTGATCCGCTTTTTAAGATCCGCGAGCCGCGATTGCCGCCATCGTGATGTGGCGAGCTCATCCTCACGCGCTTGATACTGCTGCTCAATGGCATGAGACATAGGGAATGGCCGGCTCGTGTCTTGAGATTCAATCAAGGTGGAGTCGACACGTGATTCCGAAAAAGTCTTCAGGGTCGGCGGTTGATAGGGCTTGCCGATCTGCGCTCGTGCCGATTCCAACGCGCTCATCACCCGCTCTTCTCCATTCACCAGTAAGAGATCGGCTTTCCGGCCGGTCAGTTCTGCAACGAACGCACACCGGCCCTCCCGCGCCGTCAGGTGAAGACGCACGATCCGATCCCCCTGCACCTGCTCTAGTCCATCGATCCGCGCGCCTTGAATATGTGCCCGCAGAAACTGGCAGAAGGCAGGCGGTGAGGGCGGATTCGGGAGGCGTTGTGTCAACAGATGTAGGCGGGCGGTCTCCGGATCTGCAGAGATGAAGAGCGAAACCGTGTGCCCCGGCGTACGAATCTCCAGCGTAATCGCACGCGGGGTGGGTTGAAACACTTTCTGAATCCACCCCGTCTCAATAGCTGGCGCGATTTCTTGTACGACTGCCGCAATGTCATTCGCTGAAAGTCCCATGATATGCCTTGCAGGATGTTGAAAAAATCTTTACTGCACCCCCGCCACACCCCAGCCGTGCCGAGACACGCCCCCTCCCGGACTTCGTTCTCGCATCGCTCAAAGCTTCAACGTACCCTCCATGGTACGCCTCGACTTTTCACGCGCTGCGGCCGCGCCCGGGAAAGGCACGTCTTGGCGTGCCGGGGTCGGGAGGGTGAAAAAAAGCCTTTTTGCACACCCTGCATGCTCCTGAGTTCACGGATTAAGGCTGTTCAGATCGGGTTTTTTGAGATGAGATTCGGAGTTGGCAACAGTCGCTCAGTGTGGCAAGAGTTGAAAAGAGAAGCAAGAGGGTCGTCAGAAGGATCGGATGGCTATGCCTGTGGGACGCTGGCGCCGGTCAATGCCGGTCGTCATGGATCAAGCGATTATAGACGATCGCTCCGAGCAGGCCAAATCCCCAGGCCCCGCCGACAAACGCCACCAGCTCTCCTATCATCTTTGGAATATTGACGCTCTCGGGGAGTAAGGAGGCGACATCGGCCCCGAAGAATTGCGCATTGAAGACAAAGACAAACAGAGGCGGGAAGACAATCCGGAGCAGAATTAATACGAGCGCCAAGACGGCGGTGGTGATGGCGAGCGTATTGGCAAAAGCGAGGGGCCGAATCGTCATCATGGACTCGCACAACATGCTAGGGGAACGCAGCGCTAAATGCAATCAGAGGGGCTTTTTTGAGACAGTGGAACTTTGGAGGAGACGGCAGCGCTCGGCTTAACCGTATGAGCGATGAGTTGTAGAATTTTTTGGTAGGCAGGTTTAATCGTGATGAAGGGGTAGTAGCGGCCTAGGATGCCGAAGCATGTCATCGCCTGCTTCCACTGTTTGCTCTTCACCGCCTTGAGGCCTTGCCGGAAGAGCAATTCTCCGTACAGCTGACGGCGGAACGTGATGCCATGGCGATACGCGTCTTTCGACACGCTGTTCTCTTGTATAAAGGGCCGTTGCCTCCGAAGCGTTTTCATGGCCGCCGTCAACATCTTGCCCCAGTTTTGGGATTCCTGTTTGGCGTGTCGGCGGTATTCGGCAATGACGCTATGGTGACAATGCATGGCATGGGTGCGGGTCATCCGAAAATACAGATCCTGATCCTCCGTTCCTTCTAATCCGGGCTGGAAGCCTCCGACACGCTGAACGACGTCACGGCGAAACATGGCCACGCATGGCGGGCCGATGAAATTGAAACGTAGCAACGTCATGTAATGAGTCGGTAACGGCGCGCAGTTATGAACATGCCAGGTATCATTCATGCCAAACCATCGATAGTCACCACAGACCAACGCCGCCTCTGGATGGGCCCGGAAGGCAGCCATACAGGTTTCCAGGTGGTCGGGCAGCAGTCGATCGTCTCCATCCACGAACACGAGGTAGTCCCCGCTTGCTTGTGCAATGCCGTAGTTCCGTGCGACACAGACGCCTCCATGTTGTTGCCGTATGTACCGAACGCCTGCATAACGCCCAATCACCTCGGCGCTCCTGTCGGGTGACGCGTCATCGACGGCAATAATTTCATAGGCCGGATGGGTTTGTGCCAGGACGCTCTCCACCGTCTCGGGCAAGAACTGCGACTGGTTGTAGCAGGGAATGATGACGCTGACTTTTTCCATAGGATTCATGGGATGTAACTACCTAGATCAAACTGCGTAACGCAACTTTTATACCGATAAAAAACTAATGGTTTTTTAGAGGTATGGACGATCAGCCGCGAATGGATGTCAATCGTAGATGACAGCGCTTTGCCGTCAGGATGGATTGCGATTGCAATGAAACCCGTTAGATAACCTATTATCTATGGCCCTCATGATCGATCGGGCTGTCAAGTTTATTTGCGTCTGAGGAAGAAAGAACAATGAACCAGCGCTGAGTTGCCTCGGTTTTATCGGGCACGGTAGAGTGCCGTTTCCCTCACACTATGGGTACCTCCGTGGAATCTGGAACACTGTCCCAGCAAACCCTCGACGCTCTTGAATGGCCTCGTCTGCTGCAGGTATTAGCCGGCCATGCGCGCTCCGGCATGGGAGCAGAACGGTGTCGGACGCTTCTGTTAGCGGCATCGTTGGATGAGGCCGGGCTGGCATTGCGTAAGACGGCCGAGATGGTCATGTTTCGAGAGTCGGCCGATCCATTCCCTTCCTTGTCGTTCCCGGATCTCAGAGACGTGCTCGGCCGCGGGTCGAAAGGCGCCGTCTTGGAGGCGCACGAGTTGCGCGATCTCTCCGTGGTGCTTGGCCTCACCTTTGACGTGGTGCGATATCTTGGACGCCAACGCGAGTCGGCGCCGGCACTCTGGGAGACTGCCGCGCCGCTTGTGAAGCTGAATCAGTTGCATGACCTCAGAGAGCGAATCGACCGATGTGTCGATGCCGAGGGGAATATCAAAGAATCGGCCACGCCGGAACTGCGTCGACTCTCGCACCATGTTCAGGACCTCAAACAGCAGATGCGCCGGCGCCTGGAATCCATCTTGGCGTCGAGCCGCTACGCCGATGTCCTACAAGAATCCTATTTCGCCCAGCGCGAAGGTCGTTACGTGGTCCCGCTGAAGGCGGATATGCGCTCGAAGATTCCCGGCATTGTCCATGACGTATCTTCGAGCGGAGCGACGGTCTTTGTCGAGCCGCGCGAATTGGTGGAATTAAATAATTCCATCAAGGTGGCCGGGATTGAAGTCGACAGGGAAGTACGCCGCATTCTGACTGAACTCTCATCCACCGTGGGAGAACATGGGATGGTCTTATTGGCCGGCCTCGATGTCCTGGCCGCTCTCGATTGCATTGCGGCGAAGGCCGCCTTTAGTCATCAGATCAAAGGGCAGGCGGTCTCGCTCACGCCTAATGGACGGATTGCGCTGAAACAAGCCCGTCATCCGCTCTTGGTGCTCACGAAAGAGGCGGTGGGGGCCAACGATCTCATGTTGGATGAGACGGTCAGAGTCCTGATCATTTCCGGACCGAACACCGGCGGCAAAACGGTGACCTTAAAGATTCTCGGACTTTTCGCCCTCATGGTCAGAGCCGGGCTTCAACCATCCTGTGCCGCCGATTCTGAGATGGCGTGGTTCCCCGACATCTTTGCCGATATTGGCGATACGCAGGATCTCGCCAAAGATCTCTCGAGCTTTTCCGCGCATATCACCCAAATGATCATCCTCCTCGATCATGCGACCGGGATCGGCGCTGTCGGTCATGCGCCGGCGCTGGTGCTTCTCGACGAGCCGGTCACGTCAACCGATCCAGCTGAAGGGGCGGCTTTAGCTGAGGCGCTCTTACTTCGGTTTGCCCACATGGGCATGAAAGTCGTCGTGACCACGCATTACAACTCCCTCAAAGTCCTGGCTCATGCGACGACTGGATTCATGAACGCGAGTGTCGGATTTGACGTGCAGACTCTCTCGCCGACGTATCGGGTGATGATGGGCATGCCCGGCGGTTCGTCGGCGATCGAAATTGCCGGACGGTTGGGAATGGACGAAACCATTCTGGACGAGGCGCTACAACGTGTGCAGCGGGAGGATCGTGCGCTGGAACAGATGCTCACGGAGCTTCAAGACACACAGCGCCGGCTGGATGAAGATACGGCCAGGATCGGAGTCCTCAAAGCTGAAACGGAGCGTGCGGTACAAGAGGCCGCTGAAGTAGCGGATCGCCTGAGGAGCACTGAACGGGAAGAGCAGAAGCGAGTCAGGAAGAAATGGACCGATGAACTTTTGCGGGCGCGTGCGGAAATCCATACCGTCATGGAGAGCCTGAAACAGGAACAGTCTCTGAGCAAGGCCAAACAAGCCAGGCTGCACTTGGGACAAGTGGATGCGGTGATCAGACAGCAGTTGGCCCAGTCTGAAGAACGCATTCCGCTGGAGCAATTGCAGGCGGGCGATCGAGTAGAAATCGCCCACCTCGGCACGGCCGGGACGTTGCTGGAATCGCCGAGAGGCAAGAAGCGAGTGCGGCTGCGCGTGGGGGAGGCGGACATGTCGGTGGCCGCGTCGCTCTTGGTGGCGTCCGAGGCTGCGTCGGGATCATCGAAGGTGCCACAAGCGGCTGGCGTTGCTGTCACTCAATCAGTGGCCTTGCCCGTGCCGTCTGGGGAGGCATCTATTGCTTTGGACCTTCGTGGTGCCGCGGCTGATGAGGCGATCGACCGTACGCTCGCTGCCTTGGATCGAGCTGCCCTTGCAGGAAGTCCGAGTCTCCGCATCATTCACGGCCACGGGACCGGCCGCCTAAAAACGACTCTTCGGGCCTATCTCAAGGACTCGCCCTACGTCTCGTCATTCCGTCCCGGTGAGCGGGCGGAAGGAGGAGATGGCGTGACCATCGTGACGTTGAAATAGTGACCGCCGCCGTAGTTCTTCCGCTTCATTGCTGATCTGTTTTGATCCTGTCCGTTCTGTCACACTGGAAGTTGGTGGATTTGCTCAGGTGCTGGTTGAAAGGCACCACCATCGCTCCCCCTTGAAGGTGTCAACAATCCATAACGCAGCGATAGGTAAACAATTTCACTATGGCACTTCGCTTGCGAACCTCCTTCCGTAGTTGCAGTTGATGTGGGACAAGCACAGGAGGGGCACCACTATGACACGACGTATAGAACCAATTGATCTGATGGTAGCGGTGGGAGTGTTCGCGACGGTCCTTGGCGGATACTTTCTCTTCATGACTGCGAATGGCACGCTGGAAGCCGGGCAACCTCAACTTGCCACGGTCGAGCAGACCACGGCGGAGATCGGTCCGATGGCCGCCATGGAATGGGTACAGCCGGCATTGGGGCAGGCTCTGGTCGAGAATTACCTGGTGGACCGTGCCAGCATGGCGGACATCGAAGCGGCGGCCAAGGCGCTGAACCGCGTCTCGTTGCTGGCCCAGCAGGCGCAGGATGTGGCCAGGACGTCCGAGGATGATCTCTCGGCCCGTATGATGGAGCTTGATGCGGATCATGCCGCTCGCGTGCAATACGTCCTTGGGCGTTCAATTTCCGTCTACACAGGGCGTGGAGTCGGGTCAGGCCTGCTTTCACCGATGCTCATCGACGGCCCATACAATCAGCGCATGATCACTCTGACCCAGGCGAGAGCTCAGCAGATGGACGCCGCCTACCTGGAAAGCCGCCAACCGATGTTGGGACGCATGATCGTGGCAGTCGCTCAGGCCGCTCAGGAAACGATGCGTGTCGGGGAACG
This sequence comes from Nitrospirales bacterium, assembly GCA_040004695.1. Classification (GTDB taxonomy): domain Bacteria; phylum Nitrospirota; class Nitrospiria; order Nitrospirales; family Nitrospiraceae; genus JAICXS01. The sequence continues at coordinate 6,306 of JBDUAJ010000039.1, read as the reverse complement.
GGCACAGGATAGTCTGGGTCGAGCGATTGTCCGGATTGTATCTCTCCAGGAAGAGAGCCAAGCCAAAGCCGAGGTCCAAACACAATTGGCCCTTCTCATCGTCGCCTCGATCCATACCGAAGAGATGGCGGAACGTTTCGACCGTTTGGTCACAGCGGAGACGTCGACGCAGCCGCTCTCGACCGTATTGAGTGCGCCTCGAACGTGGCCTGAGATTCCGACCGGTTTCCTGGTGGCGGGATCGATCGGTCTGATCGGGTTGTTCTGGGGGCTTATCATGCGGAGCACCAGGCCGGAAGAGCTGCCCGCTATTATGATGGCCGAAGTTTCGTCCGAGCCGGTGTATCGAAAGACTGGGTAATGGCCAGGCGGTCTGTTTCACACCGTCTACCAATGTAATCGAAAGGCAAACAGATTCGTCGGCGCGGATCTGTTTGCCGTATTCATAAAGGGGACATACCATGTCGTGGGGCTACTGGGGAATCGTGGCAGGGCTCCTGGTCCTCCTGACCGTTTTCTTTTTCTGCATGGATCTCTTATATCACGATGAGAAGAAGACGATGCACAGTGAGGACATTCCAGACGGTCAAGAGGCCACACACGCAACCGACTCCAAGCATGCGGCTTAGCTCAGGGTGGGTTTCATCGGATTGCGTCTGTGCTCCTTCAGCGAAAAACGATGGGGTCAGTCACGCGGCGCCGCGTTGATCGTCACGTCGAGAGTCACTATGAGTGAAGCGGCTCAAGCTGGTCGTGAAACCGTCACGTCCGAAGAGTATTACCGGATGTTATGGAATCATGCCGTAGACGCCAAGGTGATCGTCGATGCGCAGGGCGTGATCAGGGATGTCAATCGCCGCACGGAATTCAAATTGGGACGCATGCGTGCGGAGCTCATCGGCACGCCGGTCGTGAATATGTTTTGGGATCACGATCGGACACGATTTCGCAAGGTGTTGACGCAGGCGGTGACAGGCGGGAAAGAGCGATCGACCTCAGGCCTGCATGTGCCGACCCTGAGCGGAACCGTCCTGACGATGGATGTGCAAATCGTCCCCGTGGAACGGACCGATGGGGTGATGACGGTTCTGCTGCAGTTCGGAGACATGACCGAGAAGCGGCAATTGGAGCAACAGCTCATCCGTTCCGAGCGGCTCGCCTCGCTCAGTCAATTTGCCTCCATGTTCGCGCATGACATTCGTAATCCGCTGGCAGGCATCAAGAAAACGTTGGAGTTACTGAGGGAGCGGCCGGAGCTTCACGCCCAGCCGATCGCACAATGGTTTGGGGATTTACAGCTGACGACGGATCTCCTCTTAGGGATGATCAACGATATGCTGGATGTCTACCAGGAGAGTTATTCAGGGTTGCCGATCGTCGTGTCCCATTTCCTCGTGGGGGCGTTGTTTCAAGAGGCGGTTCATCTGTTCAAGTCCGAAGCCGACGCCAAAGGTGTCACCGTGCGGTTGGACGTCTGTCCCGACGACATCACGATGAGCGGCGACCGGCGTCGCCTTCAACGAGTCGGCATCAACCTGTTGCACAATGCGCTCAAATATTCTCCGCCCAAGGGCGTGATTACCATTTCCATCAAATCCGGGCAGGAAGGGGCGATGCCCGTGGGATTGGGACGAATTGGTGATGAGGTGCTGCTCGTGCGTGTGGAGGATGAAGGACCGGGAATCGATGCCGAGGATCTTCCCTCCCTGTTTGAGATGTTTTTTCGCAAGAAGGATGGGCATGACTTGCGAATCGGACGCGGTCTGGGGCTGCACTTCTGCCGCCTGGTGATTGAAGCCCATCACGGCCGTATTTGGGCGGCGAATCGCTCGACTGGAGGCGCGCAATTCTCGATCGCTGTTCCCTTGAATGCTCAAGGATCACTATGATCAAGCTGCTCATCGCCGAGGACCAACGTCTGTTTCGCCAGAGTTTGCGTTGCCTTTTGGAACGAGAGCCCGATATCGAGGTCGTCGGAGAAGCCACGGATGGACGCGAAGCGTTCAATCTTGCCATGGAGTTAAAGCCCACGATGGTCTTGATGGACGTGGATATGCCGAAGCTGGACGGTGTGACGGCGACTCGCCTCATTCAGGGCTGTACGCCGGAGGTGAAGGTCTTGATGCTCTCGGTGCACGATGACGACACTCGAATTGTCGCAGCCGTGCAGGCGGGCGCAAGCGGGTACATTCTCAAGGATGCCGACCATGACGAATTCCTGCGCATCATTCGAGGGACCTCGGAGGGAGAAGAGGTCTCGTCGCCGTTTTTGCCGGATCGTGGAGCCCGTACGGTCTACCGTGCCTTGAGTCAGGGCAGCGATCAGCACGGCGGCGGCTTGGGCATCTTGACGGACCGAGAGCGTGAGATTTTGGCCTGTGCGTCCGGCGGACGTGGCAACAAGGAAATAGCCGATCAGCTTTGTGTATCATCCGATACAGTCAAAACGCATCTGCATCACATCTATCGAAAATTACATGTGACCGGTCGGGTGGAAGCTATTCTCCTCTACTTGAGCGCGAAGTGAGGAGTGAGACGATGAGGCCCTATCGCGCCTGCTTCCCCCATCGTGGTGAGGCGGAGACACTCTGTCCGGTGATGGTGTTGTTCCTACTCTCTCGTTATGGTGCTTGTCGTTGCCTGTGCCAGGTCAACGACAAGCACCAGCACCGAGGAGGATCCTATGCGGACATATGGTGTGCATATGGGCCGGACAGTTGTGGCCGGTGTCTGTGCCATATGGTTCATCATGGCCGGGACTGTATCGGCGCAAGGAACATGGGTAGAAGAGCTGGGAAACTTCCTGGCGTTTTATCAAACCATTCATCCCAGCTTGGACTGGACACCCTACATCGAGGAACTGACCCGCGCCCGGGATGGCATGAGAGCGGGAGACCAACTGACCGTGACTCATGCCATGAATGAGTTTCAGAAATTGCTGCGCATGAGAGCGCATGGCCTTGATGCCGCGGCTGCAGAGGATCTTTACAACCTCACGCTGACGGTGAGGACTTCTGATGGACACGGTCCCGGGATGGAACACGAATCGGGAATGGGCGAGGGACGCTTGATGAGTGAGTCGGACCAGCGCATCACCGTCCCCTATGAGCGTGATGTTCGCTGTCATGAGGGTATATTTGACTATTGGAGAGACTAAGCGGGCGTACCGGGGTGCGCTCGCTCTCACCCGCATGGGTGATGTCAAATGCACCGTTCGGGCCATAGTGTTCTCATGGTGGGCCTCCTTATGATCAGCCATGATCGACGTTGGAGAGGGATAACTAAGCAACTGCCTGAAAGCCTCCGGCCGGAGGGATTGCCGAGTGTGGAACACGGTTGGGGAGGGTATTGCACCGCGATGCGAGGATGTTGGTCTAGAGCGTCAAGCAAGGAGGCCGACATCTCGGCATGATGCCAGAAGGGGGGGGTGATGTCTGGAGTCGAATGGACGATCGTCACGGTCATCGGAGTGTGTTTGATTGCCCTCTTTGTCATTCTGGAAGTGTTCTTTCCACTTCCGGATACGTCTGATCGAACGATCACGGACGGGAATGACAGAGGGAGTAGCCAACAGGTCATACACTCTGCGAGTTCCCATCCGCTTCAGTGACCTAACAAAGAGGTGAATTATGGTGGAATTCATTGGGGTGGTCACCGTCATCGCGTTAAACTGGGTCTTGGCCGCCAGTATGGCGAATGAGAGCGATGCTGAAAAACGCCGATGTGCGCGATTGGCATTGTTTGCGACTGGTCAAGATAAGGCCAGGATTATTTTTGCGACGAAAAACGCAGCCTGAAGATTTTCGCACCGATGCAGCAATGTGGCTCGAACGTGGCTTGATCGGGTGGTCCGCAGGTTTTCTCGGGCGCCAAGTTGAGATTGGCTGTCCGGCGCCCTCTTATCTTCATTGAACATCGCACAGGCCGCCGTAGAACAGGTAGCTGAGTTATCGATTGCGCAGAGCCGTGCCGAATTCACGCTCTGACGGGATGTGTGTGAAACCATTGCTCGAGAATATGATCGAGCAGGCTCAGCCGCACCTGTTGATCGTCGATAGTACCCACCGAACAGTCTGTCTCCGGTAAACCGGGAACGTCCGGTACGTGAGACGCATTGATCACGAGCGCATGCATGGGTAGCGATGGCGCGAGGGCATGCCGGGCTTTCAAAAAGGTTTGAACATGGCTGAGTTCACCTTCCATCGATGGGTTGATCAAGAGGATCGCTCCCAGTGCGCGCGGCAGGCATTGTTCCCACAGCGGTCGAAAGCGCTTTTCCGCGCGCACGGACAATAGGTGCAGCAGAGTGTCTGAAGAAAGTCGAACCAGTCCGAAATCCATATGTTGCTCCCGATCGCCTTCGTCGGCACCAACAGCTGCCCATCGCGATGACGACAGATCGTCGACGAGGAATTGAATCAGTTCACTTTTGCCCGTTCCGAGAGTGCCGACCACCAACAATCTGAAGATATGCCGGTCAGCGAGTGAAACCGTTTCCGTCTGCGCGCGGCGAAGGACCTCTTCTAAGCGAACGATCAGGCGACCGACCGCGCTGTCTTCAGCGGAGGAGCGAGAGGTGGACGCGTCGGCGACCGAGCTGGCCATCGGGGTCTCTTGGCCCTCCAATTTTCGAAGGTCCTCGAACAGCAGGTGCGCCAAGCTGGCCGTGATCGGCATGCGTTCCGGCATGGCATCGGGAAGAAACAGATAGCGCCCTGCCTTCCATCCGAGGAGCACGAAGAGCGGCTCTTCGCGTTTTGGCGACCGGATGTCGGCGTCGATAATCGTCCCCTCCTTAAAATAGAGGGTGGCGGTGCGTTCGCCATGGCTGAGCACGAGGGCGCCCGACTTCTGATTGAGCTCCAACATCTGGATTAGATCTAACACGTTCACCTCGTCGAGCTGACCGCTCGAGCCGATTTGATCCAACGGTATTTTCTTGGCCTGCTCAATGCGGTCGATCATGGTCTCGACATGTTCGGCGAGCTGATCCAGCGGACAAGGCTTTGTGAGGTAATCGTCCGATCCAATTTTGCGCGCTTTGATGCGGTCGGTGTCCTGATCTCTTGCCGTCAAGAAAATGAACGGAATGGTTCGTGTGGCGGTGTCCCGTCGAAGTCGGCTGCACAATTCGTAGCCATCGAGACCGGGCATGCCGATGTCGGCGATGATCAGGTCAGGGCGATCGGCCGACACTTTTTGAATGGCTTCCAGGCCGTTCTCCGCGGTCTCCACCTCGTAGTTCCGGGCGCGGAGATACAGCGAGACCACACGCCGGAGGTGCGCTTCATCATCGACGAGGAGAATCTTAGGAGCCATCCATTACCCCACGATGTCCGATGGGTAGTGTGTGCCAGGCGAAAAGGAGGGGATCAGATCCGAGGTGCAGGTGAAGTCACAACCGGCCGCGTACCGAAATCTCATCCGCCCGCCCTGCGCCGGCCACGACCGACTCTTTCCGCCCCGGCTTCCTTGTGGATTGGGAGGAGCCGAGAACGACGGAGGTGGCCCCGTATCGTTGGCCGTGTTATGAAATGATGTGTGGCTGGCCGGTACCATAAATCACCTCATCTGTGATCAGGATGGAGGTCACCCCTTGGAGGGCCGGTACTTCGTACATCAGATCGAGCATGACATCCTCGAGAATGGCCCGGAGCGCGCGGGCGCCTGTCTTCAGAGGGACGGCACGATGGGCGATCGCTTTGACGGCCTCGGGTGTAAATTCGAGACGTACGTTTTCCAGCTCGAACATCGCCTGATACTGCTTGAGCAGCGCATTCTTCGGCTCCGTGAGCACCCGGATCAGTGCCGCTTCATCCAAATCGGACAGCGTCGTGAAGACGGGAAATCGTCCGACGAATTCAGGAATCAATCCATATTTAAGCAGGTCTTCCGGCTGTGTTAGTTCCAGCAGACTGGTGCCTTTGTGCGTGGTGCGCGTGGTCGTCCCCGAACCAAAGCCGATGCGTCGGTCCGTCGTCCGCTGCCCGACGATTTGGTCCAGCCCGACGAAGGCGCCGCCGCAAATAAAGAGAATATTGGACGTATCGACACGAATATAGTCCTGTTCGGGATGCTTGCGTCCGCCTTTCGGCGGAACGTTACACACCGTGCCCTCTACCAGTTTCAGCAGCGCCTGCTGCACGCCTTCGCCGGACACGTCGCGAGTGATGGAGGCACTCTCCGATTTTCGGCTGATCTTGTCAATTTCATCAATGTAGACGATGCCGGTCTCAGCCTTTTTTACATCAAATTCTGCCGCCTGCAAGAGTTTCAATACCACGTTCTCGACGTCTTCGCCGACGT
>JBDUAJ010000038.1:0-15955 GCA_040004695.1 Nitrospirales bacterium | reverse complement strand
ATGAATGCCGTCACGAAGCGGCTGAGACCGAAGCCTTCATTTCACCCGCCCACCCAGGCGCGCCAAGACGCGCCCCTTCCCGTGTTCACCCGCCCACCCCAGGCATTGTCTCACCCGCCCGACCCCACGCCTGCCAAGACAGGCGCCTTGCCCGAAGGACGCGCCCCTTCCGTGGGCTTCTCCTCAGGGCGCACTGAATAAAGCGCGCCACGACTGTGCGCGCCGGCTGAACCTGGACACCTTAATTGTGGCGAGCCGTCGAGGAGCCCGAACGAGATCTCGCAGGATGATCAAAAAGGTCGTCCCGCGAGACGAGAACGAAGCTGGCGGCCTTTTTCATCATCCTGGCAAAAGTCCCGCCGGGCGAGAGGATCGGCCGCTGTAGTAGGTGTTCATGAATAATCCGGGCTAGTAAGCATTGTCGGCAATATTGTCATTGAATCGAGGGGAGAGCACCCGGCTGTCGAAGAAGACAAATCCACGGTCACCTTGGGCTTCATAGGTGACGTTGATCTCGGTATCCGTTCCGCGCCAATTGAATTGCTGATTCAAGCCCCGCACCATTTGTCCCGGCGTGCGGTCGATTTGACCGTACAGCGATTGGAGATATGCCAGCACCTGATTGTGCGTGTCCTTGCCATGGTAACGGATGGTGACGCGCGCGAACTTGTCGCCGATCGCAATGTACCGCATAAAGTCGACCGTCGCTGGACCTAACGGCATGGGGCCTTCTTTTCGGTCGTAGCCTTTGATCTCCCCGGAGCCGCTATCAACCAGTTTGAAGTCCTCGCGTTCAGCAAGCGAAGAGCCCCAGGCAAGACCGTCGAAGCCTTTGGGGTCATTATGGATGAGACTGCCGGCGCACAGCGGTGTCGAATTGATCAGCACGAGCACGCAGGCGATCATGAATGTCTGACGACGTGCCGACATCATTCTGTCGATTCTGGAAAAGAGGCGAGCGGTGTGTGAGACATTCATGCAGACCTATCAGACAAGAGTAACACGACCGCGAAAGCGGAGCAACTGCACGAGCAGCGGCACAGCGGTACAGGGCTCGCACGAGCCGGCGCGAACTCCTGCGGATGGGGACGGCGTGTACAAGGGCGGCCGGCTTCTTGTGAATCCCCTGACCGGTCGTTATAATGCGATCCGTTTTCCCCGCTGTCCGGTTCTGAATGGCGCTCCGTAACATTTTTACTGTGCGTGAGATCATATGATTGATAGTGACGATTTCGTTCAAGCGTTGCAGGACATCGGGTTTAATTTCTTTACCGGTGTCCCTGACTCGATTCTAGGCGGCATCATCGCGACGCTGATGGAGCGCCGGATCTACACGCCGGCCGTCCGCGAAGATGAGGCGGTCGCCATGGCCGCCGGGGCGTTTATGGCGGGCAAGACTCCGGCGGTGTTAATGCAAAACTCGGGTTTGGGCACGTCCCTGAATGCCTTGATCTCGCTCAACGTCATCTACCGGCAGCCATGTCTCCTGCTTATTTCATGGCGAGGCTTTCAAGGCAAAGACGCTCCCGAACACCTCGTCATGGGAGAAAGTATGACGCAGATTCTGGATGCGGCTCGAATCCCGCATCGAACACTCTCTGAACAGAGTCTTATCGAGGATCTGAAGTGGACGGCGCACACCTTCATGAAGCAACGCATCCCCATCGCATTGCTGTTGAAGAAGGGCATCGTGAAAGGCCTGCATCCATGAGACCGGAAGAAGGCACGATTCAGAGTCGCGCACGGGCGATGGCCGCCGTGTTGGAGTTACTGACCGAGCAGCCCGTGATTATCTGCAACGGCTTTGCCTCGCGCGAGGCATTTAAAATTGCCGATCGTCCGACACATTTTTATATGATTGGTTCGATGGGCGTGGCGCCGGCGATCGGGCTCGGTGTCGCTTTTGCGAAACCGGAGAAGAAGGTCGTGATTTTGGACGGCGATGGCAACGTGCTGATGGGCATGGGCACGTTGGCGACTGTGGGTGCGTTGAAACCGAAGAATTTTATCCATGTGGTCTTTGACAATGAAGTCTATGGCAGTACAGGAAACCAGCCGACTATTTCACGGCTTGTCCGGTTGGAACACATGGCCAAGGCCGCCGGGTACGTCAACGTGGAACGTGTGATCGAGCGCGAAGACTTGGTGTACGAGTTTAAAGAGATGCTGAAGAAAGACGGCCCCAGTTTTCTGCTCGTGAAAGTGACCGAACAGGCGGAAGATGTCGATCGAGTCATGTTGGAGCCACCGGAGATTACGCAGCGGTTCATGAAAGCCATCGAATAGGAGCGTTATTCGTTAAACGTTATTCGTGAATCGGGTAAGACCCTGCCCCGTGTAATTTTTACGGTTCACGCGATTAAGGTTTCACGATTAACGATTAACGGACAAATTATGATCTTATTAAATCCTGGGCCGGTGAATGTGTCCGAACGCGTGCGCAAGGCGCTCTTGCGCCCGGATATCTGCCATCGCGAATCCGAGTGTTCTGAATTGTTGACGAGGATTCGCGAAAAGTTATTGAAGGCCTTTGTGCCGGGCGCCGAGTCGGAATACACCGCGATTGTGCTCACCGGTTCTGGGACGGCTGCTGTTGAAGCCGCGTTGCTATCATCCGTGCCGCAAGGCAAACGCGCGCTGACGATTACCAATGGCGTGTATGGTGACCGCATGTCGTCGATGTACGGCGTGCATCGGCTCGGCATTCCGGACATCAAAATGGACTGGACGACGAGGCCTGATCCAGAGACCGTGCGTTTGGCGTTGCGGCAGCATCCGGAGGTCCATGTGGTCGGCATGGTCCATCATGAAACGACGACCGGCCTCCTGAATCCAGTCAAAGAGATTGCCGAGGTGGCCGATAGTCAAAATCGTGTCTTTATTCTTGATTCGGTGAGTGGGCTGGGGGGAGAGACCTTGGATATCGCCGGGTCGAAGATCTATATGGTCGCCGGGACGGCAGGCAAATGCATTCAGGGTTTTCCCGGCGTGTCGTTCGTGTTGGTGCGCAAAGGGTTTATGGAGCGCATGAGGAGCTACCCTAAGCGCTCCTGGTATCTTCATCTCCCGCTCTATTACGAGCAACAGGAGAAGGCGACGATTCCCTTTACCCCGGCGGTGCAGGTCTATTATGCCTTCGACGAAGCGCTCAATGAATTGCTGGAAGAAGGCGTGGTCAATCGTATTGCGCGATATAAAAAAGCCGCCACGATGATTCGCCACACGATGAACACGCTGAGTGTGAAGCCGGTGCTTCCACCGGAGCATCAGTCCAACACGATTACATCGTATTATCTGCCGGCCGGCCTCTCCTATCAGGTCTTGCACGACCGTCTCAAGGAGCGCGGCTATGTCATCTACGCCGGGCAGGGCCAGCTCGAGCCCAAAATTTTCCGTATCGCCAACATGGGCGCCTTGTCGCCACAGGACCTTCAAGGATTTCTCAGCGCGTTTCAGAACGTGTTGAAAACCGCGCCGGTCCATTCATGAAAGCCATCATTCTCGCCGCCGGCGTCGGCAAACGGCTTTGGCCGGTCACACAACATCGCCCCAAGTGTTTGATCGAAGTCGGCGGGCGGTCTCTGCTGGTCCGCTATTTAGAAGCGTTGGCGGGTGTCGGCGTGCAGCAAGCCGTCATCGTCGTCGGCTATAAGCAGGACATGATCCGCGCCGTGGCGGGAGACGGTCTCAGCGGTGTGGATGTGCGGTACCTGGTCAGCGACCAATATCAGCGAGGAAGCATCACGTCGCTATGGCGTGCGCGAGAAGAGTTAAGGGGCGATGTGCTCATCATGGATGCCGATGTGCTGTTTCATCGGCACATCTTGAAGCGGCTCATCGCGTCTGCATCTCCAACCGCTCTGTTGCTGGATGATACCGTCACGCAGCAGACCGAAGAATGTATGGCGATCGTGCGTGGCGGCCGCGTGGTCGCACTGTCGAAACGGATGCCGGACCGCTATGACCTTGCAGGAGAAGGTGTCGGTTTTCTGAAGGTCCGGGCCGCAGACTGCCCCCCGCTCATCGCGTCGCTCCAACCCCATATCGAGCGGGGCGAACTCGACATAGAATATGAGGACGGCCTTCGTGAGTTCTTCGAGCAGGTGCGGGTCGGGTATGAACCGATCGGCGGTTTGCCGTGGACGGAAATCGACTTTCAAGAAGACATTGTCCGTGCCGAACGGGATATCATTCCCAAATTAGACTGATGGCGACTCCCGCATCCAATCCGCTGACCTCGGGCAAATCAGCCGCAGACGTCCACACGCTGAACACGGCGATTCTGCTGCCGACTTTGAGCGTTGCGGACGATCAGCAGCCACCACTTCCGAACATCGATCACATAGGACCGCTCACACCGGTCGGTGGTCTTCCGTTGTTTCTCCGCACCGTGCTCACGCTGCAGCGAGCAGGGGTCACCAATGTCGTGATCTTGGCCGGCGCCGAGGAAGAATCGCTTAAGCGTCTGTTGACGCAGGATCCTCGCATCGTCGGAGTCCTGCGGTGGATGCCGACGCGCGAATTTCCGCTGGACGATCCACGAACCTGGGAGGTGCTGGGTCGGGACGTTCAAGGCGCTTGCCTGGTCATCGGCGCGCATGCAGTCTTCTCTCGAGGACTCATCGATCAGTTCAGGCGGCAGGTCCAGGCCGCGGGAGCACAATCTGTGCTTGTGCCGACGTGTCAGGGGCAGCAGTCGCGCGCAGAAACGGCCGAGATCCTGGTGATTCCGGCAAGTATGTTAGGCGGCGCTGCATGGCGATCGGTGCCCGCCCGACGTGGCACGCCGCTTCACCTCATTAAGGCGCATGCCGCGGCGGAGGGACGGTTGAAACTCCTCCCAATCAACTTAGAATCATCTCAATGGTGTCACACTGTCCGCTCTTCCGAGTCCGTCAGAGAAGCGGAGCGACGCCTTCTGCAATCTCCCAAGGAGGCCTACGACGGCGTCATCGATACGTACTTCAACCGCAAAGTGGCGAACGGGCTCACTCACCTCTTTGTGAAGGCCGGATGGTCTCCCAATGCCATCACGATCCTGTCACTCCTCGTCGGCTTTCTCGCCGCGGGGTTCTTGGCGCAAGGTACCTATCTCGCCGGAGTCGTCGGCGCCCTGCTGTTTCAGCTGTCGGCCATCGTCGATTGTTGCGATGGAGCTGTGGCTCGCCTGACATTCCGGGAATCCCGATTTGGAGAGCAATTGGACCTGATCGGAGACAATGTCGTCCACATGGCGATTTTTGGCGCGCTTGGCTGGGCCGGATATGTGAACGGAGGCGGATGGCTGTTCCTCACCTTGGGCCTTCTCGCCATGATCGGCAATGGTCTCTCACTCTGGTTTGTCACCCAGATGAAAAGGCGGGACACACAACAAGGATGGACCAACCCCGTTCAAGCCGTGCGTTCGGAGTTCATCTTCAAAAATATAGTGAGTCGAGACTTCTCGATCGTCGTGTTGTTCTTTGCGCTCCTGAATCTGCTGAATGTCTTCCTGTGGATCGCGGTCATCGGGTCCAATGTCTTCTGGATGATGACGGCATGGATCACCCGTTCGCCTTCCATTCGTGCTTAGACTGATCCTCCTTGCCCTCGGCCTGCTGACCTTCAGCGGTCTGATCTGGCATATCGGGCCGGCTCGCATTATCGAGGCGGCGACCAGTCTCGGTCCCTTCGCCGTGCTCGTCATTTTACTTCCCTCTCTTGTGATGTATGCGGTTGAGGCGTATGGGTGGCGTCTGACCCTGGGACCACATGCTCAGCGGTTGTCTTTTTGGCGCCTCTTTGCTATCCGGACAGCGGGTGAAGTGGTGAACATGACCACGCCGACGGCCTATGTCGGAGGGGAGCCGCTGAAAGCCTATCTCCTGAAACGACACGCGGTGCCGATTGTCGATGCGATGGCTTCAGTCGTCACGGCAAAAACGACCATGACTCTGGCTGAAGTCGTGTTTATCCTCGTGGGCATTGTCCTTTCGTTTTGGACAATGGGTGTTGCGAAGAATCCGTCGGGGGCGCCGACGGGGTCTTCGACGCCGGTCGGAGTTGCGGTTTTCACCGTCACGCTGCTGCTATTCGGGACGATTTTGTTGCTGACAATGCAGCGCCGGGGGCTGTTCATCGGACTCTTAAGTCTACTGCGGCGATGGCGGATTCGAATTTCATATTTGGAGTCGCGTGAAGACAAGCTTCAGGCATTGGATAGGGCCATCAACGATTTTTATGTGCGTGATCGGCGCGCCTTTATCTTATCCACCGGTGTGTTTATGCTGGGATGGCTGGCCGAAGCGTTGGAAGTGTATGTCATCCTCTATGTGATCGGGCCACCGGCCGACGTGCTGACGTCGGTCTCAATTGCGGCCCTTGCCGTCGTCATTAAGGGCGGCGCCTTCTTTATTCCCGGTAGCATAGGAGCGCAGGAAGGTGGGTATCTCTTGCTCTTGATGGCACATGGATATTCCGACGTGGCCGGAATCACTTTCGCCATCCTTCGGCGAGTGCGTGAACTGGTGTGGATTGTCATTGGATTGGTATGCCTCGCTGCGCTCGGCGGCTTTCGTGAGCCCATCACGACGGCTGAGGCCGATAAACTGTGAAGCGATGAAACCAAAAGGGCGCCCGGCAAATTTCCTCGATCGAATGTTTGTGTTTCATCCGGATCCGTGGATCGAGCGGGATTGGGCCCGCATAGGCCGAGTACCTCTGGAGGATGTCTGGTTTACATCCGAAGATGGGACGCGCCTCTTTGGATGGTACGTCGCTTCACGACGGTCGCGGGCGGTCATGCTGTGGTGCCACGGCAACGCCGGTAATATGATCCATCGCCTGGAAAATTTAGCCGCGCTGTATGAGAGCGGTCTCTCGGTATTTCTGTTCGACTATCGGGGCTACGGCCGTAGTGAGGGCATGCCTACGGAGAAAGGCCTCTATCAGGATGCGCGTGCCGCCTACCGGTACTTGAGCGACATCCGTCATATCGAGCCGGCACGTCTCGTCGTATTTGGCCGGTCTCTCGGCGCAGCCGTGGCGGGAAATTTGGCGAGCGAACGACCAGTGGCCGGCCTGATTTTGGAATCGGCCTTTCCCTCAATCGCTGCAATGGCGAGGCAGCAATTCGGCGGACTCCCGACACACTGGCTGCTCGGATCGCGCTTTCCGCTCATCGAACGGCTGAAGTCCATCCATGTGCCGATTCTGATGATTCATGGCGACCAAGACACCATCGTGCCGTTCCCGTTAGGGGAACAGGTTTTTCTGGCTGCGCCTGAACCAAAGTCGCTGTATGTCGTCAAAGGCGCGGACCACAATAATCTTCCCGTCGTCGGCGGGACGTCGTACTTCACTCAATTGAAACAATTCGTGGAGACCGTTACGAAGGCGTGAGGTGTTCCACGGCATGGCGGCGAGCCCACGATGATGTGCTATAATTTCGGCCAACTTTGTGGCGGTGTCGACGCTATTCACTCACTAGGAGGACGAAGATGACGAAGATGACGAAGAGATTTGTAGTCATGCAGCTTGCCATTATCCTTGCCTTGTTTCAGGCCGCTACGGTATTCGCGGGGAATCCTGATACCGGGCCTGGATGCGGATTGGGCAAGTTGGCGTGGGGAGATTTCAAGGGGCAAAAGCAAATCGCGCCGCAGGTGATGATGGCGACGACGAACGGTACGTTTGGCAGTCAAACTTTCGGGATTTCGTTTGGGACGTCGGGATGCACCAGCGACGGCGTCATCATGAGGACCGAACTCGTGAATGCCTTTGCTAGTGCTACGCTTGAAAATCTGCAGCACGAGATGGCGCAAGGTCATGGCGAGCATCTCACGTCACTCGCCACGCTCATGGGAATTCCCACCGAACATCAGGCTGAATTTTTCACACTGACTCAGGAAAAATATGCATCCTTGATGCAGTCCGGGGAGACGACGCCGGTGGCCATGTTAAAGGCGCTGCATGAGGTGGTGGAAAGCCATCCCGTTCTCGCCCAACAAGTGTCAATGAACCGCTAACGATCCGGAGGCTCCAGGTGTGCCTGGAGCCTCCTTTCTTCCGCGTTAATTTTGATTCCACATACTGTCGTCACGATAGTTCTGCTGTGGTTCGCGTCTGCCGTGATGGCAGCCGAGAGTTTTGACTCCGCCTACCTCACTGAACTGCTTCGACAAGCCACAGAGGCCCGCTTGGCCGAAGAACGAACATGGCAGGTGCTGTTGCACTATCGAAAAAACCTCTTTGGTGGGTATACCAGCGAGGCGGATGACCCCGGGTTCTTTCTGTCGCCTGACGGCAGGACGGATCCCCAAGCAGAGCTCAACGCGACAGTAGCTAAATTGTTTTCGCCCGAATTGGTCGGCCGCTCTCGCCAGCCGGCGCAATGCGCCTTCATCGCACGCTACACCTGGTTGAAGGACAGGCTCTCGATCGACGAGGGCCGCCTTCCCCCGCTTCCTTGTGAGCGTTTTCATAACTGGTATCACGAGCTCAATCCACAATCCATTACGCTGGTGTTTCCGTCTGCATACATGAATAATCCCTCCTCCATGTTCGGCCACACGCTTCTTCGCATCGATCAAAAAGGTCAGACGGAACAGACGCGGATTCTCGCCTATACGATTAATTATGCCGCCGACGTTCCACGCGATGAAGGGGTATCTTTCGCCGTCAAAGGAATCTTCGGTGGCTATAAAGGATACTTTTCCACGGTTCCCTATTATTTAAAAGTGAGGGAATACCGAGATGTTGAAAATCGTGACATCTGGGAATACCGGTTGAATCTCACTGATGATCAAGTCCGCCGTATGTTGATGCATGCCTGGGAGCTAGGGAATGCCTACTTTGACTACTTTTTCTTCAAAGAAAACTGCTCCTACCATCTCCTGTCCTTGCTTGAAGTTGCTAATCCGGACTGGCATCTCACCGATGAATTTTTCGTTTGGACCGTCCCTGTCGATACGATTCGATTATTGACGCGGGAACCCGGTCTCGTTGGAGAGATCGTGTACCGTCCGGCCCGGAGCACCCAGATCAAACAGAAGCGTGAGCATCTGTCTGAAGGAGAGCAGAGCCGGCTGCAGTTGATTACGAAAGATGCTCGCGCCATCAAATCAGAAGAATTCACAGAGCTGGCTCCTCAACGGCAGGCGTTCGTGCTGGATCTGGCCTCCGATTATTTACGGTATCGGAGTGTGCGTGATGCGGAGCGAGCACCCGAATATAAGGAGCGGAATAGGGTAGTGCTGAACGCACGTAGCGAATTGCGTGAAAAACCGGACGATATCAAGGTTCTTCCACCGACCAGTCCGCCCGACCAGGGCCATAAGACCTCTCGGGCCGGCGTGGGGCTGGGCTGGAGAAATAATGAGTTATTCGAAGAAATCAATCTGCGGGCCGGTTACCATGATCTACTCGATCCAGGTAAAGGATATCAGCCTGACGCGCAGATCGAACTGTTGGGCGTTGCGCTCAGGCATTATGAGCGGAGCGATCAGGTGCGTCTCGAACGATTTACGCTGGCAAACATCGTGTCACTGTCTCCGATGGATTCGTTGTTCAAGGCGCCGTCGTGGAAGGTCAACATCGGCATGCAGAGTGTCCGCCATAACAGTTGTGGGTATTGCAGCACCGGCCTTTTCAATGGCGGAATCGGCGCTGCAGTCGAGTCGCATGTACTGGGGCGTGAAGTCTTCTTTGCGTTTGCTGAAGTCGAATCGGCCTACGGTCAAGCGTATGAAGAGCATCATCGGATAGGGGCCGGAGGCACGGTCGGCCTTACTGCAACAATCACGGAGCGTTGGAAAATGTTGCTGTCCACCACGTATCTCAAGTTTCCATTTGGCGAGAAGTCGGATGATTGGCGAGTGTCGTTTGGACAGCGGTACACCCTCACGCAAAATCTTGCGCTCCGCCTTGAATTCAATCATCGCGACCATCGGGATACCGAGGTGGTATTCCTACTGCATACGTACTTTTGAACAATGCCACTTCAATATCCCACTATTTCCCTGCTTGAGGTGAATGCACACGTCGTAGTCCGGGTGATGTAATTTTATCTGGGCTGCGACAAGCAAACCCATTCTCTCAAAGGAGGCTTACACCCATGGAGGCGCTAGCACCCTGGACGGAACCGTTTCAACAGTTTCATGAGGCTGTGAAGGAGCAATTCTGGGCCGATCTCTATCTGCACACACGTCAGGTATGGCTGCAGTTCCTTGAACGGCACCCCGTGGAGGCCAATGATCGCCGCGTCGGACTGCGCGAGTATGAGGGTGCCGGGGCGACGAGACGCCCGCAATGGTTTTTATAAGCGGGATTTTGTGACAGTGTTCGGCCCGCTACGGCTCCGGATTGCGCGCACGCGCCGGTAACGCAGTCAGGGGGAGAGCCAAGCCGCCTTTGAGGGACTGCTCATGGATCTGTATCGACGCAGGTTCGCGACTATCAGCTGCTGCTGATCGTAACGGATGGCTGCGCCGGCTTAGCAGCGGCCTTGCAGACCGTCTATCCCCGCGTGGCCCATCAGCGCTGTTGGGGTCCACAAGCTGCGCGATCTGCTCGCGCGCGTCCGGCCGCGCCGATCAGCCGGTCGTCGCTGATGCGCTCCGGCGCATCTATCAGGCCGACAGTCGGCAGGCCGCGGCATCCGAAGCGCGCCAGGTCTAACGGCAGTGGCAGGCCGTCTATCCGAAACTGGTCGCGAGTCTGCTGCGGGACCTGCCGGAGTTGTTGGCCCTTCTTCGCCCGCCCACGGCCCTTCTGGCGGAAGCTGCGGACCACCAACGTCATTGAGTGCGGCTTTGTTGAGGTCCGACGCCGAACCCGCCCGATGGTCTGTTCGTCAACGGGCAGAGTGTGGAGCGGATTATCTTCTCCATCTTTAACCGGTTTAACCTGATCTGGTCTCTACGACCCCTTCGCGCTTTTACACAGGTAGCTTGGCGCCACCGAAGATGCACCATCTATTGTATCGTCGCTTTCACAATATGTTATACTTCCGCCGAATCGGCACGGTGTGCCGAGGGCATTCCAATCTAACAGGAGGTAAAGATGACAAAGAAACTCGTGATCCTGACGATTGCGGCTGCGGTTGTCTGTGTCCAGGCTGCGCCTTCACTGGCGGCGAATCCGGATACCGGTCCTGGTTGCGGACTCGGCAAACTGGCGTGGTCGGATTACAAGGGACAAAAGCAAATTGCTCCCCAGGTACTGATGGCGACGACGAACGGCACGTTCGGAAGTCAAACTTTTGGTATCAGTACGGGCACATCGGGTTGTACCAATGACGGCACCATCATGGCCAGCGAGAAAACAAACGTCTTTGCGGCTTTGAATTTTGATGACCTATCTCAGGAAATGGCGCAAGGCCAGGGTGAGCATCTGGCTTCTCTTGCGTCATTGATGGGCGTGCCGGCCGAGCACCAGGCGGCGTTTTTTGCCATGGCGCAGGACAGGTACACCACATTGATCAGTTCGGGCGAGTCGACTCCCGTGGCGATGTTAAAGGCGTTAAATGAGGCCGTCGCGGCCCACCCCGTGCTTGCCAAAGTGTCAATGAACCGCTAACGATCCGGAGGCTCCAGGTTGTGCCTGGAGCCTCCTTTCTTCCGTTCCAACCTTGTTTCCATACACCGTCCTCACGATAGTTCTAAGGTGGTTCGCGTCCGCCGTGATGGCAGCCGAGAGTTTTGACTCAGCCTACCTCACTGAACTGGTTCGACAAGCCACATGCTCTCGATCGACAATAGCCGCCGTCCCTCGCTTCCTTGTGAGCGTTTTCATAACTGGTATCACGACCTCAATCCACAATCCATTACGCTGGTGTTTCCGTCCGCATATATGAACAATCCCTCCTCCATGTTCGGCCACACGCTTCTTCGTATCGATCAAAAAGGTCAGACGGAGCAGACATGGATTCTCGCCTATACGATTGAAACGCTGGTGAACATTGTGTCATTGTCTCCGATGGACTCGCTGTTCAAGGCGCCGTCGTGGAAGGTCAACATCGGCATGCAAGTGTCCGGCACAACCGTTGTGCGTATTGCAGCACCGGACTACAATGCCGGAATCAGCGCTGCAGTCTAGTCGCATGTGCTGAGGCGTGAAGTCTTCTTTGCCTTTGCCGAAATCGAATCGGCCTACAGTCATGCCTATGAAGAAAAGCACCGGCCGGGAGCTGGAGGGACGGTTGGATTGACGGCAACAGTCACAGAGCGCTGAAAAGTGGTGCTCTCGTCGGCGTATCTCAAATTTTAATTTGAAGAAAAATCCGACGACTGGAGACCGTCCCTTGGGCAACGCTACACGTTGCAGCAAAATTGCGCGCTTCGCCTAGAATTCAATCACCGCGATCATCGCGACAATGAACTGCTGTTCACAATCCACGCCTATTTTGAAAATCTCTACGGAGAAGTCGCTCCTTGCGCTGGCGAACTGCTACCACTCGTCGCGGATGTTGCTGGTCGTTGTTTGTACTGGTCTTGTGCCTGCTGCGCAGACTTCAATTCAGCTGAAGGAGTCGGCGGTTTATATCCGAGGATTTCCAATACCCGATCGTCGGGAGTATATACGATCTGAGACTCCTCCTTATGTCCTTGGAAGAGTTCAATTAGGGTAAAGATCGGCTCGGCGAGACCTATGGTGGCCAAGTCATAGTAAAAGTACAGGGTGCCCCGAGCCCCATTGGGAGAATTTCCTATTTCATATAGGTACGTATCTTCTTTTTTGCCATCCCCTAGTGTCTTTGAAGAGACTGGTGTCCCTAATTGAATCTCTACTTGTTTACGCGTCGACCCTGTTTCAAATGCCTCAAAATTGGGCTCTTGATGGCCATGCAATGCCATCGCTACCGAACAACCCGATAATGAGGCGATAAGAAATGCAGCACATAAACAATGTGCAAATGTCTGATTCATGTCAGATCCTTTTCGATTGGTGATAGTTTAAAATGCCTAACTATCTCTTATACCGCTAAACAATCTTAATTTTCAATATTATCGGTCTTAAGGCTGTGATCCAGTATTTGACTTTTTTGGTCTGATATAGCTTCCCTCAGTGCTGGGTTGTTTTTGGGCCTTGCATTGGGGCTGTATTCTGCCAATGCAGGCAGGAGCCTGCCATGTCGGAGCGTATGCGCCCCCTCGAATCGAAAAGCGCCTGACATCCATTTGAGCTTGTCAATTAATATTGGATATTCAATGCGGGACTGACCGAGTCACAGGGAATGCTAGTACTCTGATCGCTTGCCTACCAATTCATAGCTGCGTGGCAAGATATGTCACAAAAAGAATCTTTATCTTTCGTGAGTACAAGTACTTTGTCGCAAGGTATGATTGGGATAGCAAACCGGAGTTGGGGCCATGGCCGACTACAACACTGAGCTTTCGCACTCAGTTTTTTTCCGCCGGCTTCGTATTCCTGAGCTTCCGCTATCTCTGCCGCCTTCGATCGCCTAATATCTTCGGCATAAGTATTTTAAAACCGGTCATGGGGTGTCGTTCTTCATAGACGGTGGAGGTGCTAAGAATGAAACGAGTGATTACAGCTGTGCTTACGGCTTGTGTAATGATGGTCGCGGTTCCATCTCACGCGGACACCATGTATGCTGACCGCGTGACAGGGTTGTATAGAGGCGATACGGCAATCGGCTTTGCTCCCGGGTTTTATGGCGGAACGTTCCCATCCAGCTTTCCCGTCACGTTGACCGATGCTCAAGCGAGGGCGGCCGTTCTTGGAGCGCCTGACAATCTCTTTCTTTCATTGCCGGGAAACGAAGCGGCTAATCCCACAGCCATAGGATCGGCGCTTCAGTGGGCATATGTGGAAGTGGGGTTTGCGAGCCACTTTGGGGCGAATACGCAGCTCTTGATCACAGAGCTCGGTGATAATCTAGAATCAGCTCAACTCTTTATCTGGACCCTTGATGGCGGGAACGTTCAACAGACGATCACGAGAGGGGCTGGTGACACGATTGTAGTTGATCTCAGCCCGTATGCCGGCATTGTGGCGTCTCATGGCGGGGCGTTTACTCGTGTGGGCATCGGGGGGTTGGACCTGAATGGAATGTCGCCGGGATTCGATCTAGATGCAGTCGGCGTCACGTTTGTTTCTGAACCGTCTCCCTTACTTCTTCTCGGGTCCGGACTTGCCGGGCTCGGATTGATGAAGCGAAAAGTTAAGGTGACAGTCCGATTGTAGCGGCGCCTTTTAGGTGATTCTCGCGCTCTTTCGCCGCGGTCCTCTTCTCCTTTCTGATAGTCATTCAGCGGTCTGACCATCTCGTTTACAACTTCCTATCGCCTTGTTAGGATGCTCCGCTATGCGAATCGGCATGAGAGTGATGTGGGGATGTGTTGCCGTACTGTGCGCGGTGGCATTCAGTTTCGTCACCGGGCTCGTCAATCCCGATGAAAAAGTGAATGCGCTCTGGCTGGTGGTGGCCGCGGCGTGTTTTTACGCGCTGGCGCTTCGTTTTTACGGCCGATTTCTGGCTCGACGTGTCATGGAACTCGACGACACGCGTATCACGCCCGCTCACCGCCTTCACGACGGCACCAACTTTTATCCCGCGAATAAGTATGTCTTGTTCGGCCATCACTTCGCGGCCATTGCAGGCGCCGGTCCATTGTTGGGCCCCGTACTGGCGGCGCAGTTCGGATTTTTACCGGGGTTCCTGTGGCTCGTGATCGGCGCAGTCCTGGCCGGAGCGGTGCAAGACTTTATTATTTTAGTTGCGTCCATGCGGCGGAATGGCCGTTCGTTGCCTGAAATCGCTCGCGACGAGCTCGGCATCGTCACAGGGACCGCCACGGCAGTGGCCGTCCTCTTCATCGCTGTCGTGGCATTAGCTGGATTGGGCCTTGCCGTGGTGAATGCGCTCTATCGGAATGCATGGGGCACGTTTACGATTGCGATGACCATACCCATTGGCTTGCTGATGGGGTTTTACCTCCAGAAGTTTCGTCCGGGGCGCATCGGCGAAGTGTCGGCGTTGGGTGTGAGCCTTCTCGTCGCGTCCGTCATCATCGGGCGTGTTGTGGCGCAATCTGACGTCGCCGCGTGGTTTGAATATGAACGGTCAACATTAGTCTGGCTCTTAAGCGGCTATGGATTTCTCGCCTCCGTGCTGCCCGCGTGGATGCTCTTGGTGCCACGAGGCTATCTCTCGACCTTCATGAAGCTCGGCGTGGTGCTCTTGCTCGGCCTTGGTGTGGTCCTCATGGCTCCGACCGTCGAAATGCCGCGCGTGACCGCATTCATCCATGGCGGGGGGCCGATTATTCCCGGCACCCTGTTCCCCTTTCTGTTCATCACCATTGCGTGCGGCGCCATCTCGGGATTTCATTCTCTGGTCTCCTCCGGCACGACGCCCAAGATGATTGAGCACGAGACGCAAGCGCCGGTGGGCTATAGCGCGATGCTACTCGAAAGTTTTGTCGGGGTGATGGCACTGATTGCCGCCTCGGTTCTTCTTCCCGGTGACTATCTGCAAATCAATACGATGTTGTCCGCTGATGCATTGGCAGCGATGGGTTTTCCGACTGCGAAGGTAGAGGAACTGTCCCGGTTGGTGGAAGTGGACGTCGCAGGGCGGCCCGGGGGAGCGGTGTCATTGGCCGTGGGAATGGCCTCCATCTTTTCCGCTTTGCCGGGCATGGGTGGCTTGATGGCCTATTGGTATCAATTCGCCCTCGTCTTCGAGGCGTTGTTTATTCTCACGACCATTGACACCGGCACACGCGTGGCGCGATACCTGGTCCAAGAAATGGGTGGCCGGTATTATGTCCCGTTACGGAACATGACGTGGTGGCCCGGGGTCGTCCTAAGCAGTGGGATGGTCGTCGGCGCATGGGGGTATCTCATCGCGACAGGGAGCATCTCGACGATTTGGCCGATGTTTGGGGCAGCCAATCAACTCTTGGGAACGCTGGCCCTATGCATTGCCACAACGGTCCTGATCAAAATG
>JBDUAJ010000201.1:0-4711 GCA_040004695.1 Nitrospirales bacterium | reverse complement strand
GTGGAGTTCGTCGAGGAGGTCTCGTAACCTTATGGCCACATCGCACACGCGCTGGAAGTCAGCACCGGGACCGGGGTCGAGATCGAAGTGAAGAACGTCAGGCCGATCATAGTCATCGCAGCGGCCGTACCATGGATTCAAATCGATGCAACCGAGGTTGACGACCCACAGCAGCGTCGGCAGATCCTGAACCAGGACAAAATCAATGATGTTCCCGCGCTTGTGCGGGATGGAACAAATCTTGATCCAGTCCGGTCGTGGGCTAGGCGCGCGCTTCATAAAAAAGAACTCTCCGTCAGCGCCGTTCGGATAGCGTTTCATCACCATGGGACGGTCAATGAGATGGGGGAGGAGACATGTCGACACGTTCACATAATACTGAAGCAGATCCCGTTTGCTGATTTTGTGATGAGGCCAGAATACCTTTCGCAAGTTCGTTAATCGGATCTCTCGCACATCGAGTGTGAGTGTCACCTCATCGTGCTCAGTGGGGATGATCAATTGTTTTCGCATAGAGCGCCCGAAGCGTGTAGACCGGGTTGTTAAAGTTATCTTACCTGTTGGCCTGTGAAGTGGCAGTCGGCGAGCGGATTGCTTTTGCTTTCCCTCGCCCCTACAATGGGCCACCGAAACCATGCCACGTCGCACTGATACGACCGTTACGCCGCCGGCTCGCGCGAAGGGCCGTCCTTCTCGTCCCCCCAGACCTCTTGTCACGATCGAAGCAGGAGTGAAGCGGCGTTTTCAGGTGCGCCTGCTCAAGTGGTATCGGCAATACGGCCGCGACCTTCCGTGGCGAAAGACCTCGGACCCATACAGAATCCTGGTGTCTGAGGTGATGCTGCAGCAAACTCAGGTGGATCGCGTCATCCCGAAATATCATGAGTTTCTCGAACGCTATCCGAGCTTTCATCATCTCGCGCAGGCGCCATCCGACGATGTCAAAAAGACCTGGTATCCCCTGGGCTACAATATCCGCCCGTTGCGCTTGCACAGTATTGCCTGCGAAACCGTGGCCCGTTACGGTGGAACGTTGCCGAAGGAATCGGAAGAGCTCCTCTCGTTCAAGGGCATCGGTCGATATACCGCGGGAGCCATTCGTTCATTTGCATTCAACGAGGATGCGCCGATTCTCGATACCAACGTGATGAGAGTGCTGCATCGCGTCTTTATCGGAACCGGCGATCCCAAAGCGCAAAAAAATGCCTTATGGCAGCTTTCGGAGGCTTTAATCCCCAAAGGAAAAGGGTACGATTTTAACCAAGCGTTGATGGATTTTGGCTCAATGGTGTGCAATGCGCGCGATCCATACTGCCTACTCTGTCCCATGAAAAGTTTTTGTAAGACCTATCCGTTCGAACCCAAGCGCTAAATGCCGCTCCATGGCAGAGAAAACGATTATTCAAGTGGCGGCGGGATTGATCAAAAAGGATCAACGGTATTTAATCACGAAGAGACCGGCAGGGGTCCATTTGGCAGGATTTTGGGAATTCCCCGGTGGCAAACGGGAAACGGGAGAATCGTTGGAAGAATGTCTGCAGCGCGAGCTGAAGGAAGAGCTAGGAATCGACATCACCCACGGGTCTCCCTTTCACATGATCAGGCATGAGTATCCGGAGAAGCTGGTCGAGCTGCATTTTTTCTGCTGCACCATCCAAAGCGGCGAGCCGCAAGCTCTGGGGTGTGAAGAATCCAGATGGGTAACACCCAAGGAGTTGACTGAGTTTGAATTTCCGCCGGCCGATCGACCGATTATTGATATGCTGCAGCAACAAAGTGAAAGGAATAAACAGGATGCTCGAAACGGCCAGACCACAAGGCCGCAGCCGAAGTCAAAGCCGGAGGCGTAGCTGCATTTCACCCACCAACCCTGAGCCTGCCAAAACAGGCTCTTTTCCCATAGCTACGTTGAGGACTTTGACTAGGCGAGAACGCAGCTCGGGAAGGAGCGCGTCTCGGCGCACTTGGGGTGGGCGGGTGAAATGGGGACCTGTTTCAGCATCCTACTTCATATGAAAGTTGTGCTCGACATCGAGACTATCCAATCTCCGCGCGAAGAGTGGGCTCGGATTGCCGGTTGCTTGCCTCTTGTCGATCCGTCATGCCTTGAGAATGCCGAGGATTTATTTACCGCCTCCGAAGCCGAGGAGCGACGGAAGAGCGAGGATGAGCTGTATGAAAAATCATCCTTCGATGGCACATTCAGCCGCATCGTATGTATCGGGATGATCATATTATCCGATGCCCTGGAACCGCATGGCGCCGTGTCGTGGTATGGAGCGGATGAAAAAGAATTGCTGCGCCAGTTCTGGGCCAAGATTGCGCAGCTCAGGCCGGCACTTTTGATTACCCACAATGGGCTGGGTTTCGATTTGCCGTTCATCAAAAAGCGATCGATCATTCAGCAAGTGAAACCCACATGGGATGTGTCGCTCGCCAAGTTCAGGGCAGAACCCGTCTACGACACGATGGCGATCTGGAGTAACTGGGAGATGCGTGGGTGGGTGAAACTTGATGTGCTGGCACGCGCGCTGAACGTCGAGACAAAGACGGGCAGCGGAAAGCAGGTGGCGGACATGTGGGCCAAGGGACTAAGCAAGGACATCGCCGAATACTGCCTACAAGATACCTACGTGACCTACGCCTGCTACTGTCGGATGAACTTCCGCGAGCCCATGTCCAGTGGCGTGATCTTGCTGAATCGGGAATTAATCGAGACGACTTGAACGCGCCAGGACGTGACTTCTTAGACGGCTGCTCCCACTAAAGTTTGTGTTGTTTCCACCCGTCTGTTTGTGGATCACCGTATATCGTTTTCTTCGCGAGATCCCTGCATGTGAACAGTATCGAACAAGCTGGTGTAGAAACAGCGATGGAAAGAAGAAGAATAAGTCTGATCGGTCGCCAGATCCCTTAGGGCAGTATGTCCGGTGACTTGGGTGCGGGTTTCTTTTTGTTTCTCATCGAATCCAATTGTACGTCGCGTTCGCTGAGTTGGCGGCGGAGTGACCGGAGTTCTTTCTT
Source organism: Nitrospirales bacterium (assembly GCA_040004695.1). Lineage (GTDB taxonomy): Bacteria > Nitrospirota > Nitrospiria > Nitrospirales > Nitrospiraceae > JAICXS01. Next base: position 1,687 of record JBDUAJ010000201.1, on the reverse strand, counting down.
CAACGCCTCCAGTTCCAGATCTTTCTTGATCACCAAATCTTTGAGTGGCTGCACCTCATCGGTGTCTCCAACAGTCTTCCTGTCCGACTTACTTGGCTCAGACGAAGGGGAACCGGTAGGCATGATGAGTCGCCGATCTTCCGTCTCGGCACGCGGTTCTTGAGAGGCCGAGGCAGGTGCAGACATTGCCGTAGCGGCCGGCGCCGTCACCGAAGTCGCCAGTTCTGCCTGAGACTGCTTCGCCAGCCTTTCATAATCAATGACTAATGTGGCTCCATCGGACTGCTTATAGCTGTCGGGTCGTGATGCCGAGTGAGGGGCGAACTGGACTTCGCGGTCATGAAGCCCAGTCGGATCGGAGCAGTAACGGTTCGGGCCGCCGATGGTATTGGGCTTCATGCCCCTGTGCCGATATTCACTCAGCGTAAAATGCAAAGAGAGCCCGTACGCATAGAGCGTTCCCGCTGTCGTTTCTTTTTGGGGCACTGCTGATAACGCTGCCGAGGAGCCGACACCGGCCCCGCCGCCTGATGGGTGCGCGATTGAGCTGACAAGGTGGATGACTTGAAATCGGACTTGCTGATCGGCGGTAGCCTGGGAAAGAGCTGAGGTGATGAGCGGCGCGAGAAAGGCGGTATCTTCGTCCGAGAATACTCGCTCAGGCTTTGCATCTGAAGCAAAAAGGGTTTTGACAGCCGTTCGAGGTTCACCGGCCTGGACACCGTTGAGGATGCGCGCGACTAAGCTACGGTCCAGTTTAATCGGGTGGGTCGCTTGAATATTTCGGTCGGAGATTCGTTCTAAATAGACGCCGCCTTGAGGGCCTTCATGAAGAATGACATCGCGGTGTGGAGTTGGGACGCAACTTACGAGGAGGGCCATGAACGCACTAATTATCGCGGCGGTATGGACTAGAGCCATAATATCCTTCGATCGGGCGCCAGTGTACCACAAGGGTGATTTCTATTCGCAAACCGATAATGCGGACAACATCTCGCCTCGCCTTCGGTTGACGAATGTGGCGTATACCCACGACCGCACCAGCCTGACGGTCGGTATGGATTGGACCCCGGTTATGGCGTTGCATCCGGATCTCATGGATTTCTCCATCATGGGATAAGGTGGAAACCTATGGCAACGTCTTCCTCAGATTACGGTACGGCACAGCTCTTATACTCAGCGTCAACCATTCAACGGACATGGCGCCGGGGCATTCGGTGGGGCCTGTAGCGGAGCGCCGTCCAACTTTACCTGCTCAGAGAATGCTTTCAACGATTCGGTGAAGATGCCGTATGTTGGGACTCGCCTCGGCTATACTGGGGCTGGCGCATTGCAGGGCGTGTCGGCAGCCTTGAATGGTTCCTATCGGTATTACCGGTCTGCGCCGGTTGGTGCCGGTGTCACAGGACTCAATGGGACGCCTCTTCTTTCATCCGGCAACGACATCAATTCATACTTAATTGGCGGTGAATTGGTGGTTCCGATTACTCGGAGACTCAAGTTCTCGGGAGAAGCTGCCTATGGCCAGGCCCTTGATGTGGAGTTTTTTCGCTTCGCTCAAAGCCTAAATCTTGCCAACGGCAAGCCAATACGCACGACGGTCGGGTGGCACAGTTGAGTTATGCTCATTCCAAAGACTTTACGTTTCTCGCCGCTTATGGTTTTGACAATCCTCTGAACCGAGACC
>JBDUAJ010000200.1:0-4722 GCA_040004695.1 Nitrospirales bacterium | reverse complement strand
GTCAACAAAGAGGTCGCCCCCTAAGTTCTCTTTACACACCAATTGACGACACCTCCCAGCCAGTATCGGTCTTTGGCTTCAACTCTTGTCCGCCTAGTGTCTTATGAAGATGGCGAACGGAGTCTTGCTGTAAGAAGATTCCTTGAAGTAGTCCATACAATTTTAGATATTTTTCACCATCGTCTCTGCCAAGCCCCTGCCTTTCAAAATACTCCAATGCTAGTCCGGTGTCGTCCAGAGTATCCATTGCAACACAAAGCATGCTCCATTCATCGGGAAGTTCCTTGCAGTGATGTTCGTATAGGTCAGAATTCCATTTATACGTGTGCTCACGAACCTTCTCAGAGAGAGTCAAAATTCTTTTCATTAGAAGGCCGCCATCCCGAGAAATAATAGAAGCTTGATGTCAAACCTTCATCGCGTCTTTGACTTCTTCTAGCGTCTGGTGGGAGACTTTTTTTGCGCGTTCGGCGCCGGCTTCTACTATTTCTTGGACTTGCTTGGGGTCGTGGCTGATTTGTGTTCTGGCTTCCCAGATGGGGGAGAGTTTGGTGACCATGGCGTCGGCTGCGAGTTTTTTGCAATCGATGCAGCCGATTTCTGCGGTGCGGCATTCTTTGTTGACGTGTTCAATCACTGGAGGAGGGGAATAGATTTTGTGGAAGTCGTAGACCGGGCAAATATCCGGATTGCCTGGGTCTGTACGGCGGACGCGAGCAGGATCGGTCACCATCGTCTTGAGTTTTTGGCGTAGAACTGGTTCGGCATCGGAGAGGTTGATTGTGTTGCCGTAGCTCTTACTCATCTTGCGTCCGTCGGTGCCGAGGACTTTGGGGAAACTGGTCAAGAGTTCTTGTGGTTCTGGGAAAACGCCTTTGTAGATGCTGTTGAACCGCCGGCCGAGTTCTCGCGTCAGCTCCAAATGCGGAAGCTGATCCTTGCCCACAGGAACAAAATCCGCCTTGTACAGGAGAATGTCGCCGGCCTGCAGGACCGGGTATCCGAGGAACCCATAGGTCGCCAGATCGCGATCGGCGATTTGCTCCTGTTTTTCTTTATAGGTTGGGTTACGTTCCAACCAAGGAATGGGCGTGATCATCGAGAGGAGCAGATGCAAGATCGCATGATCGGGATTGGCTGACTGGACGAAAATCGTGGCCTTATTGGGATCGATACCGACGGCCAGCCAGTCGACCAGCATCTCCTGCGCAAATTCCCGGATGCGGGACGTGTCGGCATAGTTCGTCGAGAGGGCGTGCCAGTCGGCGATAAAGAAAAAACAGTCGTACTGATCCTGTAATGCTTTCCAATTGTCCAACGCGCCGAGCAGGTTGCCGAGGTGCAGAAGCCCGCTCGGTTGCATGCCGCTTAAAACTCGTTTTCTGGCCATCGCAGGCTATCCCATTCCTAATGCGCCGATCTTCCCGACGATAGTGCTCACAACAGTGCCGGTGAGCGTTTCAATCACATGAAGCTGGGGATCTAATAGAATCAATCCCACGATGATCAACATGCCATACGGTTCCACGCGAGCGAGCGCCATGGCGGAACGAGGTGGGAGGAGATTCGTCAAAATCCTGCCGCCGTCGAGTGGTGGAATCGGGATCAAATTGAAGACCATCAGTAAGACGTTAATCAGAATCGAATAGCGGGCCATCACAGCGAGGGGAACGACAAACATGCCGATCAAATCATGCTGTGCGGCCATATCGGACTGCGGCGCGCCGGCAGGGAACGCCTGATCCACATACATCAGCGCCGCGTAAAACACGGCGCTGGCGATGGCCAACAGTAGATTCATACCCGGCCCGGCCGCGGCGACCAGCGCCATATCTCGGCGTGGATTCCGGAGCTGAGCGGGATTGACGGGCACCGGCTTGGCCCAGGCCAGAAAAAATCCGCCGGGCAGCAGCAAACAAATCAATGGGAAGAGAATCGTTCCGAATGGATCGATGTGCGCCAGCGGGTTGGTCGTGAGTCGCCCTTGCAGACGCGCCGTGGAGTCGCCGAAGCGATCGGCGACCCATCCGTGCGCATACTCGTGCAGCACGATGGCCAGCATCAATGGCAGAGCAAGATACGAAATGGTATGGAGGATCTGTGATAACGAATTCATGTGCGCCTTAGTTTAATTGTACCAATCGACCGTTCTTCACGTGAATCACATAAAGCCGTCGGTTGAGCGCCCCGCTCGCGGCGAAGGAGGCTGGTCCCGTCAATGTGGGAAACTCCTGCATCTCCATGAGCTGATCGCGCAACGCTCGTCCCGTCGTGGCCCCTTTGCGGATCGCCTCGATCACGATGCGCGTGGCGTCATACGCCTGCGCGGCAAAGGGAGAGGGATCGGTTTGATATTTCCGCCGGTAGCGATCCACAAACTCCCGTATATTCTGATCGGGGCTATCGAGAAAGAAGGCGTCCACAAAGGTGCTGCCGTCGATCGAGCGATCCGCGAGCTTCGTGAGGTTCGGGGAGTTCCATGTGTTGGTGCCGAGAAGGGGCACTTTTACATCATAGAACGCCAACTGCGGGGCAATCATGGCGATCTGATGAAAGTCGCCCGGCAGGAACACGGCATCAAACCCAGGGGTATACAGAATGCGCACGATGTTCTTGCCGTTCTTCGTCGTTTTCACCGTTTCAGTCCGGCCGTATTTCTTTAAGTCGGCCTCCTTCAGCCGCCGGATGGGTTGGCTAAAGTCCGCATCCGTTTCCTTGTAGGATTCCATGGCGATCAGTTCGCCGCCACGCTGTTTGATTTCGTTGCTGAATAGAGCGGCCAGCTCGTGTCCATAGGGCGTATCGGGATAGAGGATGCAAAAGCGGCGGTGACCGGCCTGACCGATCGCATAATCGGCGAGACGCCGTGCTTGCAGCGGCTGCGTCATGGCCGTGCTGAAGAGGTAGGCTCCGAAATGCCGGACATCCGAGACGTTGGCGGATGGTGTGACAAACGGTGTGGCGGTCTGGTCGGCCAGTCCGGCAACCAAGGGCAGATCCCTGGAGAGCAATGGCCCGATCACGGCCAAAGGATGTCGTTCGTTGAGCAAATCGCCCAATTCCATTCGCAAGGCCATTTTGTCCGTTTCGCTGTCGATGACCTGCAAGCCGACGCCGTTCATTCCGAGATGATCCCGTGCCTTGTCGACGGCAATCTGGATGCCGTTGAGCGCGTCGGTTCCAAAGGCCTGAAGTGGTCCGGACAGCGGCAGAACCGCCGCGATGATATGCTGGCTTCCCTGAAGTTTGCTTTGAAAGGCACGCAACATATCGGTTGCGACCGGCCCATAGTCGTGATTAGGAAATCGAGCGAGGAACACGCGGATGTTGCGTTCGGCAAGATGCTCTTCTCCCTGTGCGTTCTGCATTTCGATTAAGCGGATCAAAGCCAGATCTCCGGGGAATTCGGCGGGATAGGTTCCGCGAAGTCGCATGAGCGCCTTCTTGTCCATCTTTTCAAAAATCAAATCTTTGATCCGTGCACGGCTTTCGCGTCGTTGTTCCACGGGCGCCAGCGACATCTCTTCAATCCAGGCGTGGATCGCGCGCGGGATATCGCCCTTCTGTGTATGCAGCTCGGCGACCATGCGAAGCGCCTGACGTTTGGTCTCCGGATCTTCCACTGAACTTTTCGCTTCCGTCAGCGCGGAGAGCGCCGCGTCGGATTTGCCGAGCGCTAATTGGGCCGCGCCGATCATGAGTCTGGCGCGTCCGGCGAGATTGGAGGCAGGAAACTCCGCTAGAAGCTGATTCAAATACGTGAGGGCTTCTTCATGCTCCTTCTTCCCGATGAGAGCGGCGGCTAACAGCAGATAGGCGTCATCGATATCGTCTGGCTTCGGAGACGAGGCGAGGAACCGTTTCAATGTCACAATGGCCGCGCCTTCCTGGTGGGTCTCAATCAAATTTTTTGCATGCTCCAGTGTCGGGCGCGGTGTTCCGCCGGACGATTTGGCGAGTTCGGCCCCAGGCGTGACCGGCTCTGCGATCGATAGCCCCTCGCCAACAACATTCATGAGCACGACAAGAAAGACCGCGATGAACAGGCGAGCGAACAAAAATGTGGATGGATGTAGATCAGCCCACTGCTCTTGGGATGAGCCGTTGGACGAGCGGGAATGAGCAACACAACCGACCATGAAGCGGTCACTATAGGAGAGGGTGGTTTGTGCTGTCAACGTGTTGAGGTACAGGACCATCGCTCACAGCTTAGCACTTCATGCTATAGTTTGCCCGCCCATGACACGCAGGTAGATTGACTCGATTTTCCACTCCCTAAGATCGTATGCCCGTACACTCGCCAGGGGCTCTGCCGCTTCCGCCGCTCCCGATGGACCCGCTCATCCATCGCTATCTCACTGATGTGCGTATCGAGCGCGGTCTCGCTCACAATACTGTTGAGGCGTATCGGCGGGATCTGCTCACCTTGCAACGGTACATGCTCGGCCGGCGACTTCAGGATCCAGCCGAGTTGACACGTGAGGCATTGCGAGCATTCTTGCAGTATCTGACGCGAACGAAATTGTCGCCGGCTTCAATCACCCGCAGTCTCGCCACGCTTCGCGGGTTTTGCCGTTTTCTCGTGAGGGAACGGGTGATCGCGGAGAACCCGATTCTGCTGATCGAATCGCCGCGGCAATGGACGCGCCTCCCCAAAACGCTGACGCAAGACGAAGTGACTGCCCTGCTTGAACACCGCAAGATGACCACTCCTGAAGATAT
>JBDUAJ010000199.1:0-4822 GCA_040004695.1 Nitrospirales bacterium | reverse complement strand
TCGTGCCTCCTCCCATGCCCGATGCTCTCTTCCGCGAAGAAACGGACGTCTCCCCGCTTGAAGAGGCCGATCAATCCCATTCCGGCTAAGAATCCGCCGACATGCGCGAAGAAGGCCACTCCACCGCCGGACCGGCCGAGACTCATGCCGCCGCTCAGCGCTTGCATCACGAACCACAAGCCCAACACGACGGCCGCGGGCACGTACATGGTTCGCGTGTAGAGACCGAGTGGAATCAGCACCAAGACTTGCGCACGCGGGAACAGTAGCAGATAGGCACCCAATACCCCAGAAATGGCGCCGCTTGCGCCGACCATGGGCACGGTTGAAGATGGATCGGTGATCGCGTGGCTAAACACGGCGATGACGCCGCAGAGCACATAGAACATGATGAATCTGACATGCCCCATCGCACCTTCAACGTTGTCTCCAAAAATCCACAAGTACAGCATGTTGCCAATCAGATGCATCCAACTTCCGTGCAAAAACATGCTCGTAATGAGCGTCACAAATGGGGCAGCACCGTGGATCTCAGGCGGCAGGGCCGTATTGTCGAACACGGTGGCTGGAATCGCGCCGAAACGGTACACAAATAATTCGCCAGGCTGAGACGGCAGGGAGGCTTGATAAATATAGACCAGCGTGCAGAGGACAATGAAGCTTACGGTCAACAGAGGCGTGATGTAAGCGGGATTATCGTCGCGTAGAGGAATCATGGCGCAGGCATTCAGGTCAATCGTGTCACGCGTTCACGGCGAGATCGGGGATGTTGTTCTATCTTACTGTGTGCCTTTTTGCCGTGTGGCCATACCCAGAGGGCCGAGCGGTGTCGGTGCATCGGCAGGAAGCGGGACTGAAAAGCCGGCGGCATGAGTATGGCCGCCGCCTCCATACTGCATCGCGATGGCGGCGACGTCCGCTCCGTCATCGCGGGAGCGCAAACTGTAGTATCGCCGGCCATCGCGATCATGCCAGATGACGCAGAAGGAATGCTCTCTGGATAGCCGTTCACCGATTTGACTCGTGAGGATGGAGCTCTGGACCACGGGGACGACAGCCCCTTGAAACGGCAGCATCACCGCCGATGCGGCGATCTTCCCGACCAATTCAGTCTCAAAGCGAAGGATCGCCCGCCCTTCCGCCTCCAACGCGTCTTGCCGGAGGGTGTTCCACACGTGGAATTCGTAAGGATAGGAAGCCAAGGCCGCGTTAATCTCCCGGCTGTCCGGCAAGGCCCAGGTCCACAGATCTTTATCTTGAACATATTGAAGCAACCACGGCGCGGGCTGCTGATGGGCCCACTCCCATGCCAGCACCGCACCGGATTTCTTCAGGTCAAAGTAAGCAAACGGGAGACCGGCCAAGGCATCTTGCGCGGTGATGTGATGGTCCAAGACCTGCAGGCTGGCGGCTTCTTGTGCCATGGCCTCCAATGCCGGGCGGTGATAACTAAAGTCCACGATGACAATATGCCGGCCTTTCAAATTCGGCGGCGGCGGGTACCCATGCTTGACGGCTTTGAACTCGGCCGCCGGAAATTTTTTCCATAAAGCCCAGGCCGCGCCGAAGCCGTCCGCACAGTCACCGTGGTACAGCACAATGTCCGGAGGCGTGGGGGCGGGCAATCTCGCTGATGGAAGGACGCGACTCATCGTGCGTCAGCTTATCATGGCCGTATCGATCAGAGGAACGACAAAGTGAGGGTCACAGGCCGGCCGGTGCCGGCATGGCGCTGACCGTTGGAGTTCCCACGGATTGGGGGAATCCATTGATCCGATCGATGAGTTGCCGCAAGCGTCCGGCGCTACGGCGATTGTAGTGGAACACGAGTCGGGGGAGGTCTTTCAGGGCGGCTTCATCGAATTCTTCGGGAAACGCGCTGCGTTGAATAAAGGTCCCCCCGGAGAGCATGTCCCGAAACTCTGCATTGATCGTGGCCACCTGTTCGTCCGTCAGCGCATGCCGCAGGCGGAGCACTTGATTGTGATGGACAAAGCGACTGGAGTGGTACGTACGATGAAACTTTTCAATTTCCTCAACCGCGGCTTCCTGAGAATCGAAGATTTTAAACAGACTGAGGTCTTCGGGACTGATGAGCCCCTGGGGCAGCAATTCATCGGTCAGAAAGGCATGCCAGCGCTTCCAATAGTCGCAGCCGGGTGCTTGCAGGCAGACGATGGGTTGCGGATGACTTTTCCCGGTTTGGAGCAGAGTCAACACTTCAAAGCATTCATCCTGCGTGCCGAATCCGCCGGGAAAGAGGGCCGTCGCATGCGATTCTTTGAGAAACATGAGCTTGCGCGTAAAGAAATATTTGAAGACAATCAGTTTAGGGTCATCGGCAATCGTGACATTGGCCCCTTGCTCGAACGGCAGCATAATATTGAGACCGAAACTGTTGTCCCGACCGGCGCCTTCCTGTGCCGCGCCCATGATCCCATCTCCGCCTCCCGTGATCACCATGAAGCCGCGTTCGACGAGACGGCGGGCGAAGTCGCGTGCCAAGCCATAGTTGGGGTCGTCGGGCGACGTCCGGGCCGATCCAAAAAAACTGACCTTCTGCCGATTGCGATATGAGTGGAAGGTTTTAAAGGCGTAACGCAGTTCTCTCATCGAGCGGTTCAGAATCTTGAGGTCAAGCGTATCCACCTGCAAGTCGCCTAGCCGCAGGAGGGTCACCAGCATTTCCTTGCGGAGCATCTGGCGGAGATCGCCCTTGGTCCCATCCAAGAGGCTCTTGACTTGGTTGAGGATATCCTCGTTGGTGAGGCCCAGTCGGGCCGCTGAATCAAATTCTCTCATCGTGGGTTCCTCTTAGACAGGCTTAATCTTATCAGCCCCGTGTCACCCGGTCAAAACGCCTCGACTCTTGTCAAGCGCATGCACCGTTAGTAGACTGGGGGTCGACCATTTCTTTTTCTCGGATCCGGTGATCGATGAACATCGAGCAAGAGTTTAAGCGTCGGCTGTTAACGGTTCCGTCGCACGGACTCGGTCTGTCCGTGGATGTGTATTCGCCGAATCTGTTCGATCTTCTTGACGCGGTCGCATCTCGCGGGTTGGAGTACGGCTATCTCGAAATCTTTCAGGCATCCCAATCGGCCTTAGCGGACGTGCGTCGCCGGTTGCCAGGAGAACTTCTAGAATACCATGCCGAAGGATTATGGCTGACGCAGCCTGAATGGGGAGCGACGGAGACGGTCCTGACGGATATTGACAAGACCGCCTCTCATCTCGCCACACTCGGCTGTCACTGGATGAATCATGAGTGTGCGACAAAGCAGATGGCTGGATTCTCGTTCGGCACCTATTTGCCGGCGCTCTTCACCGCGACGAGCGCCGATGTGACGGCGGCGCACGCGACACAACTTCAACACAGCCTCGCGGCCTCCGGACGCTTCGCGTCCGATTCTGAACCGCTCGTGCTCCTTGAGATACCTCCGCTGACCTATTTTGCCTTCGGCGATTTGCCGGTCACGGAATTTTTCCGCAGGATTGCCGATCAGGCTCCGTGCGGGTTTGTGTTGGACCTTGGCCATGTATGGACGTACTATCGTTACGCAGGCGACTGGCGCCACCGGCCGCTCACGTCGTTCCTGGCTGAATTTCTCGATGCGTTTCCGCTGGAGCGCGTCGTACAGATGCACATGGCAGGCCTGGCCGTTCATGAGACCGCCGCAGGCGATTCGTTCGAGGCTCTCGGTGACCAGGCCGCACCGTTCTGGGTCGATGCCCACCATGCACCGATTCCTGAGGTGCTCTTTGAGATGCTCGATCAGGTCCTCGCACATCCCAATCTGCGTTCGTTGAAAGGTCTTGCGTTGGAAGTGGATACAAAATCGATCGCGCAGATCGTCGACGAACTAGGCCAGGTGCAGGAACGGTTCGGAAAGCGGTTGAGCCTGGTGTGCCATGCGCCGCAATTGCCATCCGTGGCTGAGCCGCCGCATGATCGCACGGCCCGTGATTCGGTCGCGGTGAAATCAGACAGCGCGGCGGTCAATACATTACGTCGCCAATATGATCGCTATGCACGGGTCGTCAGCGGGCAAGTCAATGTATCGGAGTCGGGCCTGCCCTCGCGCTGGCTTGAGCCGGGCAGTCTGGATCTCTATCGCGAGACCTACTTGCCGCATGAGATTTTGCACTGGGGTGGCGACTTGCACGACATGTTTCCCGGCACGTGTCGCCAATTGGCTCGTGAGGGCATCGAATTATCCGGGTTCGTCGACTTCTGGTTTCGCGAGCCTCATTCCCTGAATCAATCCTATGATTTTTTTCTGTTGAAGCTGGACCGATTTCCATTATTCATCCGCGAGGTGTTCCCGGCTGGGTTTTCGCAGGTGATGCGCGAAGCCGACGCGCTTCGCGACGCGTATCGGACGGCGTGCGATGATGTTGTCCAGCCCCAAGAGGCGCAGGCATGAATTTTTGGACGAGTCTGCCCCAGCCCATGATCGGTTTGGCGCCGATGGATGGTGTGACGGATGCGGCGTTTCGACTCATCGTCGCGCAGCAGGGTCGGGCTGATGTGAGTTTCACCGAGTTCACCAATGTGGGAGATATCTGCCGCGGCCCGGACCGTATGTTGTCGTCGCTGCTCTACCATGAATGCGAGCGCCCCGCCGTGGCACAGCTCTACGGAAAAGATCCCGACCTTTTTTATCAGGCCGCGCATATCGTCTGTGAACTCGGCTTTGATGGGCTGGATATCAACATGGGATGTCCCTCGAAAAACGTCGCGTCATCAGGATCCGGCGCGGGACTTATCCGAACGCCTGATGTGGCGCAGGCCATTCTCCGTGCCGCTCGCCAAGGCGTG
>JBDUAJ010000198.1:0-4835 GCA_040004695.1 Nitrospirales bacterium | reverse complement strand
CGACAGGCCATGTGACCGGTGCTTGGACGCCTTGGATCGACATCCCCGATTGGTTCTCGTGGGAGAATCAGGGTGCTGGCATCGCCGTAGCGGATTTGGACCACGATGGAAAACAGGATCTGGTCATCTTCATGATCGATAAGGGCCTCACCCAGAACCAAGGATATTATCGGGTGGGCAGGATGCTGGATGTGAACGGAGACCTCAATGGGGGCTGGGGCCCTTGGATTCCAATTCCTGACTGGTTTTCCGGGGACAATCAATATGGCTCGATTGCACTCGCTGATCTTGATGGCGACGGCAGCTTCGAATTGCTTGTCATCATGGTCGATAATCCGGCTCAGCAGAATCGCGGGTTGTATCGCATCGGGCTGAAGCTCGCCGCGAACGGCGAGGTCACAGGCGCGTGGACCCCGTGGATCGATGTGCCGGACTGGTTTTCCTGGGACAATCAGGGCGCGGGGATTGCGGTCCTCGATCTTGAGAATACGGGGCGACACGATTTGATCGTGTTCATGATCGACAATGCCATTGAGCAAAACCAGGCCTTTTACAAGATCGCCAAGAACATCGATCTCAACGGAGATGCTGTGGGGGGATGGAGTCTCTGGCGCGGCGTGCCGGCCTGGTTTTCATGGGAGAATCAGAGCGGCTGCATTGCGGCCATGGTGCTCAATGGAAAACCCGCGATTGTCGTCATGATGGTCGACAATCCTCCGGGCCAGAACGCGGGGTGGTATCGCGTTCTCCCGCTCGACAACAATCCGCAGCGTGATGGCCAGTGGCAGGTATTGCCGTACCATTCGGGCGTCCTCGCCGTGCATGCTGCGTTATGCCCCAAGGGCAAAGTGCTTTTCTTCGCCGGTTCGGGCAGTAGTGCAGCGCGATTTGGTAGTCCTGACTTCGGCAATATGGCGAAGGGAGTTTTCACGAGCGTGGTCTGGGACCCCGAAGCGGCGTCGCCCAACAATTTTTCCCATCCCAGCACGATCGTTGGCGCCGAAGGACGTCCCTTTGATTTTTTTTGCGGCGGAGACACGTTCCTCCCCGACGGCCGCCTGCTCTCGGCGGGAGGAACCATCGGCTACAATCCTTTTCGCGGTCGCCAGGATGCAACCGTGTTTGACCTGCAAACCCAACAATGGTCATTTATCAAAAAAATGGCCCACGGTCGCTGGTACCCGACGCTAATCACCCTCGGCGATGGACGTGTCCTCGCCGCCACAGGGCTGACGGAAGATTTCGCCGAACCGCACAACGAGACACTCGAGATCTATTCGGTAGCCACCAATACATGGGAACTGCATGAATTCTTCCCGGAGTTCCCCGGCCTGCCGCTTTACGCCCATCTCTTCTTGCTGGCCGACGGACGTCTTCTCTTTAACGGCGGCCGCATGGACGATGAGTTGCCGGTTGACCCGTGCCTCATCGATATCACGAAACATCCGGTCCACACGGTGCCTGTGCCGGGCGGGTCCGGGGGCGGTATGCGCAATCAGTCGGCCAGTGTGATCATGCCACCGGCGCAAGACCAGCGCGTCATGCTCATCGGCGGCGGGCCCGCCCAAAAACCCAATAAGACGGATGCCATCGATAATGTCGACATCGTTGGTCTCAAAGATGCGCATCCGCATTTTGTCCCAGCCGCGCCGTTGAATCTCCCGCGTCTCCATTTGAACGCCGTTCTGCTGCCGGACCGGACAGTCTTTGTGACCGGCGGCTCGTTGAAGCAGGAGGATCAGCCTCTGGCGCGACTACAGTCGGAGATATACGATCCCGCCACCGATACGTGGACGCTCACGGCCGCTTGCGGCGTGCCCAGGCTCTATCATTCCACAGCCCTCCTTCTTCCGGACGGGCGCGTGGTGACCGCAGGCGGTAATCCAGAGGGCGGCACCCATGTGCAATGGGACCAAGATCCTGAAGAGGAAATGCGGCTCGAGATCTTCAGCCCACCTTACCTCTTCAGGGGGCCACGTCCGTCGATTAACGCGGTGCCTGAGCAGTGGACTTACGGCCAGCTTGTGGACATTGGATCGCCGCAAGCGGGGACACTTCGCTGGGCACACCTCGTTCGAAACGGTGTCACCACCCACTCGTTTGATACGAACCAACGCCTCGTCGATCTTCCAATTGCCTCACAGGCAAACGGAATAGTGCGGGTGGCAGTCCCCGACAATTCTAATATCGCCCCCCCGGGCTGGTATATGTTATTCATCGTCGATCAACATGGCGTGCCATCTGTCGCGCGCTGGATTCGTCTTCATTGATAGGTCCATCCCCTGTTGACTCAAGCTCGTTTACCTTAGGGGCTCGTTCAAGTCCCGCTATAACGCCCATCTCGTGAGGATCTCATCCATGCTGGCTCTGCTGCCTGCCAGGCGGGAGTGCTTTCTTTGGCGCTCTCCCTATCCGATAGACCTGCATCTCGTTGTAACGATGTTCCTCCATTAAATACGATACAGCATTAGACGATCGCAACAGCGCACGGCGGGGATATGCATCGGAGACCCGTTGTCACTGTGCCGGCCTGATCAACGAAAGAGATGTTAAGCCGTTCAGAAGGGAGACTCGCTCATGAACGCCAGGGAGAGCCTGAATGCTGAAGCCATGCGTTTGGCTGAGGATGCCCGTCGGGAAAAGAATTGGAAGCGGTGGGGACTGTATCTGGCAGACCGTCAATGGGGAACGGTGCGCGAAGATTATTCGGCCGGAGGATCGTGTTGGGAGTATTTCCCTCATGAGCATGCGCGGAATCGCGTCTATCGTTGGGGTGAAGACGGATTGCTGGGCATCACGGACCGGCAGTGCCGGCTCTGTTTTTCTTTGGCGCTGTGGAACGGTCGCGATCCGATTTTGAAAGAACGGTTGTTCGGACTCACGGGGCCGGAAGGCAACCACGGCGAGGATGTCAAAGAGGCGTACTTCTATCTCGACTCCTCGCCGACCCATTCCTATATGAAGGCGCTCTACAAATACCCCCAGGCGCAGTTTCCCTACACCTGGCTTGTCGAGGAAAATCGACGTCGTGGGAAAGATGCCCCCGAGTTCGAGTTGGCCGATACCGGCATCTTCGACGATCATCGCTATTTCGATATCCTCGTGGAATATGCCAGCCCGGCACATCTCGTATATGAAGACGGAAGCAGGCGCACATGCGGAACACCGATTACTTGCCATTCCATCGCGCGAACGTCTCCTGAAAGTTTTGCGTTATGTGCTCGACGAGCACGAGTTTTTGTCGCCGTACGGAATTCGTTCCCTCTCTCGAATTCATAAGGATGAGCCATATGTGTTCCAGGCGGACGGCCAGGAGTTCCGTGTCGATTACGTCCCCGGTGAATCGAACACCGGTCTCTTCGGCGGGAACTCCAATTGGCGTGGACCGATCTGGTTCCCCGTGAATTATCTTCTGATCGAATCACTGGAACGCTACCATCATTTTTACGGGGATGAGCTACGGGTGGAATGCCCGGTCGGGTCCGGCCGCATGTTGACCCTCAAAGAGGTCGCCAACAATCTCGCTGAGCGCCTGCCAAGGTGTTCTTGCCGAATGATCGCGGGGCGAGGCCCTGTCATGGGACGGATGAACGGTTTTGCTGACGATCCGCATTGGCGGGAATTGGTCCTTTTTCATGAGTATTTCCACGGTGAGACCGGACGTGGAGTGGGGGCGAGCCATCAGACCGGTTGGACGTCACTTGTCACACAATGTCTAGAGTCGGTGGCGAAAGCTCGAGTCGGCGAAGGAACATCGTGAGAGACCGATGCCGACAGACCATCGTGGTGCTCATGTTGGTAACGGCGCTCGCCGGCTGCCAGGCCTTTATTCCGACAGCGGCATGGCGATGACGGAAGATCAATTTCGTGCGATGTGGACGATCTACGCCCGTTGTCTGAATAGTTCGGATCTCGAAGTCCTGCGCGTCGATGCGGACCGATTGCACCATGCCGCGCAGGCGTCGGCGCCGGGCGTCGAGACAGGACGATTTTCCGCGCCACCTCCTCTTCGTCTTTCGGTGGATCCCGCGGCGATGTCGGCGGCGTGTGCGGTTCATGCCGGACATATGGCCATGTCGCAAGGTCACCCATCGTCCGCACGACAACTCTTCCGTTCCGTTGTCTCAGTCTACTCAGCGTCTCAGTATGCCTATTATGCCGAGCAGGCGCGTGCAGGGCTGTTACGACTGGAATCCCTCACCGATTCTCTTGCCGGTCTACGCCTGGTGTCCGCCCCTTGATCAGTGTGGCAGTGTGGCCCCTGCCGGTCTGAGCCATCTTCCGACTCAGGATGTCGATGGTGCCTGTAACGAAAGCGGCGCTGTGCGGACAACGAAGCACAGTGACGTGGGAAACGGAGGGGACCATGGTTGTAACACCTGTCGGCATCGGATGTTCAAAGAACGGGATGAATGGCTGGACGAAACCCGTGACGTCAGGATTCAGGCGGTGGGTGAGACAATGCCTGGGGTGGGCGGGTGAAATGAAGGCTTCGGTCTCAGCCGCTTCGTGACGGCATTCATGAATAATCCGGGCTAGGGATTCCCAATACTGAGCGCGCACCTCGTTGAGGTTCCAGGGGGGAGTGCTAGACTTCTCGCCATAAGAGGTCTTCCCATGGAAGCTGAACGAAGGCAAGAGACAGACATTGAATCGCGGACGCTAGAACCCGATCCCGTCATCGAAGTCTACAAGCGAGATGTCGATCGGACGTTGCTGCGAGAGAATCTCAAACTCACCGTTGAAGAGCGCTTTCTCAAGCTTCAGGCGTTGCAGCAGTTCGCGACTGAACTGAGGCGCGCAGGCAAATGCGCCGAGCAATGACTGACTTCGCC
>JBDUAJ010000037.1:0-16383 GCA_040004695.1 Nitrospirales bacterium | reverse complement strand
AAAATTTGGTGAGCCGGCTGGGACTCGAACCCAGGGCCCTCGCCTTAAAAGGGCGATGCTCTACCGACTGAGCTACCGGCTCACCGTGTGGGAATGCTGGCACCGAAGGGAGGAACTTGTCAATCTCTTTACGGGCTCATATCAGATGTCAGCGTTTACGCGCCGTGGTCGTCTTCCGTCGAGCTGGCGCGAGTGGATTGTGCACGATAATGGTCTCCTGGCGTTTGGATCCTGTGGAAATCATATCGATGCGGCACTCGGCCAATTCCTCGATCCGCTTGAGATAGAGTTTGGCCTCACGGGGCAACTTCGCATAGGACGTGGCTCCTGTCGTGGACGTGGTCCATCCGCGCATCACTTCGTACACCGGTTCACAGGCCATCAAGACATCGAGATCAGCCGGCATTTCCCGGTACAGTTTCCCATCATGACGATACCCGGTGCACAGTTTCAATTCTTTGCAGCCGTCCAGGACATCGAGCTTGGTGACCGCCAATGAAGTCAGCCCGTTGACGCGCGTGGCGTACCGTACGACGACGCCGTCGAACCAGCCGCAGCGCCGGGCACGGCCGGTCGTGGCGCCGAACTCTTTGCCGCGCTCTTGCAGTCCCCCGCCCACCGCATCGGTCAATTCAGTGGGAAAGGGTCCACTCCCCACTCGGGTCGTATACGCTTTGGTGATACCCAAAACGCCGTCAATCACCGTTGGTCCCACACCGGTGCCTGTGCAGGCTCCACCGGCCGTGGAACTCGAGGACGTGACATAGGGATAGGTCCCGAGATCGACATCCAAATGCGTGCCCTGCGCGCCTTCAAACAAGATGTTCTGTCCCCGCTTAATCGCCTTACTGAGTAAGATGGACGTGTCGGCAATATGGTCCTTCAACCGATCGGCATAGGTCATATACTGTTGGAAGACTTTCTCCAGTTCAATTTTGTCGACCCGATAGAGCCGCTCAAGAAACCAATTGATCTCGACGAGATTCTCTTCCAGCTTCTGGCGGAAGAGGGATGGATTGAACAAATCGCCGACACGAATCCCAATGCGCGACATCTTATCCGCATACGACGGGCCGATGCCTCGACCAGTGGTGCCGATCCGTCGAGAGCCTTTGGACTGCTCGTTCGCCTTCTCGATGGCCTTGTGATACGGAAGGATCAGGTGCGCACGTCCACTAACCGCAAAATTGCTCGCGATCCTGATTCCCTTCGCCTGCAGGTGATCGAGTTCTTCAATGAGGGCCGCGGGATCGATCACGACACCGTTTCCTATTAAACACATGGTGCCGCGATACAGAATGCCGGATGGGATCAGGTGAAAGATAAATGTGCCGCGATCATTGATGACCGTATGACCAGCATTTGATCCGCCCTGATAGCGCACCACGACATCGGCTTCACGGGCGAGGATATCGACAATCTTCCCCTTACCCTCATCCCCCCACTGCGTCCCGATGATCACGAGGTTAGGCATGTGCGGTACTAGCCTTTCGCGGAATACTCATACAAAAAAATAGCCCTGACCAAGATGAGCCAGAGCCGCGCCGACCTCATACTAGGGACGCTGTACGGACTTTGTCAAGATAAGTCATTCCTATAAATCGACACACGAGGCGGTGGAATGGAGAAGGGCTAAATGCGTCGGCGTTGACTCATCATGAGGTGCAATGGTAGCATCCAGGTCGTTTGTCATGTTGACGATCACTGTCGATCATGCGGTATTCAGGACGAGTTCAAGTGGGGCTGTGGCGCAGTTGGGAGCGCGCGTGAATGGCATTCACGAGGTCGCCGGTTCAATCCCGGCCAGCTCCACCAATTTTTATCAGAGCTTGAACCCAGCCATGGTTAATCGTGCATTGTAAGTTTTGAGTTTCACACTCACCCTCCCGCCAATTCAGTATTCAACATTGAACCTGTAATACGTGGCGAGGGGTCTTACACCCCACAAACACTATGCTCCAAATTGAAGGCGTCAGTAAACAATTCGCATCGCGTGTTCTTTTTAGGGATGCGTCCGCTCATTTGCGCCCAGGCACACGCACGGGACTCGTGGGACCGAATGGCGTCGGGAAGACCACATTAATTCGGATGATTCTGGGGGAAGAATCGCCGGATAAAGGGATCATCCGAAAGCGTCCTCGTCTCCGCGTTGGGTATCTCCCTCAAGAATTAGAAACGCTCTCCGGCAAAACGATTCTGGATGCCGCACATCGGAATCAATATCCTGAACATGAGGCCAAGCGTATTCTATCCGGGCTGGGGTTCGGTGAACAGGATTTCGGTCGCCCCGTTGAGACGCTTTCCGGCGGTTACCGCATGCGAGTCGCCTTGGCCCATCTACTACTTTCCGACCCCGACGTGCTCATGTTGGACGAGCCGACAAACCACCTGGACAAACCAACGCAAGCCTGGTTCGAGCAATTTCTCCTCCAATCGCCGATGACGATCATGGTCATCAGCCACGACATAGTATTTCTCGATCGTATCGTGACGCACATTTGGGACATTCGCGAGCAGGCGATTCAAGAATACCGAGGAAATTACTCGAAGTTTGTGGAACTGCGCGCGGAACGTGACGCGCACCAGGAGTCCGCCGCCAAGCGGCAAGGAAAAGAGATTGCACGGGTGCAGAAGTTTGTCGACCGTTTCCGTTATCAGGCGAACAAGGCGAGTCAGGTTCAATCCAGATTAAAACAGTTGGACAAGGTCAAGCGGATCGAATTGACTCGCGATATGAAACGCGTCCGCTTCAAATTTCCCCTCCCTCCGGCGAGTGGTCGGCACGTCTTCGAATTGCGCGGTATCGCGAAAAGCTACGGATCGACAGTGGTCTATGGCAACCTGGACTTCTCAGTCGAACGTGGCCAACGCATTGCGCTGGTCGGGGAGAACGGAGCCGGAAAAAGCACGCTCCTGAAGATGTTGGCCGGAGTACTCCCCTTCGAAAAAGGAACACGCACCGTTGGGCACGGGGTCACCATCCATTACTTCGCGCAGCATCAAGCGGATACGCTTAATGCAGAACATACAATTTTAGAGTCATTGACTGAAGTCTCCAATCAAGCCGAGGTGAATTTCCTTCGCGGCATTGCGGGGGCCTTTCTCTTTTCCGGGCCGGATCAGAAGAAGCCGATCAAAGCTCTAAGTGGCGGCGAACGGAATCGCGTGGCGCTCTCCCGTATGTTGATCGAGCCCGCCAATACCCTGCTGCTGGATGAGCCGACCAATCACCTCGATCCGGCTTCGGTTGATGTGCTGACCGATGCGATGACCGATTTTCCAGGCACGATTGTGTTTATCTCTCATGACCCGACCTTTCTCAATCGTGTGGCCACGCGCGTCGTTGAGATCGACAACGGGCACGCCCGCAATTACTCCGGCGATTACGAGTACTATTTATGGAAACGCGCCCAGGAATTGGAATCCATCAAAGGGAATCAGGAGGATGTCGCACTCACTCAGAAACATGCCTCGCACTCGGACATAAAGAGTGCTCCGTCATCAGGAACTCCGACCCGATCCGCAGCCGCCGACCGTCGGGACATGTCAAAAGCTCAGGCTCGTTTAGAAAAGCAGATTGCTCGAGCTGAAACCGAGATCGTCGAACTGGAATCCCGCCTGAAGGCTCGGGATCAAGAATTAGCCCACCCTGCTGTCTACGAAAAACAGGACCAATGGCACACCTTACATCTCGAGCAGGGGCAATGGAAAGCCGAACTGGAACGACTGACGGCGCGATGGAGTGCGTTGTCTGAAGAGTTGGAGACTGTCAAACAGAAATTAGGAGTTGCAGGGTGAAACCGACATTGAGAAAAAAATCAGCCATCAAGCCGCAGGCGAGAAGACACTGGAAGTTTACCTGTAGGACACGTTGAGTATTTTTTCGAGACGAGAACGAAGTTGGATGAGTTCTTCGGCAGCTGCTATGCGATTTCTTTCAAGGTTTCATTGAGATAGGAATATAGCCAGCGATTGAGTTCCTTCGTGATCATCTGGTCCCACACCACCCCGATGAGAAACCCCTTTTCCCACGGTTTCACCCAGGCTACCGTCCCCGTCAATTTTTCTTGCTGTTCATCGCCTTCCTGATCCAGAAACGCAATCGACACGGACACGGTGTCGTTGACCTGAAGTTGTTCCCGGGCATGAAAGCCCGCTCCCAGCCGATTGGCGTTATCGAGGACGGCGCTTAGAGCCCGCCCGGACCGGCTGGCGGCTGTGATCAACGCAGGCCCAACGAGGGTGACCCGGCGTTGACGTCGACGGTCATCAGCCTTAGTATTTTGCCCCATACGTTTCAGAGTATCGCTGTTTACAAGTTTTGTCTAGGGGGTATTTCTCTGAAAAATCGCATTGCATGACAACTTTTTTGCCATTTATTTTGGCTTCGGCCGGTAATACCGCTTTCCCTTGAGTGTTTCAGGCAAATGGGCCTGATCCGTAGAGGCTGACGGATCATCGTGGGCATATCGATAGCCCCGCCCATAGCCGATATCCCGCATGAGCGATGTCACCGCATTGCGCAGGTGCAAAGGTACCTCAAGGTTACCGAAGTCACGGGCATCCTGCAGGGCCTCAAGGAGGCCCACATACGAG
Source organism: Nitrospirales bacterium (assembly GCA_040004695.1). Classification (GTDB taxonomy): domain Bacteria; phylum Nitrospirota; class Nitrospiria; order Nitrospirales; family Nitrospiraceae; genus JAICXS01. The sequence continues at coordinate 11,787 of JBDUAJ010000037.1, read as the reverse complement.
GCATTGTCCTTTGGGCTCGTCGCCAAATAGGTGGTCCCCTGCGCCAAATTGATTTGCGCTTCGGGAAGCCCCACTCGCTCGACCGCCTGAAAGACAGCCGTAGCCACGAGTAAGGCCTGTGGATCGGCGTTGCCGATATCCTCAGACGCAAAGATGACCATCCGCCGTGCAATAAACTTGGGATCCTCCCCTCCCTCCAACATTCTGACCAACCAGTAGAGCGCGCCATCCGGATCGGAATCCCGGAGGCTTTTGATATAGCCCGAAATCAGATTGTAATGCTCCTCACCGCCCCGGTCGTATCGAAGCGCCTTCTTGAGCATCGCGGCATCCAATGCCGCCTCCGTCACAGAGACACGGCCATTTGGACTGGGCGGTGTGTGCATGACGACAAACTCCAGCGCCGTCAGAGCCAAACGAGCATCCCCGTTGCCAAAGGCGGTCAAGCGGCGGCGTGCGCCATCGGTCAGTTCGGCGCGATACTGGCCGAGGCCGACCTCGGTATTCGTCAAGGCCCGATCGATGATGCGGCCCATCGCCTCATCTGAAATCGGTTGCAACACCACCACGATCGAGCGAGACAGCAACGGGGCAATCACTTCAAATGACGGATTTTCCGTCGTGGCGCCCAGGAGAATGATCGTGCCTTGCTCCACATGGGGCAGGAACGCGTCCTGCTGCGCCTTGTTAAAGCGATGGATCTCATCCACAAAGAGGATGGTGCGCTGTTGGTAAGTGGCGCGACGCCGCTCGGCCGCTTTCACGATTTCTCGCAGATCGGCAATCCCGCTGGTGACGGCAGAGAGCTGGCCGAATTCGGCTTTCGTAAGGTGGGCAATGATTTTGGCAAGCGTCGTTTTACCGGTGCCGGGAGGCCCCCAGAGAATGACGGAAGACAGCGTATCGCTCTCGATGGCGCGTCGCAGCGGCCGATCCGTAGCGACGATCTCGTCCTGCCCAAAGAAATCGGCAAAGTCCTGGGGGCGCATCCGTTCGGCGAGCGGCGCGCCGCTGTGATCGGTGGATTCTGGTACGTGAAAGAGAGAGGGTCCGGAAGGCTGTTTTCCCATGGCAGGCTTCTCCATTGACGCTCACCGGATTGTACAAGGCATGCAAACTACACCGCAACTTTTCGTGGAAAGCTTGACGCGATTTGATGCCCTATGTTAGTCACAGCGATACGCTGCCACGTGATCAGAAGGAGCCTATGGACGCACAGGTCAACGGCGTTCGCCTGGAATATACCGATGAGGGAACCGGCACACCGATCGTGCTGCTCCACGCCTTTCCACTCAATCGCACGATGTGGGAACCGCAAATCAATCCGTTCTCTGCAGGCTTCCGAACCATCGCAATCGATCTACGGGGGCATGGAGGATCGAGTCAGGGCCTTACGCCGCATACACTCGAAGACTTAGCCACCGATATTAAACATCTTCTGGACCATCTTCATATCGAAGAGGCCATCTTTGTCGGGCTCTCAATGGGCGGATATATCCTCATGGCTTTCTACCGACTCTATCCCGATCGGGTGAAGGGCCTGGTCTTGGCCGACACACGCGCACAGGCCGATACGCCCGACGGCCGTGCAGGGAGATTTGAGATGATCCGCACCGCGGAAACTCAAGGAGCGAACGCCATTGCAGACATCATGATGCCTCGATTGCTCAGCGCTCACACGATCAAGACAGATCATGAGCTTGTTGGACAAGTACGCCGCATGATTCTCCACAATCCAGTTGAAACCATTGTGGCTGATCTACGGGCCATGGCTGAGCGCCCCGATTCAGTTCGACTCCTGGCAAAGATCGCTCGGCCGACGCTCCTCCTGGTCGGGGAACTGGATCAAGGGACGCCTCCGTCCGATGCTCGACTCATGGCCGAGCGCATACCGGATGCTCACCTGGCAGTACTTCCGGATGCCGCCCATTTGTCGAACCTTGAAGCACCGGAGGCTTTTAATCAGTCCGTGCTCTCGTTCTTAAAAGAAATTGCTGGGATAGTAATTAAATAAATCAGCAATTGAGTAATTGAATGAGCTGGGAATTACTCAGTTACTTTATTACTCAATTATTTCTTGGATCGCGCTGAAGGACTAGGCGTGGTTGATGAGCTTGAGGAACTCTTCGCGAGTCTGCAGTTGGTTCCGAAACACTCCTAACATGGAACTGGTGACAGCCACTGTATTTTGTTTTTCCACGCCGCGCATCATCATGCACAGATGGCGGGCCTCCATGACGACGGCCACACCGTTCGCCTTGAGCTTGGATTGAAGGGTTTCTGCAATCTCCACTGTCAGTCGCTCTTGCACCTGCAGCCGGCGGCTAAAGGCATCCACCAACCGAGGGATCTTGCTCAACCCGACAACTTTCTTGTTCGGCATGTACCCAACATGGCATCGTCCGAAAAACGGAAGCAGATGGTGTTCGCACATACTGAAGAAGTCGATATCCTTCACAATCACCATCTCGTCATACTCAATCGGGAACAGGGCGCCGTTGAGCAACGTGTCGATGTTCTGCGTGTACCCGGCCGTCATAAACTGAAGCGCCTTCGCCACCCGCTCCGGCGTTTTGAGCAACCCGTTCCGCTTCGGGTCTTCGCCCAACATCACGAGCATCCGCTCGACCATATCCTCCAATTCGGCAGGGTGCCCATTGCCTCGCACATCAACCGTCCGTTGCATCGACTTTTTTGTCCGCGTGCTCATCGACCTACCTTATATTCCTCTACCCTATACTGTCGGAGCGGCAGGGATCACTCCACTGCGCACTCTATTTCACCCATCCACCCCAGGAGCGCCAAGACGCTCCCCTTCCCGAAGGAGCACATTCTTATCGTGCGCGTGCGGGAGCACAGACGTTACCCCTGCCGCTCCAAATACTCAAAATAATTGTCGCGCGTCTCCACTAACCCAACCTTGTATAATGTACTGCCCTGAATTTTGGTCGCCAACAGATCCCAAATCAACCGCGCGACATTTTCACCGGTCGTAGTCCGATCGGAGAAGGCCGGATCGAGATTGAGATCCCGATGATCGAAGCGATTCACGATGGCTTCAGTCACGATGGAATCAAGCGCCCCGACATCCGTCACCCTGCCGACCCGCGGCTGGATAGATCCTCTCACGCTGACATAGACCTGGTAATTGTGACCATGTCCATTGGCATTGTTGCATTTGCCGAAGATCTTCGCGTTCTCCTCAGCAGACAGGCACGCAGAGTGGAGGCGATGCGAAGCCGAAAATTTATAGCGACGGGTCAGCGTGGCGGTTTCAGGCATAGCTTTCATCCATCTTCGTCGCTTGGCATCGAGCCTGTAACACAATGGGCCGGACTCACCCAATCCATGAGAGGCCGGCCCACAATGACAGACGGAATCTATGCGCTGAACGAGCTTCCACAGCCGCAGGTCGTTTTGGCTTGTGGATTCTTGATCGCGAAGCCAGACCCCTGAAGGCTATCGACATAATCGACTTCCGCACCGCTTAGGAGAGGCGCACTCTGTGAATCCATGATCACCTTGACATCGCCTTTTTCAATGATGCTGTCATCTTCGCCGATCTTCGTTTCGAAGGCCATGCCGTATTGATAGCCATGGCAGCCGCCTCCACGCACGTACACGCGCAGGCCCACGGTGTCCTTCTCTTCCTGCATCAATTCTTTAATCTTCTGTTCCGCCATTGGTGTAATCGTAACCATATCGTGACTCTCCTTTATGAACGAGGTTTTCCTAATTCCGCTAATGTCCGCTGCAACTCCTCAACCTTCTCCTGATCCGCCGACCCAGGAGCTTCCCACTTCTGTTCCGGCACGCGCACAACCACATCGCCGAGTACACGAGCCTGACATCCGAGTCGATGCCATCGTTCTGAAAGCGCTTCACGATCCAGAAGGTCCTGCTCGTCAAAATCGATTTCAGATAAATTCTCTTCGCCCACCTGAACTTCTACGCGGCAGGTCGTGCACGAGGCATTTCCACCACAGTCATGATTCAGTGTAAATCCCAAGGCCTCTGACGCTTCAAGCAAGGATAGACCACGTGTCACCTCCCCGCTTTTTCCTTCAGGATGAAGAAATGTGACTTTTGGCATGATCCGACATTATAGCAAGAGAATGATCACCTTTGCGCCTAGGCATGAGAGCCGGCCACGAGGCCGGCAGGCTGATAGGGACATCGCTTCAACGCGATATGCTCTTCGAACTCATGCTTGAATAGCCGTAGGCTGCTTTGGACAAGGACAGCCGCACCAGTCACCAGCGTGCAGTAACCCGTCCCTTTGACGAATCCGCAGAGCTGCAACAAGCTATCGAGGTCTTTTTGAGTGCCTTCACCATTCTCCACCTTCGTCATCAGGGTCGCCAAATTAATGGTCCCCATGCGGCAGGATGGGCATTGTCCACAGCTTTCACCTTTGAAAAAATTCGAAAACTTTAACGTCTGCGCGACCATGCAGGTGGCATCATCGACGACGATCACGCCCGCTGAACCGAGCCCCGTGCCGGCTTTCTTCAGGGAATCAAAATCCATCGCCAAATCCAACTGGTCCGCCGTCACCATCGAAAACGACGGGCCGCCAGGAAATACCGCTTTCACTGTTCGCCCACCTGGAACACCCCCACCGCATTCGTCGATGAGCTGTCGAATGGTGATGCCCATAGGCCTTTCATAGACGCCTGGTGTATTGACGGCACCGCTGAGCGAGAACATCATGGTCCCGGGACATTTCTCCGTGCCGACTTGGGTAAACCAACCGGCCCCCTTCAGCAGTATGCGTGGGATATTGCATAAGGTTTCGACGTTATTCACCAGCGTTGGTTTTCCGTAAAGACCGAAATCCGTGGGGTAGAACGGCGGCTTTTGTCGAGGCATCGCCGGCCGCCCTTGCATCGATTCCAACATCGCTGTTTCCTCGCCGGCCACATAGCTGCCGTGCCCCGAAAACAATTCGATATCCATATCGACACCGGTCCCCAAAATATTTTTCCCCAGAAACCCCTTCGCCTTCGCCTGCTCAATGGCCTTTTTCAGATTGGCTTGCTCTTCATGGTACTCATGATTCACATAAATAAATGAGGCCTTGGCGTTCACCGAAAAGGCAGCAATCAAACACCCTTCCAGCAGCTGGTGCGGGTAGAGTTTCAGTAGATACCGGTCTTTGAAGGTGCCGGGTTCATGCTCACCGGCATTACAGACGAAGTAGCGCTCCTTAATGCGGTGATTGAGAACCTTGTCCCACTTAATGCCGGTCGGAAAGCCCGCTCCGCCGCGACCTCGGAGGCCTGACTGTTTGAGCTCGTTGACAATCGACTCCGGAGACATCCCTTGGACACACTTTTGCCAGGCTTGATATCCTCCGGCACCGATATACGCTTCGATGTCGCTAGGATGGCCTTCGAGTTTTTGTAACAGTCGTGCTCCGTTGGCGTTCACGTGTCTCTCCCACAATCAGACCAAATGGGGAATGTTTACTATAAGGGACGGCTTGGCGAGCGTCAAGCCGTCGCACTGCCAAATAGGCCTTATTCTCAAGCTCTTAGGCCGTTTGGCGGCAGAGACTCGGCTGCAATAGGCCTTTTGGCTGGAGGGGCTATTGCCGTGTCTGCTCAGAGGCCTGCAGGGAACGAGATGCTGGGGGACTTTCTATCATACCGCGAGCTTCAGTATCGTTCGAACGATCGGGCGTAGCGGCAGGCAGGATAGAGGCGTGCGTTCAATCAGTCGCCGATACCGTGTGATAACGCGTCGGCCTCACTAGGCCGACGCGCACACATCACCGTCCTCACTTGAAATGCGCGGCGGCTCCCATAAAGAACAGCATGGGGATGGAGAGCAGCACGTTCACGCGGGAAGCCAGCAACGCCTTCCGTCCGAGCGCGGCCATTTCGGGGGGGGTCGGCTTGCCGGTCTCGGCCGATTCCTTGGTCATACGGATAATTTCACGCTGACAGGGCCAGATGATCGCATGCACATTGATCATCATGATGATGCCCAAGAGACCCCCGATCCAGATGGCTTTATCGCCCGTTCCGGATAAGGACGGATGCAACATGAAAATCAAGGCAAGGCCCGCCAGCACGGTCACGGTTGACCCGTGACGGAACCACCAGAGCGCGTTCGGCATCAGGCGCGGGATGACCACGCCTTTCTGAGCGCCGTCCAATGACTTCAAGAAACCGGCGTTGATCAGATTGAAGAAATACAACAATCCGATCCAGGTGATACCGGCCAGAAAATGCGTCCATCGAAAGATCTGCTCAATCCAGACACCGGCCTCCGGCATTCCGCCGACCATGGCCAGCCACAGCACCACTAATACAGCCGTCACGGCAAATCCGACACCGATCGTCTTGTATACATCTTCGAGAAATTTCATCATCGTCCCCTATTCGGTTCAGTGCTCATGCTACGAGCCAGTGTCTACCGTACGGTGAATCACCTTGTCAATGTTTACGACACGAGTCGGTCCACGGCGGCACACAACTCTTTGACGGCCGCGGCCGATGTATCGAGCGCCGCTCGCTCGTCCCGCGTGAGTTCGTATTCAATGACCGCTTCGGCGCCACGCTGACCAAGCTTGACCGGTACTCCGACAAACAACCCGCGAATGCCATACTCGCCGTCACACCGTACGGCGCAGGGCAATATTTTCTTCTGGTCCTTAAGGATGGCCTCAATCATGTCCACCACGGCCGCAGAGGGCGCGTAATAGGCGCTCCCCGACTTCAATAAATTGACGATCTCCGCGCCGCCATCCCGGGTCCGTTTGATCAAGGCCTCTAATCGTCCTTTCGGTAGCCACTCGCCGATCGGTCGACCGGCGACCGTCGTATAGCGAATCAGCGGCACCATCGTATCGCCATGGCCGCCCAGCACCATCGCCTGCACATTATCGACCGACACGTCCAGTTCCGCGGCAATGAACGACCGGAATCGCGCAGAATCCAGCACGCCGGCCATGCCCAATACACGCTCTTTCGGAAAGCCACTGACGCGGTGGGCGACATGGGCCATGGCATCCAGAGGATTGGTGACCATGATCAATATGGCCTCCGGCGATCGCTTCGTCGCTTCCTTTACGACACCTTGGATGATCTTCGCATTGGTGGCGAGCAGCTCATCCCGGCTCATCCCCGGCCTGCGCGGAACGCCGGACGTGATGACGACGATGGCCGATCCATCGGTCCCGTCAAACGTCGTTGAGCCCTGCAGCTGAGAATCATACCCGCAGATGGGGCCTGCCTGGGACAAATCCAGCGTCTTGCCCTGGGGAACGCCATCGACGATATCGACAAGAATGACGTCGTAATAATCTTTCTCGGCCAACCGCTGAGCCACCGTGGCCCCCACATTGCCGGCGCCGACTACTGTGATCTTCTGCCGCATAACAACCTCGTTAATCGTTATTCGTTAACCGCAATTTGAGATAAATGAAGAACTAAGTAATTGGTTTATTGCTCAATCCGGATCTACGCGATTAACGGTTAACAATTAACGTTGTTCAGTGCTCCCCATGCCCTGTCCACCCGGCGACCTTAAAGTTAATCGTGCAGACGAAACTCTCGCCGTCATAGAAATTCACTTTAATTTTCTTCTTTCCGTAGGTCTTCGCCAGAAAGTCTTCGGGATGATCGATCAGCTCTTGAAACCCGCCTGCTGGATAAGTCCCGAGTTCAATAAATGTCACGATCATGCCGGATTTCACTTCTTCCAAAATCTTCACCCAGCAGCGAGGAAAAACTTCTATAAACTTGGCGTTGATTTCATCCTTGGTCGGCTCGCCACGCTCCTCACCAGGCACGACCTTATTGGCAAATTTGGCCAATCGGCGCACATACGGATACTGGTGTCCCGTGAAGAGCTTATTCAGCCATGGAGGAACGATTTCTTGAGATTGATCTGCCATTATTCTTTCTTTGGTGTCTCTGTCTTTACGATGCTCAAAAAGATCAGTCTACGAGGCCGCAGGCGAAGCCAACACCGCAGGCGTACCCTCTGGGGTACGTTGAGGGCGCACGGCGCGATGAATAAAGAGCGCCAAGCTTGTGCGCGCCGCCGAGATGGTGAGGCGGCCGGGTTCCATAATATCCAACGAAGTAGAGTGCCTTTTTCAGCATCGTACTAGGCCGTCAGCCGTTGATAGATGCGCGGCAGCTTGTCCGGTAACGCCGCGGCATGATCGATCACCAGATAGCGCACGTCTCCATACATACGCCTCACGTACTCATCCGCATCCCGATCGACCGTAATACAGAAAGGATGAATGCCCTGCCTGCGAACTTCTTGCAGCGCCATCTTGGTATCTTCCAACGCGTACTCATCCACATAGGCGTCATCGAGCGGTTTCCCATCGCTGATCAGCACCAGCAATCGCACCTGCGCCTCACGATTGAGTAATTTGCGCGCCGCGTGCCGGATCGCCGCCCCATCGCGATTCTGTTGGAGCGGCCTCAACCCACCGATGCGCGACGAGGAGCGATTGAGCGGCTCGTCAAAATCTTTCAGCATGACAAAATCGATATGGCGGCGGCCCTGGCTGGAGTATCCATAGATCGCATATTGATCCCCGATCGCTTCCAGCGCCTCGCACAACAAGACCAACGCTTCTTTCTCGACATCGATGACCCGCCGGCTATCGGTAGAGTCGATCTGCCGGCCGGTTGATCCGCTGAGATCCACCAGAAACGTCACCGCGACTTCGCGCTCACGCTTATCGCGGCGAACATAGATCCGATCGGACGCCTCCACGCCGGCACGTTGATCCACGACCCGCCGGATCGTAGCATCGAGGTCCAACTCATCGCCGTCCACCTGCGCAAACATCCGGCGTAGGCCGGACGGGCGAAGGCTTTCGAAATAGCGCCGCAACACCCGGATTTCCGCGCCATGTGCGCCGATGGTCGCATCGACAAAGTCGCTGTCCGTGTCAACCGGCGTACGCTCGATGACCCGACACCATGCGGAACGGTAATCTTGAATCACGCCATCCCATTCATCGTAGAGAAATTCATGGCTGTCCTGAGACCCGAATGTCGGCCGTGCGTCTTCACCATGGCTCTCGTCCGTGAACGTCGGAGAAGGCGCACTGCTGCCTGCCGGTTCATTGACCGATTCTCGACCCGCATGCGGAGGGCGATCGGCACTGGGGTGCGATCCAGCAGAGCCTATTGCGGGATTAGTCGCTTTGTCGTCTTCCCTACCATCTTCGCCGGTCCGATCCTTGACCATGGCAGGGTCCATGTCGCCGCGATACATCAAATTGGTGACGGGGCGGTACGTCCTGGATACTTCTTCCGAGGCTTGTGAGCCCGCATTGATCTCTGAATCGGACGCAGACTCTTCTGGTCCATGATCAGAACGCGAACCGGAGACCAGGCCTTCTAACAGGACGTAGAGTCGATCGGCCAGACGCACGGCATCTGCAGCGGTCGCGTCTATTGTGAACATACTGCGACACAAGTTCCACGCCTGCTCGACCACACCGGTTAACGCCTCAGGTACGCGGACGGTGCGTGGGTCCTGGGTCGACAGCAACAAGAGGCAATCCACCACCATTTCCCGAACCGTCATACCGTGCGTCAAAGAGCGAGTCTGCACAGACTCTTGAGCCAACGATGACAAATCCCGGGCAAGGCCGGGGTACTCCTGTTGAAGCCGATGCTCAACCCTGGCATCTTCGACAATCATCCATAGATCGCGCATGAGGCCGGGTTGCGGATACAGAGCGAACACATCGGACAATGTGGTCCCATGCGTCATCACAGATCCAGGTGTTGACGGAGCATACCGCAATTGAATTGCCGCGATCAGATCCGCCAGCCCGTCGAATTGAAGATGATACGTCCCGAACTCCAGATGGCCGGCCTCATGAGCCGTCATGACCGTGTATAGCCTAGCGTTTTCATCTTGTGTTGGATAATGGCGCAGAATACCGGGCAAGGAAATGATTCGCCCATCCGGACTGACAGTCGGTCGGCGTGCTGTCTTCAGTGGAGGGCCCTCAGGCTCCGGGAGGGAACGGATGAAGATCTCTGTTCCGCAGAGGCCTTCAGCAAAGAGCTTGAGGGAACGGGCCACACGACGCAACGGCATGCCGCTCATCGCCTGTTCGATTGACGCGAGCGCCTTGTGGGTTTCCGATGCGAAATAGGCGCGGCCGCCATCGACACTGAGCGCGAGCACCTCCATGCCGCCCTTGTACCACTCATCGAATTTCGCACGCGCATACGGCACGGTGCCGATCAATTCCAGCAGCTCGGGGCAGCGACGCAGGTAGCTCAACGTCGCTTCGGAATCCCGCTCCGCGACAAAGTCCGCATAGTGCAGGATCCGGGCTTGCCACTCTTCCGAGGCGATGCGCTGCAGCAGGGATGAGCTTTCTGCGAGAAACGAAATAGCATGCTGCGGATCCCGAAGAGCCAGGACCGAACCGAGATCGATGACCTGTTTTCGCACAGCGGCACTATCGATCTCACCGAAGATTGCCGGACTGCTGCGGAAGAACTCGAGGGTACCCATATAGTCAGGCTTGCCCAGACTATTCTGAGTCATCAGCTTCGTGCCGAATCCCACCCAGGGCCGCACATGATCAAGTGAGATCGCTTTGGCCACCGCAGGGCTCTGTCGAAAAAACTCGATGCCCAACACAAAATCCCACCGGGCGAGTTCCATGCCGACTTCACACCATGAGGCAAGATCGGCAGGCGGAAGCACGGTCACTAACTCGGGCGCGGTTCGAAAGAACTCCAAGGCCGCATTTCCGTCGTGCTCAGCCAATTCTAACGCCTGTTCCAACACTGTGTGCCGGGCAGCCGCGGAATCGATCAATCCCAGAATCAAGGGGCTCTCTTTGAAATATTTCATCGCGACTGCGCCCGACGACTCAGCCAACGCAATTCCCAGATCCAGCCAAGGCACGACCGCGTCAAACACCTGTCGGCGCTTCATGTCCGGAAATGCTTCATTGGCATAGGCCGACGCTTTGCCGGATAGGTCTTGCAACTCATCGAGCAAAACCAGCACCGCGGGAAGGACATCGGGCCGTGCAGCCACTCTGATAAGCTCGTCCACCATCGCTACGGCGGTATCCCGATCACCGTGTTCCGACAACCGCGTAATCAATTGTTCATGAAGAGGGGTCGACATGGGCTCTGAATTGTCTCTTATGGGAGTGTAGAATGCTGGATTGTAAAGAAGCCGGCGGCGCTTTGTAAACTAGACCCTCATGAAGATCGGACTCGTCTGTCCTTGACCCATCTTCATGCAACCGTTACTCTGTGAGCCCGGATTATTCATGAATGCCGTCGCGAAGCGGCTGAGACCGAAGTCCCGGCGGCGCTTTTTCGCAAGTGAGGGCGACGCAGGCGTACTTGCGGTCCGTCGAGGAGCCCGAACGAGAAAAACCCCGCCGGGCGAGAGGATCGGCCGCTGCAGTAGGTATTCGTGAATGGTCCGGGCTAGACCTTAGCTGACACTTGGCGAACTCGTTAGGACAATGATGAACCAGACCGACTCAAGTTTGAGGCAGAACGCGAGCGCGCCGTTGACCGGGTTTTGGTATCCCGCCCTGCTCTCCTCGGCTGTCCGGCCTGGCGCGATGAAAGCCCAAACGCTCCTCGGCATGCCGCTCGTGATCTGTCGGGACAAACAAGGCGGTGTCGCCGCACTCCGGGATATTTGCCCGCATCGCGCCATGCCCCTTTCATTTGGGTGCTTCGATGGCCAGCGGATCGAATGCTCGTATCACGGCTGGCAGTTCGATATGAAGGGAACGTGCAGGCATATTCC